>NZ_JBZEES010000003.1:0-324846 GCF_058310215.1 Flavobacterium sp. AK-301
GGTTGTTGGTTGTTGGTTGTTGGTTGTTGGTTGTTGGTTGTTGGTTGTTGGTTGTTGGTTGTTGGTTGTTGGTTGTTAATTACCGGATATTAATGGTTTGTTACTGAATACTAATTTACTGAATACTGATTACTGATATACTGATTACTAATATACTGAAAACTAAATATACTGAATACTGATGGAAACAAAAATGCCTCCGAATCGGGAGGCATTTTTTATAATATATACAATAAACTATTTCTTCTCTTCTACTGGAGTAGCAGGAGTAATAGTTGGCGTTTCTGTTTTTGAACCTGATTTGTATTTATCATTAAGTGCTTTAACGATTTCTTCTGTAATATTATACTCGTCTTTTGCATACAAAATATTAGCAGATTCACCGGTACCATAGATATAAGAATACCCTTTTTGTTTACCGTAATCTTTAATAAATGATTTTACACTACTTACTAAACTATCCATTTCAACACCACTTTCTTGTTGTAACGTTTGCATTAAAGACTGTTGCTTGTATTGTAATTCCTGTTCTCTTCTTTGTAATTCAGTTCCTCTTTGTTGTGCCCACGCCTGACCTTTTGATTGTGCATTCTTTTGAAAATCAGCAACGTCAGCCTGAAATTTTGCTACTTGAGACTGTAATTCTTTACCCATTTCGTCAGATTTAGTTTTATACTTATTTTCTAAATCTTTTGCTTTAGTATATTCTTTTAAAAGCTTAGCTGTATCGATATAAGCAGTTTTAGATTCTGTTACAGTAGCATTATCTTTATTACATGATAACATTGCAAAAGCAAGTCCGATAACTAAAAATGATTTTTTCATTTGATAAATTGAGTTTTTAATTTTTGGTAAAAATATAAAATTATTACTTGTTTATGTCTTTTTTTTAGAAGACTTAAAAAATAGGAATAAAGCCTGTTTATTAAAATAATAAAACAGGCTCTAAAAATTCTAACTTTTATAAGTATCACAAATTAGGTATCTCATAATAGTATTTAATTTGTCCATCCTACAATATGGTTGGAATCATACTTAATAGTCTTAATTTCAGTATCTGCTATAAATAAACTTTCATTCTCTATACGTTCAACTTCATATTTTTTAGGATTTCCTTTTAATCCGATACCTGTCATTTTACTATACGCTTCTTTAGCAACCCAAAAACGGGTACTCCATTCTGCTGCATCTTTGTCTTTTAACAGATTCAATTCTTTTTCTGTAAAGGATAACTTCCAAAAACTATCATCTCTATCTTCGATTATTTCAATATCTATACCTACGGGTTTGTGAGACGCTATGGCTACTGATTTTAATCCTTTGTGAGACAATGAAACTTCTACCTCATCTAATTTGTCTAATCCATACACACTCGGTTTTCCGTTAGAATCATGATCAATAAAAATTTCAATTGGAAAAATATAATCTTCGTCTTCTTTTCTGATAAAAGTTCTAACTGCATCTTTAAGGACTACACGACTAATCAGGAACTCCTTTTGATGTTCTGGAGACAATGTTTCTAAATACTGTTTTTCCGAATAATTCAGATATCTTTTATTTAAAAATAGTGAAGTAACTATTTTATTATTAGAATCATCATGAAAAAAATATATATTTGGTGCTATTTCTGTAGCCATTTTGTATTTATTCGGTTTTAAGATTATATTCCACATTGTTTTATCCAATTCAAATCGCTGACCTATCCATCCTTTTGCTACAGCCCAAAGTTTCCCGTCGCGTTTTAATACAACATCTCCTTTTTCAAAAATGTCTGAAAGACTTTTTATAATAGTGGTCTGATCAAATATCCCTTCTTGATCGTACATATCCTGATAAAAACAAATTTCTTTAACTCTTACAGGGAAAGATATTGTATTTTTTGTTTCTGTTAAATGTAAAAACAAACCTAATGACTGACCAATATTATCTAATAAAGAGCCTGTTCCTTCCATCTTCTTTACATCGCATAATATACCTCTTTCTGCCACCTTCTTCATACATACATTTGATTGATAGGCTGGTCCGTGGAAGGCATATTTATCGTATACTTCTTCTCTTGTAGGCGTAGGCATAATTTGCTCTCCAATGTCAATACTTCCTTGATATTCTTCCGGAGGAGAAGGGTATTCATCAGCAAATGTAACTTCAACTGTAGCATATCCTTTTATTTCCATAACGACCGTATCTTCTGTTTTCCATGTACCGATAAGCTTTTCATCAAAAGGTTTTTCGACAGACATCCATTTCATAACCATTGCGGGTCCTATTTTCACTATTTTCCTTGAGGGAACCTGACGATGGGCTATTTCTGCAAATAATTCTAACGTCATTGTCATGGGTATAATTGGATTTAAATCCTCTTTGTATTTACAGTTTTCAGGCTGTCCTATTACTGAATGATCTAATAAATAAAGATGATCTTCTAATTTGATATAGAATTGTTCTTCAAATGTGGTTCCTTTTCTTTTTAAAAGAACATTTTGTTCTTGCTTCTTTACTACAACTTCTGTGTTAGTCGCTAAAGACCCCTTTTCTCTAAATAATTTAGTCATTTCGTTCTGAACGGACACCATATCCCTTAAACTTTTATTCATATCTAAAAAATTTCCGTTCATTGCCTGAACTAATGAATTCTCATTATCTCTGACTGACATAATAGATAGCGTTCCTGAATTACAATATTTTTTTACGGCTTCTTTTAGCAAAGGAAATTCTTTAACAATTGAAGATGCTGATGGTAATGTATAGATATTTTTTACTAATTGATTTTCTATTTTAATACCTAAAGCATTTAAAAAATTATAATCGGGTTCTTTTCCATTGATAAACAACAAAGCCAGTACTCTCCTAATTTGTTCAATTCCGGAACGTGTATCACTTGATGAGGAAATCGCTGCATAGTTCTCCCCGTTAAGAATATCATCAACAAACTCGGTCAATCCACCTGCTCCTATCTGAATAAAGATACGTCCACTTTCTTTTTCATATAATTTTTTTACTAAATCATTAAAATAGAGTGGTTTTGTAATGTTATCTATCACTAATTGTTTAAATCCTTCTTTGTCATTTGGATAAAGGTCTAATGAATTAGCAGACCATATAGGAATATTATTTTCTAACATTTCAATATACTCAAAGGATTCATGAATAGAATCTAATGTGTTTTCAAGAAATGGGGTATGAAACCCTGATTTAAAAGGTAATATTCGATAAGTAATCATCCTTTGTTCCAGATGCTCTGCTAAAATATCTCTGGTTTCTGTTGTTCCACATAATAGTACATTATTTGGACAACAATCAATGGCAAGATAAAGTTGATCGATACTATCACAGAATGATTTTATATTTTCATAACTTGTAAATACAGAAATAAAATAGGTGTCTTTTATATATTCTCCTCTGTCCCTGTCTATGTCTATGAATTCCCTCATTCGAAGGATTGAAGCGTCTGTAATAAGTCCGGCAGCTCTAACAGCATACCACTCACCTATACTGAAACCGGCATACATATCAGGAGATACTCCTAACTCTTTTAATGCAACATCATTTAACAGAGAACTATAAAATTGTTTTATTGCTCTGGTTTCCTGTTCTAAAGCTCTGGTGTCTGATTTAGTGCTTTTATTAAATTCTTCATCTATTTGTTGGTAATCTACTTTGGGGAAATTTAAAAATTCACTAATTGAATCTGTTTCTAATTTTGCATCCGGATTAAATCCCGGAAATAAAAACACAACTTTTCCTCCTTTACTTAGTAATGGATCATTTGAAAACCAAATATCCTTAATTCCTCTACAGCTTTTATCTTGTCTGACAATAGATTTAGCTAAATTTATTGTTTCGTCTGTAGGATTAAAAATTATCAAACGGTAATCTCCTTCTGAAATTGTAAAATCATTGGTTTCTATTTTTTGAATCATCTCTTCTTTGGAGGCTGCTGCAAAAACCAGTGTTTTATCTGTATTCAAACTATTTTCAGCAATAGTTTTTTTTTGATTCTCACCTTCATACGCTACCAGAATAGCATGGGAGTTTATTCCTCCAAATCCAAAAGCATTTACTCCGGCAATAAGCGGATATTTACTTTTATCCCAATCAATCAATTCTTGTGCGGGTCGAAATCGAGATTTAAACATCGCTTCCAGAGGCTTTTCACAATGTAATGTAGGCGGGATTTTTCTATGATACAGGGACAAAGCGGTTTTAATTAGTCCTATCATTCCTGCTGCAGGCATAGTATGACCAATATTAGATTTAACGGAGCCTAAAAATGCTCTTGAACAGGAATCATCTCCAAAAAATTCAGTCAGGGTAGAAATTTCTGTTTTATCTCCTATGGGAGTAGCTGTACCATGTGTTTCTATATAACCGATATTTTTAGGATCCATTCCTGCATTTTTCCAGGCCAAATCTAATGCTCTTTTTTGTCCTTGAACGGAAGTTACCATTACATGTGATCCTCCTCCGTCACTACAAACACCTGTACCTTTTATAACGGCATATATTCTGTCGTCATCGGCAATTGCTTTATCTAATGTTTTCAAGACAACCATACCACCACCTTGTCCAATTAACAAACCGTCTGCATCTTCACTAAAAGGTGAAATTTTCTGTTTTCTGGATAAAGCACCCATCATATTAAAAGCACTCCAAAACATAGGACTCTGCCCTGAATGCATCCCTCCTGCAATAGCAATATCACATTCTCCGCTTCTCAATAAATTAATAGAGTGATCTACTGCCAGTAATCCACTTGCACAAGCAGCATCTACGGTATAGGCAGGTCCTTGTAAATCAAACTTATTAGCAACCATTGATGCCACCAAATTAGGCATAGTACCAATAGCGGTATCAGACTGATACCGTCCCAACTGAGCTTGATATTCTTTTTTTATTTTTTGTATTTCCTCTTCCGGTACATCTGGAAGTGCATTTCTTATCAATTGGGATATTTGTGCGGCTGTTCTAATAATTTCGGCAGAACGCAGGGCTATTAACCCTGCAAAATTACCTTTTCCTATAATGACAGATCCTTTCTTTAATGATATATTCTTTTGAAAAACCTGAGCATCAAATAAGGCTCGTTCAACACCTCCTAATGTAAATAAATGTTCGGGGTCCATTCCTTCTGCGGCAATGGGTAAAATACCATATCGTAAAGGGTCTATTTTGACTGTATTTGTAAATCCTCCTCTTCGGCAATAAAACTTATCAATAGATCCATCCGGATTATCAAAATAGGAATGATCTATTACATCGTTAGGTGCATCGATTATTGAATCTACTCCATTGGATAAATTATGCCAAAACTCATTTATATCGTTAGCTCCTGGGCAAAATATAGACATCCCAACTATAGCAATATCTGGTTTTTTCATCTGTTTATACGTATGTTTTTATTATTTGTAGACTCATTATTAATTCTTTATAAGTTGGAGAAAGTTTTGAATACCTGATTCTTCACCACCCATAACTAATACAGATGCTTCTTTTCCATATTTTAACTCATCAACAAAATATTTACCTCCTTCTTTCAACGGAATCATAGCTACTCCTCTTTTGTTAAATTCATTTTCAAGTGAATCTGAAACCATTCCGGCGCCTTTCCATGGTCCCCAGTTAAAAGATAATACTCTTAAATCATCTCTTTTCTGATTAAGTACTAAGGAAGTTAAATCAAATACACTATTAGCAGCTGCATAATCCGCTTGTCCTTTATTACCAAAAGCAGAAGATACACTACTGAAAAGAACCAGAAGCTTAAGGTCGGGAAGTAATTTATCAATAATAACTTGTAATGAATCTGCTTTTGTAGAATAAACCGACTCAAATGATTTCCATGTTTTTTGGTCAAATAACTTATCTTCCAGTATTCCTGCAGCATGTATTACTCCGTCTATTTTACCATGTGTGCTGTTTACTTCCTGAATCCAGGATTCAAAGTCTTCAGTATTTTGAATATCAATTGATTTATAGATTACTTTTCCTCCTGTAGATTCTATTTTAGCTATAGATTCGGCAATTTGGTTCGATTTGAAAATGACCTGTGTTTTTTGTTCAATTTCTGAAGGTTTTTTCATTTCTTCAATACTAATCAGGTACTTACGAATTTCATCTTTTGTTTTTAGCAAACTATATTTACCTTCCTCATCTGCAATTTGAGAAGAACGTCCTGCTAAAATATAATTACATGGATATTCACTTGCCAATTGTGAAACAAGTTCCGGCGTGATTCCCTGCGCACCTCCTAATACCAGAATAACACTTTCTTTATCTAAATCTAATGTTGACATTTCCTGGTTATGCTGAATATCCAATTTTTCTAATCTGGCTTCAAAATGTAAACGTTCTGCATCTCTGTAAATAATCTCAGGTAAAAGTTCTTTTACAGATAATTCATCTGATACTATTTTTGGCAAAGTATCCATTGTAAATTCAGTATGAGATTTTACAATTCTAAAATTAATATCAGAATATTCATGCGCCAGCGTTTTAATTAATCCCGGAAATCCTTCTATATCGTTTAATTTCTCTATGCCTTCATTGTTTAAAATATGACCTATAACATCACTAAATATATAAATCGATTTGAATTGTTTCATATTGGCACTTTTCATCAAATGAAACAAATCTTTCATTGTATAACTATTGGAAGAAGAAGAAATGTTTAAAAGAATTAATCCGTCATATTCTGCTAAATCATCTGTCCCGGAAATAATAGTAACAATAGATCCTTTTGATTCTAATTCTTTTTTTATAGCTATTGAATACTCTCCTCCGTCATCAGTTATTGCTAAACGTTGTCCTTCAATAGAAATAACTTTTTCCAGGTTAACAGAGTGTGGAACAAGATCTAAACACATTCTTGATAATTCGACAACCTGACTAGATTTTGCATCATTTTTTACAGTCACTTTACTTTCTGCTTTTTCTTCTTTGACAGACTCAGAATCTCCTATTTCTTTAATCCACTGAGTAAGAGAATTAAGGGTTTTAATAGAAGCCATTTTTTCAAATAATTCTTCTGATATATCTATATCTAATGAGAAGTTCATCTTTTCTTTTAATCCGGCTATAATCTCCATACGTTTAATAGAATCTATACTTAAATCTGCTTCTAAATCAAGTTCCATTCCCAACATATCGATAGGATAACCAGTTTTATCACTTACAATACTTAAAATAATTGCGGATATATCTTCTGGAGATAAAGAGGCTACATCTGGAAGGTTTGATGATGATAATGATGCTGTTGTTTCTTCTACGGATTGTACCTCCTGAATATCAAGAATTTCAGATTTTTGAACAGCGGGTATAATCCTATTTTGCATTGGAATTCTGGGTGCTATCTCAAATTGTCCAAGGTAACCTAACATTACATCCCGTTCATTTTGAATTAACTCTTGTTGATTTTGAATCAATAGTTTCATGTTATCAAAATATTCTAACATGATTCTTTCTGTGTCTACACTACCGTTATTCGTAATTTTATTATTCATATTTTTAATTAAAATTATAGGATTTAGTATTGGTAAGGCTCCGTCTTTAGGCAATTCTCCTACTACAGGAACAGCATTATGCCCATTGATATGCCAGATCGTTGCACTTTTTTTATATTTTTCAGGAGTATCAATAGCAATCAGGGAAACATTCCTTTCTTCAAATAATTTTTTGAAATTTATAGTTCTTCCTGTAGCAACATATTTTGCTATTGCATGCAGTATAAAGCTGATTCCGTCAGGTATTGTTCCCTCAGTTTGTATAGCTGTTATTTCAGTTCCTAAAGTTGTTTTTACAAGATTAGCTAAAACACTTCCCGGTCCTGTTTCAATAAATATTCGGGCACCATCGGCATACATATTTTCGACTTGTTTCTTAAATAATACCGGTTGTATAAGCTGTTCTGCTAAACGTTCTTTTATTTCTGTAGTATTGTCAGGATAAACGATTGCTGTAGTATTTGACCATACCTGTATTTTTGGTGTATGAAAAACAATATCTTTTAATGTGTTTGCATAGAGTTCTTTTGCTTTATGAAGTAAAGGGCTATGAAAAGCACATGCTACATTTAGTTCTTTACAAGCAATGCCTCTTTCATTCATCTTCTCTAAAAAAGAAACTATTCCAACGGATGTTCCTGCCAGAACTATTTGTTTTGCCGAATTGAAATTTACAGCCCAAACTTCTGTTTCATCCTTAAGCAATTCTTTCAGATCATCTTCTGAAACATTACTTATAGCAACCATTTTACCTTTATCGTTTTCTATTGCCTCTAGTATAGATAGTGCTCTGCTATGGCTCAGAGAAGTTAAATTTTCTGGAGAAAAAACGCCTGAAAAACATAAAGCAACTACTTCTCCATAACTATGACCTGCAACCATATCCGGAACAATATCAAGTGAACGCAGAAAATCAGCTATAGCAAAATCTACCATTCCTAATAATGGTTGAGCATTACGCGTATCCGTAATTGCTTCTTTTTGTCTATTTTTTGATTCTTCATCAAAGACAGCTTCCGGAAAAATGATTTTTTGGTATTCATTATTCTGATGCAATAAATATCTCATGGATGGAAATCCAACAAACAGATCTCTAGCCATATTAACCCGTTGGCTGCCTTGTCCTGAAAATAAAAAGGCAACTTTACCTTCTTTCTTATCAGTATAATAAATTCCTGTTTCATTTTTACCTAATAAAACAAGGTCTAATTTCGTTTTTAGCTGTTCGATGTTTTGAACAACTATAGAAACATAAACCTCTTTAGTACTGTAAACAGCCAAAGTATAAGCAATATCTTTTAATGAAATGGCATCATTAATCTCTAATAAATCTTTTACTTTTTTAATCTGTTCATTAGCTTCATCTATAGAACTTCCCCTGAAAATTAATAACTCAGAAGGCAATGCTTCTAAACCTGTCGTTTGAGGAATGACCGCCTTATAGTTTTCAATTACCGCATGAAAATTAGTACCTCCAAATCCAAAAGCACTAATTCCGGCAATTCGTTTTTCAGCATTCCATAAACTTGCTTTTGCATTGAATAAAAACGGACTTGTTTTAGAGTCATATATACCAAGAGGTTTATCTAAATGGATAGTAGCAGGAAGAACTCCATGATATACTGAAAGAGCTGCTTTTATAATTCCTGCTAATCCTGCAGCACATTTTGTGTGACCTATTTGTGTTTTAACAGAACCCAGATATGTCTGACGAACTATTGCTCCAGACTCTAAAAATAAATCTGTTAAAGCCGCAAGTTCAGCTCTGTCCCCGACGGATGTTCCTGTTCCATGAGCTTCAATTAAACCTACATCTAAAGGCGTAACTCCTGCATTTTGATAAGCTCTTTCTAATGCTTTAAACTGCCCTTTGCGACTGGGAGCTGTCATTCCTAAATTTTTACCATCGCTGCTCCCCCCTATACCTTTAATCACAGCATATATTTTGTTTCCATCACGTTCTGCATCATCTAATCTTTTAAGTACAAGTACTCCAATACCTTCACCAAGTGCTATACCATCTGAATCTGAATCAAAAGTGGCACAATATCCTTTTTTAGATAAAGCATACGTACTACCAAACATTAAAAAATCATTGAGTCCATTATGAAAATCAGCTCCTCCTAAAACCACCATATCCGAACGATTAGTTACTAATTCCTGACAACCAATATCTAAGGCAGCAATAGATGAAGCACAAGCTGCATCCACTGAAAAATTGCGTCCGCCTAAATTTAAACGGTTTGTAATTCTTCCGGCAATAACATTTGAAAGCACACCGGCAAATGAATGTGAATTGAAACGAGGCAATGCTTCTTTCACATTATCCGGTAATTCACCAAATAATTGTTTTATTCCTGATCTAAGATTATAAGATGTTGCCAGTTCAGTAGCACCTTGAGCACCAAAAATTACTGAAGTATAATCACTTTCTATTTCTGAAAGATCCGAATAACCGGCATCCTCTAATGCCCGTTTAGCAACTAAAAGACTTAATAATTGTACAGGTTCAATAGACGCTATTGATTGTGGAGTCATACCAAATTCCAACGGATCAAAATCTATATCAGGTATAAATCCACCCCATTTTGAGACAATGTCATCAGAATCCTGAGATTCTGGTTTATAGAATAAATTCTTATTCCATCTTGAATCAGGAACTTCTGAAATACAATCCTTATTTAATAAAATATTTCTCCAGTATTCATCCAGATTTTTTGCACCAGGAAAAACGCATTCCATACCTACAATAGCTATATCTATAGGTTTTACAGAAGACACCGGTTTTGGTAAATTATTAAGTTTATCTATTAATTCATTCGAATCAACTGCAACTTCCATATGAAGTTTATCTAAAGTAGTGACTTTATTCTTTAATGCAGTTACTGCACCTGCTTGAAAACAACCTTTATTTAATTGTCCTTCTACACCTATTTGAACTAATTTATCCTCTTGTCTTTCAATACCTTTTGCAGCAATTCTTAATCGACCGACATTCAAACTCTCCAGCTTCATTAATACTTCTGTAGTATCTAATCCGAGAGATAATAATCGTTCTTTTTCTTCTGCAAAATATTGGGTAAAAGGAGATTTTAAAGAACGTGTTACTTGTCCGGGCGCAGACTCTAATAGTACCGTTCCTTTTTGTTCCAATAATTGCTTCTGATATTCTTCCTGTATTGATCGGGTTTTTATAGCCTCTTCAGTATATAAATAAGACGTTCCCATCAAAACGCCAATCTTAACTCCTTTTGCAGCTAATGAAACACTCATTATGGATACAAAAGCAGAAGAAATAGCATCATGAATTCCACCTGCAAA
Source organism: Flavobacterium sp. AK-301 (assembly GCF_058310215.1). Lineage (NCBI taxonomy): Bacteria > Pseudomonadati > Bacteroidota > Flavobacteriia > Flavobacteriales > Flavobacteriaceae > Flavobacterium > Flavobacterium sp. AK-301. The sequence goes on from NZ_JBZEES010000003.1 coordinate 10,821, forward strand.
AAAGACACTTTGTGAACATTTATCTTCTTCTAGTAATCTGACAATTTGTTTTTCCCAAAGAACTAAACTTGAAAGTGGTCCCACATGACCTCCACTTTCACGACCTTCAAATATAAAATTTTCACATCCTTCTTTCAAAAATACATCCAATAAAGAAGTAGAAGGAACATGTAAGAATACTTTTATACCCTCTTTTTCAAAAGGTTTTGCTAATCTCGGACTTCCTCCGGCAATTAATACTATCGGTGGTTTTACTTTTAATATATATTCTGTCTGTACTTCACGCAATTTAGAAGGAACAAATCCAAGTATACCAATACCCCAGGATTTATTTTCCAGAAGCTTAGAAGTTTCATTCAGAAGATCTTCAGCAGATTTACCTAACATAACACTTAAAGCAAAAAAAGGTAATGCTCCAGAATCAGCTACATTATTTATAAATTCAGGAACATCACTAACCCGAGCCATAGGACCCTGAGCAATTGGATACTTAATACCCAAATCTTTTGCTAAGCTACTTTCCGGCGAAATTACATGCAGTTTCTTAGCCTGCAACAAATGTCCATAAACCGTTTCGTAAAAATAATTTACCAGATTACTTATTTTTTTATACCTCTCCACTAAATCTATTGCCAATGCAATATCCTGTCCCATAGGGAGATAATTTTCAGATAAGTCATAACCATCTAAATAAGGTAATAAATCAGCATACTTTGCATTATGAGGTAAATCAGGAGAATTTTTTCGGCGTAATACTCTAAAATCATCAATTACAACCGTCTCACTTCCACTAAGTTTCCTGCAGGTATCTTTGACTATTTTAGGTACGCTACACTCAGAAAATAATACTACCTGAGAGTCAAAAATAATACCCTTAGCTCCTAACCCAAGAAATGCAGATGAAGAATGAAGACCGGCACCTCCCTGTATAAATATATTCGTATCACAATTAGGATATTTTTTTATTATTCCCTGAAAAAGAATAAAAGAAGATTCTTTAGCAACTTTACCTGCTCCTTCATTACCTTTTATAACAATTGAATATAATTTATTTTTTATAATATGTTCAGCTTCTTCAAAAGAATGTACCTGATATAAAATTTCTATATTTTTTTTGCTCAAAGATTCATTATTAGAAATATCTATTCCAAAAGGCAACAAAACTTTTGTTACATTCTCTGGAAAAATTAAATCTTTCATCGTCTCAGAAGTAATACATACTCCAAAAAACTGATCGGTCTTCGAACTAAGATTTACTAATTCTTTTTTTGCTAATTCTATATCTCTGCCTAGATGAAGTATAGGAAAAGCCCCTGCTTTAATAGTTTCTAAAGCTAATTTTACATCTGTCCTTTCTAAAGGAGAAAGGATTAATAATTCTTTTTTTTGTTTCATGCGCTTAATAAATTATATAATTATTGAAATATCATTTCTTTATAAAAATCAATACTTCTCTAATATTCTATTACTATAAAGACTATAAGGGTCTTTTATTCTTATTATTAAAAAGAAAATAGATGATTTTTAATTAAAATAGCATGTTAATAAATATAGAATATCTATAGAAATTACCAATATTTATAAAAAGAAAATAACTGTTTTTGTAATTACAATTACCTGAAAAAGAAGTAAATAAATACTCAATTTAAAATTATAAAAGTCTATTTAACTAAATTTTATCTATGTATATATCTTAATTTAGATAAAAATAAACTTAGAATATCTAGAAAACGCTAAAATAGTAGTAATTATTTAAAAACAAAATAATAGTATAAAAAATAATATAATATATTACTTTTATTATATTATTTACAATAATTAGAGAGTTTTATTGATATTTTATCTATAAATATTATACTATTTTATTTTATTTTTAATTATAGAAATACAAAAAAGTTCTTGTTAAACGATTATCATATAATCAAAATTATCATAAAAAATCAAGTAAGTTATCTGTTTTCTTATACTGCAAATCAGGTTAAAATGTAGTATAAAATATAATTTTAATATTTAAAAATATAGATATAAAATATAGATAAAAGGATACTACTAAAAGTAAAATAAAGATTTCACATATTTTAAAATGTATGAGATCTCATTTTCTTCTTAATAAGAATAAATTATTAAAATTCTATTTTTAATAGTTAATTACTATAAAAACAAGTCCTTTTAATTTCATTTTAAAAGGACTTTTATTTTATTTGATGGAATTATATATTCAGATCTATAAAAGACGTTTAAAGCGCTTTATTTTAAGTTTTACTGTTATTTATTGTATAGATGAAAGGAAATAATATTTATTTTCTAATTAAAATACATCCAATAGCAAAAATTTAAATTTTTATGTAATAAAATTTATTTCAAATTATAATAGATTTACGATCACTTTACTTTTATTATTTTTATAAAAACAAAAATCCCACAGATTATAAAACCTGCAGGATTAAATTTTATCCATCTATAATACATAATTACTGTTACTATAAACTCATTTAATTACACTTTAAAATACTTCTCTTTTCTTTAATAAACTTTATATTTTTAATATACAACAAGCTTTAAAAAAATATTTAGTTTTAATAATACTATTTAGTTTATTTTTTATACGACCTTCTGAATCTACAGTACTTAACAAACTTCGTTCCACGTGAAACGTTTTATTTATTTATTTATATTTTTAAAATACTGTTCTAATAAAAATAGTATTAAATTAATATTATCCTAAAAAAATATAAATGACTATTTTTATAAAAAAACAAAAATCTCACAGGTTTTAAAAACCTGTGAGATTACATTCTGTCTATCATAATAAAATTTTATAATAATACTATTATCAATAGCTAATTACTATAAAAACAGGGTCTTTTAGATCCTTTTTAAAGGAGTTTTTTCTTTCTTTTATATCTATTTATATTAATACATACAAAAGTCTTTTAAAACGCTTTATTTTAAGTTTTACTGTTATTTATCACGTAAATATGGGAAGAATACTCTTTATTTCTCTTTGCCTTTCGATTTGAGGTCCATCCAATATAAAAAGCTTTATAATAATTCATTTTTCCTGTTTTATATTTTTCAGAAAGTAAACTCACATAAAATGAATCCCACTTCATAGGAAGTACTTTTATCACATTTAAACTTTCTCTAGAAAAAAGAACTTTAATTGCTTTTTTAGAAAAATGCCATAGATGTCTGGGTACGTCAAAAGCTGCCCAGAATTTTCCATAATAATCAGCATCAAAAGAATTAAAATTAGGAACAGCAATAATAATTGTTCCGGAAGGTTTTAGTATTCTTTTTAATTCTGTTATCTGCTCTTCTAAATTAGGAATATGTTCCAGAACATGCCACATCGTAATCACATCAAAAGAATGATCTTCCAGTTCTTTTATAGAGGAAACAAAATGAACTCCTTTATCAATTGCAATTTGTTTTGCTTTTTCACTGGGTTCAATTCCAATTGTATTCCAGTTATTCTTTTTTGCTAAAACCAGAAAATCACCTGTTCCTGCTCCAATATCTAAAAGCCTACCCTGCTTAGGTTGTTCCTTATTTATTAATTTCAGTTTGTTTTTTAAAGCTATATTTTTAACAAAATGATATGCTTTTTCAAATAAAGATCTTTTTCCATCTGTATGAGAAATATAATCTTCGCTTTCATAATAACGAGGCAGATCTTTTTCTTCTGGTTTTGGAGTAGTAATTAATAAATCAATTTGTTCATCAATACACAATTCAAAAGTTTCACCAGATACAGAATAATCTTTTACTGTAATAAAATGTTTAGTTTTAGAAATATCCATTAGTAATTATAATATTCGTCTTTTAATTTTTTTAAATAATTTATGACTATATTCTGATAAAGAGAATCATCTGCCAGGCAATCTTCGTTATAAGCATCAATAACAGATATTGCAATAAATTCACTTTGTCCTTCTATTCGTACTGTATCTGGTTCAATATTTTTTAAACTGAAAGCAGATAAATCAAAATATTTTTCTGTTTCATTTTTATCATACACCATGATAAAAAATTTAGTTCCTTCTATAGTTACCCAAAACTCTCTGGTCTTATAATTATCAAATTTATATTTTTCATTTAAAAACTGTTCAATAGAAAGATTCTTTAGATTGTTTTCAAAAAGAAATGCAGTAAGATTTTCACGTCCTATTACATTCTTACCATTTGAAGGAATCAAAATATAATCTGAAATAACAGTTGTTACTCTACTTATTCCACAACCATAAATAACAAAAAAAAGAAACAATATAGTTATTGTTCCTTTTATACTGTGCTTTCGCAAACTTCGTTCCACGTGAAACATTTTATCTTCCCATATAAATTAATAATACTGAAACATCACTTGGAGATACTCCGCTTATTCTTGAAGCTTGTGAAATAGTAACCGGTCTGATCTTTTTAAATTTTTCTTTAGCCTCATAGGACAAAGATTTTATTTTATCATAATCGAAATTCTCAGGAATTTTAATATCCTCTAATCTATTCAGTTTATCTGCATTATTTTTCTCCTTCTCAATATAGCCTGAATATTTAACTTCAATTTCAGCTTGCTCTACTACTTCCATATCTAATTCGTTTTCTGAAATGTAATTAGCTACTTTTTCAAATTTTAAAATATCTTCAATTTCAATCTGAGGTCTTGAAAATATTTTAAACATTTTATCCGGTTGATTAATTGGAGATGAACCTTTTTCTTCTAATATAGGATTCGTTTCAGAAACTGTTACACTTGTTTCTTTAAAAAATTTTACAAACAATTCAGATTCAGTTTTCTTTTTTTCCATCTTTCTCAAGCGTTCTTCAGAAGCTAATCCTATTTCATGGGACATTGGTGTCAATCTAAAATCAGCATTATCCTGTCTAAGCAAAGTTCTGTATTCCGCTCTTGAAGTAAACATCCTATAAGGTTCCTCTGTTCCTTTTGTAATCAAATCATCAATAAGTACTCCAATATAAGCTTCGTTTCTTTTTAATATAAATGGTGCTTTATCATGTACTTTTAAATGCGCATTAATTCCTGCCATCAAACCTTGTGAAGCTGCTTCTTCATATCCGGTTGTTCCATTAATCTGACCAGCAAAATATAATCCTTCCACCAATTTTGTTTCCAGAGTATGTTTTAACTGAGTAGGCGGAAAATAATCATATTCGATTGCATAACCAGGACGAAAGAATTTTACCTTTTCAAATCCTACTACAGAACGTAATGCTTTCATTTGAATATCTTCTGGAAGAGAAGTAGAAAATCCATTTACATAAACCTCCACAGTATTCCATCCTTCCGGTTCTATAAATAACTGATGTCTTTCTTTATCTGCAAAACGATTTATTTTATCTTCAATAGACGGACAATATCTTGGTCCTATACTCTTTATTGTTCCATTAAACATTGGTGAACGATCAAAACCTTCTCTCAATATACTGTGAACTTCTAATGAAGTATATGACATCCAACATGATTTTTGAACTTCTAAAGGTTTTGTCAGATCTGAATAAGAAAATTTACCCGGAACTAAATCACCCGGTTGTTCTAACATTTTAGAATAATCTAAAGAACGCCCATCCACTCTTGGAGGCGTTCCTGTTTTCATTCTTCCGGAATCAAAGCCTAATTGTACTAAATCTTCGGTAATTCCAAATGCAGCACTTTCTCCTGCTCTTCCTCCTCCAAATTGTTTTTCACCAATATGAATTAGTCCATTCAGAAAAGTACCATTTGTAAGAACAACTGATTTTGCTTTAATCTCTATTCCTAGTGCAGTTCGTATTCCTGTTATTTTACCATTCTCTGTAAGTATACCTTTTACCATTTCCTGATAAAAATCTACATTCGGAGTACGCTCTAACATTAGTCTCCATTCTTCTGCAAAACGCATACGGTCACTCTGAACACGAGGACTCCACATTGCAGGTCCTTTTGATTTATTCAACATCTTAAACTGAATAGCAGTTCTATCCGAAATGATTCCAGAATATCCTCCCAGTGCATCAATCTCTCTTACAATTTGTCCTTTTGCAATTCCTCCCATAGCGGGGTTACAGGACATTTGTGCAATGTTTTGCAAACTCATGGTTACCAACAGAACTTTCGATCCCATATTGGCAGCAGCAGCAGCAGCTTCGGAACCGGCATGACCGGCTCCAACTACGATTACATCGTATGTGTCTTGAAATAAACTCATTGTTTCACGTGGAACATTTAATTAAAATAGTAATGAAAGATAATTATTGTTTCACGTGGAACATATTTATCTTCTCATCTTCTTTACTTCTCATCAATAGAGAATCTTCTTCTGACTTATCTTTATATCCACAATAATGTAAGATACCATGAGCCAGAACACGTTTCAATTCTTCATCAAAGGAAACCTCAAAATCCTTAGCATTATCCTCTACCCTTTCAACGGATACAAAAATATCACCATGTAATTCATTTCCTACTGAATAATCAAAACTAATAATATCAGTTAAAGTATCATGATCTAGATATTCTACATTAATAGTATGTAAATAATCATCATCACAAAAGATATAATTGATATCTCCTTCTTTCTTATTTTCTGATAAAATAACTGAAGACAACCAGTCAGTATATACTGATTCATTGTCTAATATAAAATCGGTTTCGTAATTAAAACTAATCATCCTTTTTAAAATACTGTTGAACTTTCTGATTGAAATTAGGGCGCAAAGGTAAGCTTTGTCTATTTAATATTTCTATACTGTTTAAATATTCTTGTAATTCAATCGGTAAAGTTTTGTTAAGATTATTGTATTCTTTATCATTTGTTTTAGACTGACGCTTACGATCTTCTCCCTGTTCACGCATCGCATTATCCAGTTTCAAAAGCTCATGATTTAGATTAATCATCTTCTGAATGGTTTCATTTTTAAATCCTTTGTTAAGCAGATCCTTTTCAATTTCTTTCATCTTATCCAAAGCCTGCTTTCCATTCCTTCCTAAACCTTCCTTTTCTAAAGCCTTTTGTAATGCCTCTTTTAAACGCTGTTGCTCTTTATAAATTTCAAATAAAGCCTTAGCCTCTCCTTCTCCTTTCTCACCATCTTTACCATCTTTACCTTTTCCTTCAGACTGACCATCCCCTTTTTCTTTACCTTTCTGCATTTGATCCTTCATTTTTTCACCCAGTCCCTGTTGTTTTTTAATAATATCTGGTAATTGCATTCCTTCCTTATCACCAGGTTTAGGATTCATTTGCATCTGCATCTGATCCTGCATATTACTAAGTATAGAACTTAAAAAATCAGCAAGTTTATTTGCTGATGAAGTTGTATATTGCTGATGTGATACTCCTTTTAAAATCATTGCATCTGCTAAAGTTTCAATCGATTTATCCAGATTATAATGTACATCACCCACTTCTTTAGTAATCATTTCATCAATAGAAGGATTACGTAATGACATTGCAAAAAGACTATCATCGACATGTTTAAACTGTTGTTTTAGATTTTGCTGTACTTTTAAATTCTTATTATAAGAAGGTGAACCTCTCTTCATCCCTTTAAACTGAACCATAAGATCCTCCTGAGAGAAAGAAAATGCTAAAAGATTATCCAATATCTGACGTAACATTTTTACATCTTCTTCTAATTTTTCACTTTCAGCTGCTTCCATTTCCTCTTTCATTTCCTTTCCTAACTCCTTCATTTTTTTAGCAGCACTTTTCTGCTTCGGTTTAGCAGCTTCCTTTTTATCTTCTTTTAAATTATCCAATGCTTTCTGAACATCATCTTCAATACTTTTTTCCTTATTTTTATCAGAAGAAATATCCATTGGTTTCTTTAATCCTTCATTTTCTTTTTTCAGATCTTTCAGATCTTCCTGAAGTTTATTGAATTCTTTATTAATCTCCTCCTGCTTCTGAGCCGTATTTTCCTTTTCACTATTCGATAATTCTTCCTGTTTCTTTGCTAAATTATCAAATTTATTAGCCAGTTGTTCTGCTTTTTTCTGAACATAATAACGCTTCGTCAGTTCTACTAACTGCTCTAAATTTTTAGTCTGGTTCTTACTGTTCTGCTTAAACTTTTCTATTTTATCAAATAATTCTTCTTCTTTAATCTTATTCGTCAGATCCTGCAACTCATCTAAAAGCTTATTATTTTTCTCAATTTCTTTATCTGCATTCTTTAAACGATCTTTTAATTTTTCTTTCAGTTCATCCTTTTCTTCTGATTTGAATTGATCCAGATTTTCTTCCATCTTTTTTGAAAAAGATTTCATCATTTCGTCCTGTATCTTCTGACGTTTTATAAACTCATTGATCTTTTGCTGATCCTTAAATTCAAGATTATTTTTCTCTTTCCCTAACTTTTGTAGTTTATCAAGATCATTCAACTGCTTGTCCTGCTCTTTAATAGATTGTGATAAGCTATTAATGTTATTATTTTGATCCTGTAATATTTGGTCTTCACGCTCCTCATCTGTCGCTTCGCGATGTGAAAAAATAGAAGACTTTGTACTTTTAAAATTATGAAGTGCATCATTATCAAAAACTTCAAAATAATAATCATAAGAAACACCCTGCTCTACTTTAAGATCACCTGGAAACACATAATAAAATTGGTCAAAAACAGAAGTTTTTATAGGTATTATACCTTTCATAATTACTTCAGGTCTATTCTTAGCATAATAAACTACCTGAAGTTTCGTCAATCCATAATCATCAGAAACCTGTCCTAGTACAATGTTTCTATTAAGACTCAAACTATCAGGTGCATCAGCCACCGTAATAGAAGGAAACTGATCTTTTATAATATTGATCTGATAGTTTAATTTTTCATAATTTTTTACTTCATTATTAGAAGTAAGTATTTGATAATCCGTATTTTGAAAGATATTTTTAGTAAAAGAAAAAATAGTATTCTCTTTAATAAAAGGTACATTTTTAGTATAATCAGACCATTCTACTTGTTTTGTAGCAATCGTTGCCACTTTCCATTTCACTAATGTACCTTCCGGAACAACAGCATTACCGTTTCCTCTAATAATTTCTCTTTTTTTATTCAAATATTTAGGAAAAATAAGTTCCATCTCAAAATTAGCAATAGTAGGAACTTCTACTACAGATAATTCATATTCAGGAGAATAAACTTTATTTGCTTCTAAATGAAAAACAACAGATGTAGCAGGTCTAGTAAAATGAAATTCAAAAATACCGGGCTTTGTATTCTCAAGATAATAACTTTCCTTACCAATGTAAATTATTACATTTTCAGGTATAACCTTACCTTCCGTTTTTACCTGTAATACAAAATCTTTATTTTGTTCCGTTTGCAGTTTTTTATTCAGAACAATAAATTCAAATGGAGCCGGTGGAGAAAACTGTTTATTATAATTTACTACTCTTCCAAAACTTTCAGTTATCATTCCGCTGTTACCCGATATAAGGAAAAACATAAAAAATAATATAGGTACAATTAACCAAGGTAAATATTTTATATTTCCTTTAAAATTTATAGCACTGCTAAAAGGTATCGGTTGCAAAGAATTAGCTTTCTGTTCAATAGCTTTTACTACTAATTCAGATGAATTAGTAGTACCGGAAAGTTGTAAAAAATTAGTAAGCTTATCACTTACTTCAGAAAAATGATTTCCAATAATAGCAGAAGCTTCTTTATAGTCTATCCCATTTTGTAATTTTAATAATTTGAAAAGAGGAAAAAGTATAAAACGAAATAAAAGCAATACTTCAACCAAAACAAATACCCAAAACAAAATAGTTCTTCCTAATGGAGAAAGCCATAAAAAATATTCTACAAGCAATGTAAATAAAAAATAAAGCAATCCTAAACCAATAAAGAAGATTAATCCCTTTATCAATTTATTCATATAATACTTTCTTATAAAGCTTTCCAGCTTTTCATATATCAAATTAGTCTTTTCCACTACTTACAAAATCTATTATAACGGATAAAATTACAACTAAAATTTTTAAATCGTTTTTTAAATTTTAAATGACGATTATAAACCCACTAAAATAGGAATAATTGATAGCTTCCAGTTGATAATTGATAATTCTAAAATCAGAAAAACAAAGTCCCTGAGATTTCAATAAATAAAAATAAACGGACACTACTACAAAATATTGAAGTATTCAATATAGTTGATAATTTATAATTACAGTTTATAGTTGTAAAATGTTTTTTGTAAAATGTGAAATGAGACATCTAATTTCAAAATTATATTAAAAACTGAAAACTTAATATTTTAAATAATATTCTTTCCTCATTAAGATATCGTATATCTTTTAAAAAAACATGTTAGAATAACCATATATGAAAATATCGTAAATAGTAACGTTAAAACGCATCTCTACTGGTATATCTCTTTCTTCTTGCCTCTTGATTCTTTGCTCTAAAATATCATAAAGCAATTTTGTAAACTGTAAACTGTAAACTGTAACTGAATACTTTTTTACAAGTTGTCAACATATATTAAATACAACAATAAAAAAAGAATTTTAAATTTAATTAAATGGTTGTTATTATAGCTTGTTAATAGTGGCTATAACTTTATCTATTATAGGATAGAATTGTGGTTATAGTTTGTTATGCACAGTAATTAACAATATCTTTTTACTGTAAATGCATTAGAATCAATCCTTTTTAAAAGGTTATTAACAACGGTTGATAAGCTATTTTATATTGAAATTATTAATAAGTACTCTTGTTAATTTCTGTTAATAAACTATTTTTTTATATTGATAACTATTCGAGAAAAAGTCCAAACTAAATTTGTTTAATTCAATCTGATTTTGGATTAGTGAAAATTAAGATACAATACAAAAACAGTTATGCTAATCTATCCAAAGTTATCAACAGTCTATGTTAACTCATAATTAGCTTACTGTCAAGTAATTGTAAAATTGAATTAACATTGATTCTTTTTGTTGGTTTACAAGCAGTTACAGATAAGATAGTATCAATTTACAGTATTCATCATCTCACATTTTACAAAAAACATTTCACTTCTAAAGTATTAACTGTAAACAAAATAATATCCTTTTAAATAGGTCAAATATATAGAACAATGCCACATGGAATTGTATCTTTGCACTTTATTTTTAAACTATTATGACAAAGAAAGTACGTGTGCGTTTTGCACCCAGTCCAACAGGACCATTACATATTGGTGGAGTAAGAACTGCTTTATTTAATTATTTATTTGCTAAAAAACATGGAGGTACCTTTTATATACGTATAGAAGATACAGATCAGAATCGTTATGTTGCCGGAGCAGAAAGTTATATCATGGAAGCATTGGAATGGTTAGGAATTTCTCCGGATGAAACAATAGGTAAAAATGAAAAATTCGGACCCTATCGTCAAAGTGATCGTAAACCTTTATATAAAGAATATGCAGATCAGCTGATTCATTCCGGTTGGGCATATTATGCTTTTGATACAGCGGAGGATTTAGATCAATTAAGAAAAAACGCAGAAGAACAAGGTAAAACATTTATTTATAATCATACCGTTCGTGAACAGCTTGATAATTCTCTTACTAATACTGCTGCTAAAGTAGCAGAACGTATTACAAATGGAGAAGAACATGTAATTCGTTTTAAAACTCCGGTTGGAGAAACTTTACATTTAAAAGATATAATTCGTGGTGATATTAAGTTTGAAACGGATTTACTGGATGATAAAGTATTATTTAAAGGAGATGGAATGCCAACGTATCATCTGGCAAATATAGTAGACGATCATTTAATGGAAACCTCCCACGTAATCCGTGGAGAAGAATGGTTGCCTTCCCTCCCGCTGCATGAATTGTTATACAAAGCATTTGGATGGGAAGCTCCTGAGTTTGCCCATTTACCGTTGATATTAAAACCGATTGGTAATGGTAAACTATCTAAACGTGACGGAGATAAATTAGGATTTCCCGTATTTCCATTAGATTGGATTGATCCGGTAACAGGTGAAAAATCATCAGGATACAGAGAAAAAGGATTTTTTCCGGAAGCAGTTGTTAATTTTCTTGCCTTATTAGGATGGAATGACGGAACAGAAAAAGAATTATTTTCTCTGGAAGAACTGGTACAGGGGTTTGATCTGAACAGAGTACATAAAGCAGGTGCTAAATTTGATCCGGAAAAAAATAAATGGTTCAATCATCAATATCTGATAAAACAAAATGATGTTGTATTAGCTGCTGAATTTCTACCGGTTCTTACTGAAAAAGGATTTTCTGTTTCACAGGACTATGTTTCCAGAGTAGTTTCTTTAGTAAAAGAACGTGCTTCATTTGCAAGTGATTTATGGGAATTAAGTGACTTCTTTTTTGAAGCTCCAACTTCTTATGATGAAAAAGCAGCGAAAAACTGGAAGCCGGAAACAGCCCAATTAATGGAACAGCTAATTCAGGTACTGGATCCTATTACAGATTTCAGTTCTCCTAATATAGAAACAGTTGTCAAAGAATGGTTAACAAAAAATGAAATTGGAATGGGTAAAGTAATGCAACCTTTTCGATTGAGTTTAGTAGGAGCTTTAAAAGGTCCTCATCTGTTTGATATCATTGAAATGATAGGAAAACAAGAAACAATAAAAAGAGTAAAAAATGCTGTTATTGCTTTAAAATAGAATATTTTTATAAATAATAGTATTATATATCAGTATAAAACCGGTTTTAATTCGTTAAACTGGTTTTTTTTATTGAAAAAAATAGTTGTACCTTGACAGAATAAACAAATTATTTAAATATTTAAATTATGAATATACCTTTATTTGTAATCCTGTTTTTTGGATTATTTCTTTTTCTGTCATCCTTTTTTACGGTAAAACAACAGACTACTGCTATTATAGAGCGTTTTGGAAAATTTCACAGTATCCGTCATTCCGGATTACAGTTAAAAATTCCTGTAGTAGATAAAATTGCAGGAAAAATAAATCTTAAAATTCAGCAATTGGATGTTATCATTGAAACCAAAACGAAAGACAACGTATTTGTTAAAATGAAAGTATCCGTTCAGTTCATGGTAATAAAAGATAAAGCTTATGATGCTTTTTATAGATTAGAATATGCACACGATCAGATTACTTCTTACGTTTTTGACGTAGTTCGTGCAGAAGTTCCTAAATTAAAACTGGATGATGTTTTTGAAAGAAAAGACGATGTTGCTATTGCTGTAAAACGTGAATTGAACGAAGCAATGACGACTTACGGTTATGATATTATTAATACACTGATTACAGATATTGATCCGGATATTCAGGTAAAAAATGCAATGAACAGAATTAATGCTGCCGACAGAGAGAAAACAGCGGCTGAATATGAAGCAGAAGCAAGCCGTATTCGTATTGTTGCAAAAGCAAAAGCAGAAGCAGAAAGTAAACGTTTACAAGGACAGGGTATTGCCGATCAGAGACGTGAGATTGCACGTGGTCTGGTAGAAAGTGTTGATGTACTGAATAAAGTGGGTATTAACTCTCAGGAAGCCTCTGCATTAATTGTTGTAACACAACATTATGATACATTACAGGCAATCGGAGCAGATAATAATTCTAACCTTATTTTACTTCCCAACTCTCCACAGGCAGGAAGTGATATGTTAAACAACATGGTGGCTTCGTTCACAGCTTCTAATCAAGTAGGAGAAGCAATGAAAAGAGGATCAAAAAAGAAACTAGATTCAAAAAAAGAAGAAGGTTATGATTATAAACCTCTCGATGAAGAAAATACTACTGAAGATATTTAATATCAAAATAGAAAATAAAAAAAGGGTCCGTCTAAAATGTTTTAGACGGACCCTTTTTTTATAAATATAATTTTTATTTCTAATTCAGAACTTCTGTCAAAACTTCAGCAGAAGTCGAGTTAGGAAAAGTAATACTTATTTTTTGAGAAATAGTAGGTGCTATTTCAGTAATATATGTTTTTTTATGACTAATTCCTTTAGTAATTTTCCATCCATAGAATATTCCCGGTACATGGGTATCATACGTATAACTAGAGCCATGTGTAGTTCCTTCTTTCATAAAATACATATAAGCTGGTTTTAGAAGTACATAAATTTGTCCGTTTTGAGTTTTATCATACCCTCTAAAGATCATAGAAGCATGTTCGTCCGTTGGAGAAGTATTTAGTATCTGTTCTTCAGTATAAGCTCTTTTTACAGAAGGAAAACTTTCTATATAATTTACCAGTTTTGTAATTATTTCAGATCTGTTTTTACCTGATTTTTGTATAGCTTCTTCTTTTAAATATACATTTTGGGTAGAATAGGTTTCTATGAAATCTTCTCCAAAAGTCTGAACTGAAAAATCTTTCAGTTGTTTTTCTGTTTCTCTTCCTTTTAATGAAGAGACATCATAACCTTTATCATTTAAATACAGAGGATTTTCAGCTCCTGAATGATCTGCAGTTAAGAATACTAGATAATTATCTTTACCTACTTTCTGATCCAGGAAAGAAAGTAAATCAGCAAGAGTCTGATCTAATCTCAGGTAGGTATCCTGTGTTTCCATAGAACGAGGAGAAGTGCTGTGAGACACAGCGTCTGTAGCAGAAAAGCTAATTGCTAAAAAGTCAGTATCTTCATCCTGTCCTAAATTTTCTTTTACTACTAACTCTTTTGCAAAATCAGCAACAATATCACTGGTAAAAGGAGTTGATTTTACAATTTTGAAACCATCCTTTTTATAGGCTGTTTTCAAATCATAAGGAAAAATGGCTTTTTTATCCTTGTTAAAAGACATTGTTTCATACGGATTATCATCTTTTAGACTTTCTTTGTAGAAGGATTCATCTTTATATAATTTCCAGCCCTGATTGATATATTTCATATACTTTTTATCCTTATTATAATTGGTTACCCATTGTGGGAAATCCTTTCCGTAAAAAGTACTTGAAATAAAATTACCGTTATCAGAAAGCCAATACGCTCTGTTGGCAAAATGTCCTGCCGGAAGAATAGCACCTCTGTCTTTCATACTGACACTATACACTTTTCCTCTGAAATTAGTGGCAAGTTTTAGTTCATCCGTTACCGTAGTCGCTTGTAAGTTTTTAGGCGACATTATACCTTCTTCTTCTTTATCAGGATTTCCTAATGAAGTTACATTGATATCATCTGTACAGTACATTTTTTTATTAGTACTTCTGTTAAACCATGAATTACCCATTATTCCGTGATTTACCGGAGTAGTTCCCGTATAGATAGAAGCATGTCCCGGGGCAGTATGCGTAGGTACATAATTGTAATGCATATTAGTATATACAAAACCTTCATTCATTAATTTTTTAAATCCGTTTTCGGTAAAATAAGGATTATATCGGTAAAGATATTCCATTCGCATTTGGTCTACTATTATACCGACAACCAGTTTTGGTCTTTCTACCTGCGCTTGTGAGAGTAAAGTAAAAGGTAGAAATACCGCTAAAAATGTTTTTTTAAATTTGTGCATGAGTTTAGTTTATTTATATAAGAATTTTTTTATAAAGGATAAAATTATAAAATAGGTATCATTAGATTCTTCTTTTTTTAAAATAAAAAGAGAGATGATTCATTTAGAATTATCTCTCTTTTATACACTATCTCTGTTTTTATTTAAAAAATCTTTTTAAAAGAACAGAAAGAGCAACATTTTTTATTGGACCGGATAACCTTCCTAAAAGGCTCAAAGCAGCTTTTGGAACGGCTCCCAGTAAATTTTTAGGTTCAAGACTTTCTTTAGTATCCTGAACACTTTGTACTATTTTTTGGTAACTGATTTCCTGTTCCAGTTTTAAGATTTCCAAATCCCGATCGATCTGGCTGTAGGATCTGTATTTTTGTTTTCCCATATTTTTAATCATTAAAAAAGAAGTCAGAAAATTTTTCAAGTAATGGTCCTTCAACAATCTTATCTTTAATAAAATAGATAATAATACAAATGAGAAGATAGAAAAGACCTACTATAAGAAAACCAAGTGCAAAATTACGAAGACCATATCCAATTGCCAGAGCTGCAGCAATTGAAAAGAATATCATAGCCATAGCCAACAGAACACTTAACAAAAATATTTTAAGTAGTAATGTTGTCGATTTCATGATTACTTTAAAAGACCATAATTTATAATACGAAATGGTATTATCTATATACTCTTTAGTGTGATCTTGTAAATCCTGGGCATTTTCTTTTATTTTTTCAAAAGCCATAAATTAGCTATTTTATTATTGAATTTTTGAGCTTTGTTTTTTAAGCTCATCTAACTTTTTTTCTAAAGTTAAAATAACATCTTCGGTTTTATTATCAACATTAGTTACCAAATCGTTGAAAGTAGCTTCCAGATCTTTTTTAGCTTTAGCAGCTTTTGATTTTAAAGTATCTGTTAAATCACCAAATTTATCTTTTACTTTATCTGCAGAATCATCAATACCATGTTTTATTTTTTTTCTGGTTTTTGAACCTTTATCCGGTGCGAACAAAATTCCTACGGTTGCTCCGATCGCCGCTCCTGCTAAAATTGCTAATACTGTGTTTACTGATTTATTTGACATGCTATTATAGTTTTTAGTTTATAGTATTAAAGGTACAATTTTTTATCAACAAAATAACGTTAACAACCAGTTAAAGTGTTTTGTTTTTATTTTAATAATTATTTTAAGGTATCTTATTTAATGAAATAAAAATAGAATGAACAACTAATATATTATTTTATTTTTTTAGCCTTAAAACGACTTATTTTAATCTAATTTTAATAGTTAAAACAAATGTAAAATTATTTAAAATAGATTAAATCTATAATTATTAAAAGCCTCAATAGAGGCTTTTAATTTATTTTTTATTTTCTGTTTTGGACCAGGAATCTTTTAATCCTACCGTTTTATTAAAAACCAGCTTTTCTGTAGCAGAATCATTATCGACACAGAAATAACCTAAGCGCTGAAACTGGAAACGTTCTCCCGGTTTTGCTTCTTTTAAACTTGGTTCTAAATAACCGGTAGTGATTTCTAAAGAATTTGGATTTAAAAAAGTTTTAAAATCTATTTCTTTATCACTGTCAGGATTTTCATTAGAAAATAAACGATCATAAACACGAACCTCTGCCGGAATTGCATGAGCAATAGAAACCCAATGCAAAGTTCCTTTTACTTTTCTCTGACTTGCTTCCGTTCCGCTTCCGCTTCGACTGTCCGGATCATACGTACAGTGAATTTCTGTAATATTGCCTTCAGTATCTTTTATAACACTTTCTCCTTTAATAATATAAGCATTCTTTAAACGAACTTCTTTCCCTAAAGTTAATCGAAAGAATTTGTTATTTGCTTCTTCCTTAAAGTCTTCTTTTTCAATATAGATTTCTCTGGAAAAAGGTACTTTTCTGAATCCGGCGCTTTCATCTTCCTGATTGTTTTCTGCTTCCAGCCATTCTTCCTTTCCTTCCGGATAATTCGTAATCACTACTTTTACAGGATCCAAAACCGCCATGATACGAGGCGCTGTTTTATTCAGATCTTCACGGATACAGAATTCTAGTAAAGAAACATCAATTACGTTTTCGCGTTTTGCTATTCCAATTGTTTCCGAAAATTTTCGGATAGAAGCCGGCGTATATCCTCGTCTTCTCAGACCGGAAATAGTTGGCATTCTCGGATCATCCCAGCCTTTTACAATACCTTCCTGAACGATTTGTAGCAATTTACGTTTGCTCATTACCGTATAATTTAGGTTCAGACGAGCAAATTCTCTTTGTTTTGGTCTGACTTTGTTGGTATTATAAATCTGATCCAGAAACCAGTCATATAATTCTCTGTGCATCACGAATTCCAGTGTACATACAGAGTGAGATATTTGTTCTAAATAATCACTTTCGCCATGCGTCCAGTCATACATCGGATAGATTTTCCAGTCTGTACCCGTTCTGTGGTGTGCACGGTGTAATACACGATAAATGATAGGATCACGCATCAGCATATTAGTAGATTTCATATCTATTCTAGCACGTAAAACGTGTTCTCCTTCCGGAAAATCACCGTTTTTCATTGCTTCAAATAATGCCAGATTTTCTGCTACAGAACGATTTCTGAAAGGGCTGTCCGTTCCCGGTTGTGTAGGAGTTCCCTTTTGTTTTGCCATATCCTCAGAAGACTGACTGTCTACATAAGCTTTCCCTTTATGAATCAACTCAATTGCCCAATCATATAATTGCTGAAAATAATCAGAAGCATAACATTCCTGTTCCCATTCAAAACCTAACCACTGGATATCCTGTTTAATAGCATCTACATACTCCTGTTCTTCCTTTGCAGGATTCGTATCGTCAAAACGTAAGTTTACAGGTGCATTATAGCGCAATCCTAAACCAAAATTCAGACAAATGGATTTGGCATGACCAATATGTAAGTAACCATTGGGTTCCGGAGGAAATCGAAAGCGTAACTTTTCTTTTGAAAAGCCGTTTTTGATATCTTCTTCAATGATTTGTTCAATGAAATTAAGTGATTTTTCTTCTGTTGACATGATCTTAAATTAAGGGCGTAAAGTTACCAAAAAAATAACAGCTTTAAAGTAGAAAATAAAGAACAGGAAAGAAGTCTTTTACATTTAAAAATGTTTTAGAAAAATGAAAACAATTAATAAATAAAAACAAAAAGATATTTATATAAACCAGTAGTCTAATTATATTTTTAATCTATTGGTTTTAATTATTTATAAATAATACTATTTTGTACTGTTTCTAAATTAGTCTTTTACTGTTATTTAATACCTTCTTTTTTCTGGATAAGAATAATTTTAAGTTTTATTTAAGTATTTTCGCACAAATTATTAATATTTAAATTAAAAAAATGAAAATTTTTTTATGCCTTTTTACTGTATTGACTTTAGTGTTAGGTTCCTGTTCTTCTAGTGATGATTCTTCATCAGATTTATTAGTTTCTGATTCAAAAGATGATTCTCCCTCAACTCCTTTAATTCCTTCAACTGGTGTGGTATTATTGAAAAAGATTGTTACAACTGATTCAAAAGGAAAAACAAAAACAACAAAATACGAATACAATGGAAATAAATTAGTGAGTATTGATCATGATAATGGGCCAATTTATTATACATATACAGGGGATTTAATTAGCAAAACGGAATATATGTATACTGATGGTACATTAGATCAACAGGATACATACGAATATGATGCTGATAAAAGGCTTATTACTTTTATAAGTATAAAACCAGGTTATAAAGATTACGGTTCTAAAGAAGTTTATACTTATAATACAGATGGTTCAATTTCAGTAGCAATATTTAGTGGAGATGATGAAACGCAAACGGAGGCTGAGGGAACAGAAATGATAACTTTTGTTGATGGAGAAATTACAGAAATTACTTCAACGTATGGAGTAAATATTATTTATACTTACGATACTAAAAATAATCCAATGAAAAATGTTTTAGGATTAGATAAAATTGCCTTTATTCAAGGAGAAACTGAGGGTATAGCACATAATATAATTTCCGAAAAATGGGAGGATAAAGTAACTGTTGTTTCTACATTTGAATATAATTCAGATGGATATCCTGTTAAAAGTATTGATACAGAAGAAGGAGACACCACTATCTCTGAGTATTTCTATTAGTATTTTAAAATAATATTGAAGAGCCAATACATTCCTAATAAAGAAAGTATTGGCTTTTTTTATTAAAATGAACGAGTGTTTATTTTAAAATTGATTGCGAATTATGTTATCTTAGTATCAAAATAAGAAACAAATCATTATGGGAATAATAATACTAAAAAACATTCGGACCTTTTCATATCACGGATGTTTAATAGAAGAAGGTAAGATAGGATCAAATTATTCTGTTGATCTTGAGGTAAAAACCAATTTTAAAAAATCAACCAAAACAGATGACTTATACGATACCGTAAGTTATGTTGATCTAAATAAAATAGTAGAAGAAGAAATGGCAATTCGTTCTAAATTATTGGAACACGTAGCTCAGAGAATTATTGACCGAATATTCAGAGAATTACCGGCAATTAAAAAAATTATTCTATCCGTTTCAAAACTCAATCCTCCCATTGGTGGCGATGTAGAATTAGTTACCGTTCAATTAAAAGAGAAGAGAAAATAAAAAGAGAGGTAGTTTAAAATGAAACTGCCTCTCTTTTTTATTATTAGATGATTTGACATTCAACAGAAATCTCTTTCTTCTTGATTCTTTCCTCTTTTATCTAAGTTGAATATTATTTTTTCTCCAGTAATCTGTATTTTCTTTCTTTATATAAGTAAGAAGCAGATGTAACATGTCCCAGTGCATCTTTTGCTAATTCAGGATCTAATTTTACCGGGGTTAATATAGTATCGTTTTGAATGTGAAATTGTAAAGGCTCCTTATTTGGTTGCATGATAACAACCTGATCCCCTACTCTGAATGCATTAATATCATGAAACTGCATAATGGCTCTTCCTTCTGTTGTTTCCGGAAGTTGAGAAAGATTTCTTCCCGGCATAGGAGTATTTACCTTCATACCGATCATATTAAGCAGCGTAGGCGGTATATCGATCTGACTGCTTAGTTTATCATATTTAGCTCCTTTTGGAACCGTAGGACCTATTATTAATGCAGGAATATGGAATTTATGAATAGGCACCAGATGTTTTCCGTAAGTACGCGTGTTATGATCTGCAATTACAATAAAAATAGTGTTTTTAAAGTAGTCTTCTTTTTTTGCCAGTTCAAAGAATTTCCCAATAGAGAAATCGGCATATTTCATTGCATTATTAACTGTGTTTTTTTGTTTGTCATATAATTCTATTCTTCCGTCAGGGAACTCAAAAGGTTCGTGATTAGAAGTAGAGAACATCATGGAAAAGAAAGGTTTATCCCCTTTTGCTTTGAAATAATTATTTGCTTTAACCACAAGATCTTCATCAGAATAACCCCATGTACCGTGAAAGGCAGTTTTATCTCCTTTAAAATCTTCTTCATCTACAATATCTTCAAAACCATTTCCATTGAAGAAAGAAGCCATATTATCAAAGTTTGCCATACCACCATAGATAAAACTGGTTTCATAGCCCTGTCTTTTTAAAAGATCAGCTAAGGTGAAAAATCCGGTTTGAGAATTGCTCAACTTCACTACACTTTCTGAAGGAGAAGGTAAAAATCCTGTAACGACTGCTTCTATTCCTCTAACACTTCTTGTACCGGTACAATATAAATTTGTAAACAGAAGCCCTTCTTTCGTTAGTTTGTCAAATTCAGGTGTTAACGGTAAACCACCTAAACTACCTACATACTCTGCTCCTAAACTTTCCTGTAAAAAGATCACAAGATTATAGGGTCTTTTCTGTAAGCTGTCTGGATTTTGCGTATGTAATAAAGGAAGTTCCGGATCAGTAAAGTCAGCTTCCTTAGCAGTCATATATTTTTTAACTCTTGTTATTGCTTCTTCAGGGTCCATTTTACCGTACATTTTACCGGCATCTCCTTCATTTTTCAGAGAATAAGCAGCAAAACCTACAGTATACAAAGAATTTAGGCCTAATGAATTCGTTAGCTGATCCATTGAGAAAACAGCATTACTTGCGTTAATAGGACGTTTTGAAGTTAAACTGGAACGCGCTCCAAAAAACAGAAGAAAAGCAGCAACAGGAAATAAAAGCAGTTTAGTTCTGTAAGGAGCAAAAGAAGGATAAAACAACTTTGGAGCCTTTTTAAAGGCAAAAAACAAAGCAGCAGCCAATATAACACAGGTAATAATTATAGAGGGTAAATAACTCTTAAAAAGTGTACCTGCAACTTCCTTCGGATAAATAAGATAATCTAAGAATAAACGATTCGGTCTGGTATCATACTGGTTGATAAAGTCAAGTGTTGATAATTCCATTAACAACATTAAGAACAGAAACAATATGAAATAAAAACTAAAAAACTTTTTAATGTATTGTAAAAATTTATCAGGAATTAAAAAAATTAGTACTGTGGGAAGAAAAGCTAAATAAGACAGTAAAATAATATCCATTCTTAAACCAATCGGAAAGATATACCAGTAATCAGGGGTTTCCGTTATTCTTTCTTTGAACATAAAGAAAAGAAAAATTCTGCTTAATGTGGTAATTAGTAAACCAATGGCAAAAAAATTAAAAATGGGTTTTAAAAACGTTAACTTCTTCATTTTTCTATAGATAAATTAAATATTGGTCAAATATAAACTTAATCGTTTAATCGTTTGTCTTTTTTAAACTAAAATTTACTTTCTGTTTTTCTTGTAAAATAGGAATAATTATGTAAATTTGCCATCCATTACAATGATGGCGTCGTGGCCGAGTGGCTAGGCTGGGCTCTGCAAAAGCTCCTACAGCGGTTCGAATCCGCTCGATGCCTCAAAAAAAAGCATCCGTATTATACGGATGCTTTTTTGTTTTTATGAATATATCTGAAAATTATTTTTCTTTCTCAATTTTCTTCAAAGCGGATTTTACCAGTTCTTTTTCTTTAGGGATAAATCCCTGTGAAATAAGGACAATTCCAAAGATCATTAAGATTATACTGATTACTTTTTTTACTTTTATAATATTTGAAAAAGTTAATTTACTTTTTAATTGTTTTGCCAATAGTATTTTTCCAATATCAACTATTAGATAAGTAATAATTACCGAAACAAAAAAAGTAATCATTCTTGAAGTTTCTAAATTCAGCTTAGGTCCTATTGTAATTATAATTGCTAACCAGAAGCCTAATACTCCTATGTTTATAAAATTGAGTAAAAAACCTTTAGCAAATAGACTCAGATAATTTTTTTTGATGATTTCGATTTCAGCTTCTTCTTCTATATTTTTACTTACTTTTCTTAATTTAATAAATGTTATTATACCATAAACAAGCATAATAATACCTCCAAAAATAAATAAAGCAGGTTCATCTTTTATACTTTGTATTAACCGATAGCTACTGAAATAAGCAACAGCAATAAAAAACACATCTCCAAGTATAACACCAATATCAAAGACCAGAGCAGCTCTGAATCCTTTAGTAACACTTGTTTCCAGCAGTATAAAGAATACCGGACCTATCATGAAGCTCAGTAAAAAGCCAAATGGTATTCCGGTTAGGATATCGTCAATCATTTTAAATAATAGTAATTTTCTAAATTATAAATGTAAAATATATAAGGTATTTTACAAATATAACTTAAAATAGGGAATTAATTAGCTTCTTTAATTGTTCCGCCAAGTACTGTTTTCTTATTTATTTGTTTTGGATCGCCATAAATAACAACAGTTCCCCCTGCTCTTGTTTTAGCATCTACCAGATCACTGGCATTTACATCTGCATTTCCTCCTGCATTTACACTTACCGCAGTTTGAGTTGTTTCCAGTTTTTTTCCATTAACAATACCTCCCGAAGTGACTACAATATCCTGTGTTTTTGCCTTTCCTGAAAGAGTAACAATACCTCCGGAATTAGCTCTGACATTTACTTTATTCACATTTAGATTGATATCGATCTGAGCTCCCTCTTTGGCATTTACATCAAAAGAAATGCTTTTGAAAGTATGATCGGAGCTAACCGAAGAACCTTCACTTGCTTCGATATTATCAATAGATTTAAAGTATAGTTTTGCACTTAGTTCTTCTCCTTTCAGTAATTTCTGTAAAGGCATTCTGATTTTCAGATCACCGTTTTTGTTTACTAATTCTACTTCCTGACTTCTGTCACCTGAAATTTCAATTTTATTTTCGTTGGAATGAATTAATGTTACTGAAATTCTGTCAAAAACTTTTACTTTATCAAAGTCTCCCAGATTTTTAGTAACCGTTCCCTGAGCAGAAATAAACTGTGTAGTAATTGCAAATACTACTAAAATTACTTTTTTCATAATGGTAAATATTTTTTTAATTAATCATTTTTTTTAATGAAATGAAAATCCAGTTGTTTTTTTATTAAATCGGCATTTTTTACTTTAACAAATACCTCATCTCCTAATTGTAGTGTCTTACCGGTAACTTCTCCAACAAGAGCATATTGCTTTTCATCAAATGTGTAATAGTCATCTTTGATTTCTCTGATTCTGACCATTCCTTCACATTTATTATCTACAATTTCAACATAGATTCCCCATTCTGTCACACCCGAAATAACTCCCAGAAATTCTTCGGTTTGATGATCCTGCATATATTTGACCTGCATGTATTTAATAGAATCACGTTCCGCACTGGTTGCTAAATTTTCCATATTTGAAGTATGAACGCATTTCTCTTCATATAATTCTGCATTCACTGACTGACCTCCATCTAAGTAGTATTGTAACAAACGGTGTACCATAATATCCGGATAACGGCGAATAGGAGAAGTAAAATGAGAATAGTAATCAAAAGCCAGTCCGTAATGACCGATATTGTCAGTTGAATATTTAGCCTTACTCATGGTTCTGATCGTTAAGGTGTCTACTAGATTTTGTTCTTTTTTACCCTGAACATCATTTAACAGATTATTTAGTGATTTAGAAATATCACCTTTTGTTTTCAGGTTAATGCTATAGCCGAATTTAGCTATTACTGTTTGTAAATTGAATAATTTATCTTCATTCGGTTCATCATGAATACGATATACAAATGTTTTTTTCTGTTTTCCTATAAACTCAGCTACTTTTCTGTTCGCAAGAAGCATGAATTCTTCAATCAGATGGTTTGCATCCTTAGACACTTTAAAGAATACTCCCATAGGTTCTGCCCTTTCGTTTAGGTCGAATTTTACTTCAACTTTATCAAAAGAAATAGCACCTTCCTGCATTCTTTTTCCTCTCAGAATTTTTGCCAGCTCGTCCAGTTTTAAAGTAGCTTCAACAATGTCATCATTTACAACATAAGAAGAACCTGTAATGGAAGTAGCTTCCGGAATGGTATTGTCTTTTGTTTCAATGATATATTGTGCTTCTTCATAAGCAAAACGCTGGTTTGAATGAATAACAGTTCTTCCAAACCATTTATTCAGTATGACTGCTTTTTCGCTGATTTCAAATATTGCTGAGAAAGTATATTTTTCTTCATTGGGACGTAATGAACAGGCAAAGTTAGAAAGTACTTCTGGAAGCATTGGCACGACTCTGTCTACCAGATAAACGGATGTTCCTCTGTTATAAGCTTCTTCATCAAGGATACTTCCCTCCTGAATATAATAAGAAACATCGGCAATATGAATACCGATTTCATAATTACCATTCTCTAGTTTTTTGAAAGATAAAGCATCATCAAAATCTTTAGCATCTTTTGGGTCAATCGTAAAGGTTAGCGTGTCCCGCATATCTCTTCGATTTGCGATTTCACTTTCCTGAATACTGGTATCCAGTTTTTGGGCATAAGCTTCTACATCTACCGGGAAATCATATGGTAAACCATATTCGGCCAGAATAGCATGAATTTCCGTATCATGTTCTCCGGGACGACCGAGTACTTTGATTACTGCTCCAAAAGGAGAATCTGCTTTTTGAGGCCAGTCTTCTATTTTCACTAGAACGACATCACCGTTTTCAGCATTTCCAAGTTTTTCTTTTGGAATAAAAATATCAGTATACATTTTTGGATTAGCAGTGGAAACGAAAGCAAAATTTTTCTGGATATCAATAACCCCTACAAATTCTATTTTCTTTCTTTCAATGATCTCTACAACCTCCCCTTCTGGTTTTCTGCCTTTTCTACGGTTATAAACATATATTTTTACAATATCACCATCTAATGCTTTGTTCAGGTTACTGGTTGGTATAAAGACATCATCTTCAAATTCTTCTGATACGAAATAAGCTGTTTTTCTGCTGGTCATATCAATGACTCCTTCATAATAATCCTGACCGGCAATCACTCTGTATTTTCCTTTTTCTGTTTCTTCTATTTTTTGTTGTGCTGCTAAGACTTTCAGGTCTTTAATAATCTGGTTTCTGCTTTGTGTATCATTTAATTCCAGTTTCGCTGCTATCTGTTTATAGTTGAATGTTTTATTACTGTCTGTAGATACAATTTTTAAAATTTTAGAAGTGAAATTTTTTTCACTTTTACTAAATCTTTTTGGTTTCTTACTCATAAATCTTTTCTTATAAAGTTGAAAATTACGAATTAGTAATGAGATATAGTAAAAGTAGCGGAAAATTTAATTAAAATATAACTTTCAAAAGGTAGAAATTAAGGAGTTTAGTGTTTTTTTATAGTAAAATATAAGTTGAACCGGATTCGTTCGTTTTCTTTCTGAAATGAATATTTTATTTATCTGTTTTAGAGTTAATAATTTTAAATATGAGCTTAGCGAACGTATCAAGTAATCTAATAAGAAAATTATACAGTATCTTTACATAAAGACATTATAACAGAAGAAATGGAAGAATTTATAGTGATTGCTGTTTTTAGTTATCCCCATGAAATAATGGTTTTAAAACATTTACTGGACGAGGAAGAAATTCAGTATTTTTTTGAAAATGAAACAATAACTTCAATTGCTCCATTTTATTCTCAGGCATTGGGAGGTATAAAACTCAAAGTTCATCCAAATGATGTTGAGGCAGTAAATAAGATTCTTAAAAAACTAAATGACGGGGGCAATTTAAAAATAGTATAATCGTTTTACTGTTTTGTCTGATAATTGATAATTAACCAAATCTTTTTGGTAGTTGAAATTCGTTGCGGTAAATTTGTCGTTACAATTTAAACAACAGGAAAATGAAAATTTCTATAGGAAATGACCATGCCGGTCCAGAATACAAACAAGCTATTATAAAGATGCTTCAGGATAGAGGAATTGAAGTGATTAATCATGGTACAGATTCTTTTGATAGTGTAGATTATCCAGACTTTATACATCCTGTTGCAAAAGATGTTGAAGAAAATAAAGTTGATTTTGGAATTATTATCTGTGGAAGCGGAAACGGTGCAGCAATGTCAGCTAATAAACATCCAAAAGTAAGAGCAGCATTATGCTGGACAAAAGAGATCACTGCACTGGCACGTCAGCATAACGATGCTAATATCCTGAGTATTCCGGCAAGATATACTTCCATTCCACAGGTACTGGAGATGGTGGATACATTTATAAATACCGCTTTTGAAGGAGGCAGACATCAGAACAGAATTGATAAAATACCAATGTGTAGTTAAAAACATTTTAAATTATGAATTTTAAAACACTCCGACTATTTGTTTTTCAGGTTTTGGATTAGAATTTAAAGTAATTTTCAAAACAATCAAATAACCCAAAATCTAAGAATCGAATAGTAATGACTACCATAGAATTTATTTCCAAACAAGTGGCTACATCTGCCATAAATATTCAAAACACGTTACAATTATTAAATGAAGATTGCACAATTCCGTTCATTGCCCGTTACCGAAAAGATAAGACCGGTAATCTGGATGAGGTTATTATTGAACAAATAGCGAAACTTCAGAAAGAGTATGATGTAATTGTAAAAAGGAAAGAAGCAATATTAAAAAGCATTACGGAACAAGAAGCACTTACTCCTGAACTGGAAAAAAAGATTAGTTTAAGTTTTGATTTAAATGAGTTAGAAGATTTCTATTTACCCTATAAAAAGAAAAAGAAAACAAAAGCGGATGTTGCTCGTGAGAAAGGATTAGAACCACTGGCTAAGATCATTATGGCACAAAATAGTGATAATATTGATTTCATTGCGTCAAAATATCTAAATGAACAGGTTATAAATGAAGATGAAGCATTACAGGGAGCCCGTGATATTATTGCAGAATGGATCAATGAAAATATTTATATCAGAAAGCAGCTACGACGTTTATTTCAGCGTAAAGCAACAATAACAACGAAAGTAGTCAAAACCCAAAAAGAAGAAGAAAAAGCACAAAAATTTGAACAATATTTCGATTGGTCGGAAATAATTAATAAAGCTCCCTCTCACCGTTTATTAGCTATGTTGCGTGCAGAAAATGAAGGATTTGTAAAGATTAAAGTTGAAATTGAAAAAGAGGAAGCAATTGAATTAATAGGGCATTCATTACTCAAAGATAATGAAGACACAATAGTTCATATGGAAAAAGCAATTGATGACAGTTATAAAAGATTGTTGGCTCCGGCAATTTCCAATGAAACATTACAGGAAGCTAAACTAAAAGCAGATGCAACAGCTATAAATGTTTTTGCAAATAATTTAGGGCAGTTATTATTAGCACCTCCTTTAGGTGAAAAGAGGATATTAGCAATAGATCCGGGTTTTAGAACTGGATGTAAAGTAGTCTGTCTGGATGAAAAAGGAGATTTATTATATAATGAAACTATTTTCCCTCATGCACCGCAACATGAAACGGCTATTGCGATGAAAAAGATCCGTTCTATGGTCAATGCTTATAAAATTGACGCCATATCCATAGGAAACGGAACCGCTTCAAGAGAAACAGAATTTTTTATTAAAAAGATAGCATTTGACAAACCCGTACAGGTTTTTGTAGTAAGTGAAGCAGGAGCCTCTATTTATTCTGCATCAAAAATTGCAAGAGAAGAGTTTCCGGATTATGATGTAACAGTCAGAGGAGCCGTTTCTATTGGAAGACGATTATCAGACCCATTAGCTGAACTGGTTAAAATTGAGGCAAAATCTATCGGAGTAGGACAATATCAGCATGATGTCGATCAGAATTTATTAAAAGAAGAATTGGATCAAGTTGTTATACGATGTGTAAACAGTGTTGGTATTAATATTAATACTGCCAGTAAATCATTGTTGAGCTATGTTTCCGGTATTGGTGAAAAAATGGCAGAAAATATTGTTCAATTTCGATCTGAGAACGGTCCTTTTGTTGAAAGAAAACAATTGAAAAAAGTTCCCCGTTTAGGAGAAAAAGCATTTCAGCAGGCTGCTGCATTTATCAGAATAGCAAATGCCGAAAATCCTTTGGATAATTCTGCGGTACACCCGGAATCGTATAAAATTGTAGAAAAAATGGCAAAAGATCTGAAAGTTTCTGTTCATGACCTGATTGCCAATAAAGAAAAAACAACACAGATCAAAGTAGAAAATTATATTACAGATCAGGTTGGAATATTAGGATTAAAAGATATTATAAAGGAACTTGAAAAACCGGGATTAGACCCAAGGAAATCCGCTAAAGTTTTTGAATTTGACAGTAATGTAAAAACAATCAAAGATCTGAGATCAGGAATGATATTACCGGGTATAGTGAATAATATTACTAATTTTGGATGTTTTGTTGATGTTGGGATTAAAGAAAGCGGACTAGTTCATATTTCTCAGCTGAAAGAAGGATTTGTAAGCGATGTAAATGAAGTAGTGAAATTACATCAGCATGTACAGGTAAAAGTAGTAGAGATAGATGAAGCAAAGAAAAGGATTCAGTTAAGCATGATACTATAAAAAACAGAAAGCCTCACTTAATTATGGAGAGGCTTTTTGCCAGAAAAAAGTCGGTATTATATATCTTAAAACTTAAGATATATAATACCGACCAGCTTCCTCTTTAAAATTCTAAAGAAGAAATATTTAAAACAAACTTTTTAGTAAAATACTATAGTTTATTCTCTTCTTTTTTTTCAGCAGTCTGAGGTTGGTCTTCTTTAGTAGCGCTTTTGAATTCCTTAATTCCATTACCCAGACCACGCATTAATTCCGGAATTTTTTTACCTCCAAAAAGTAACACGATTACCACAACAATCAAAATCCATTCTGATCCGCCAATGATTCCTAAAAATACGTTTAGTGCATTCATAATTTTCATTTTAATTAGACTGCAAAGATAAATCAAAAATACAGGACTATGTATTATATACTCAATAATTTATGTGTTTATAACGTTAAAATTTCCGTAAAATTATAATTTTAAAGTAGGTTAAAGTCTGATAACTAGTGTTCTGGTAAAATAAAGCAGTTTGTTTTTCAGAATTCTATATCTGAAATAAGACATAAAAGAGTCTATAAATGATTATATTTGGATTTTTAAACTGAAATATACCTAAGAGAAAATTAATGAGAAAAAGATTGTCCAGAAAACTACTCAATAAGAACCGCTTGGTTATATTGAATGAAGATACATTTGAAGAGATTTTTTCATTAAAATTAAATTTGATGAATGTGTTTGTTTTGCTAACAATATCTTCAATATTTTTAATAGCTATAACAACTTATATTATTGCCTTTACTCCTTTAAGAGAATATATTCCCGGATATGCTTCATCAAAATTAAAAAAAGACGCAACTTATCTTGCTATCAAATCAGATTCGATTGATTATGTTTTAAAACAAAACAAAGCTTATATTGAATCTATAAAAAAAGTTTTGTTAGGTGAAGTAGAGTATACTAAATTTAATAAAGACTCTATTATTGCAGCAGAGCTGCCTGACGCATCACAGATTCATTTTTCTCCATCAAAAGAAGACTCGATACTTAGAAATACGGTGGCGCTAGAAGATAAATATAATCTTTTTGAAAAAGCAGAGAGAAAAGTCAATATCGTTTTATTTCCTCCGGCAAATGGATTGATAACCGAAAAATATAACCCTAAAACCAAGCATTTTGCTATAGATATTGCGCTTTCCGCTAATGCGTCTATAAAGTCTGTTGCAAATGGAACTGTTATATTTTCTGAATGGACTCCGACAAATGGTAATACTATTATTATAGAACATACAGAGGGAATAATATCTGTTTATAAACATTGTGCCTCAGTTACAAAATCGCAGGGAGATAAAGTTCGTGTAGGAGAAGTTGTTGGAATAGCAGGATCTACAGGAGAACAGTCTACAGCAATACATTTACATTTTGAATTATGGAAAGATGGAAATCCTGTTGACCCGACAAGTTTTATTGATTTTGAATAAATTGATATGATATTAAAATCTGTTTTAGCAAAAGTATTTGCCAAAAGTATTTATAAAAAGACCCGGAATTGGTCAGAAAAACCAGTTGAAACCCAGCATAAAGTTTTTTTGGATCTGATTAATCAGGCAAGAACAACTCAGTTTGGAAGAGATCATAGTTTTCATACTATAAAATCTCATTCTGATTTTGTTAAAAATGTCCCTATTCGGGATTATGAAGCACTAAAGCCTTATATAGAAAGAGTAGTTGCAGGAGAAAAAGATGTTTTATGGAAAGGAAAACCAATTTACTTTGCCAAAACATCAGGAACAACATCAGGAGCAAAATATATACCTCTTACAGCAGCATCAATGCCTTTTCATATCGAAGCGGCACGTAATGCTATTTTACTTTATATTCATGAAACAGGAAAAGCAGATTTTGTAAACGGTAAAATGATTTTTTTACAAGGAACCCCTGTCTTAGAAGAAAAGAACGGAATCAAATTCGGTCGACTATCAGGAATAGTAGCTCATTTTGTACCAAAATATTTACAAAAAAACAGAATGCCCAGTTTGGAAACAAATTGTATAGAAGACTGGGAAACTAAAGTAGATGCTATTGTTGAAGAAACCATTAATCAGAATATGACCGTTATTTCAGGGATTCCTTCCTGGGTACAAATGTATTTTGAAAAATTAGAACAGAAAGCGAATAAAAAAATAGGAGAAATATTTAGAAATTTTGATCTTTTTATTTACGGAGGAGTTAATTATGAACCTTATCGAGCAAAATTTGAACAGCTAATAGGAAGAAAAGTAGATAGCATAGAGCTATTTCCTGCTTCCGAAGGATTCTTTGCTTATCAGGATTCTCAAAAAGAAAAAGGAATGTTACTGCTCTTAAATTCAGGTATTTTTTATGAATTTATAAAAGCAGATGAGTTTCTCAATCAGAATCCTAAACGATATACAATAGGTGAGGTTGTGATGGGAATTAATTATGTTCTGATAATTTCGACTAATGCAGGATTGTGGGGCTATAATATTGGAGATACTGTTCAGTTTACCTCTTTAAGTCCTTATCGTGTTATTGTGTCAGGAAGGATAAAACATTATATATCTGCTTTTGGAGAACATGTTATAGGAAAGGAAGTAGAAGAAGCTTTACAGGAGGCTATGACAAGTACAGAAATAAGTATAAATGAGTTTACAGTAGCACCACAAACAACACCTCAACAAGGATTACCCTATCATGAATGGTTTATTGAATTTGAAAAAGAACCGGATAATATGGACATCTTTGCTGAGAAAATAGACAAGGCAATGTGCAGACAGAATGTTTATTATGATGATCTTATAAAAGGGAAAGTGTTGCAAAGACTAATAATTACAACTGTTAAAAAACGAGGATTTCAGGAATATATGAAATCAGTAGGAAAGTTAGGAGGACAAAATAAAATTCCGAGATTATCCAATGATAGAGATATTGCAGATCAACTTTCGAGAAAATAAAATGTATTTTTGTAGGAAATAAAGGCGTTAAAAACAACAGGATCACAATTAGAGTTATTTTAATGTGAGTTTGTGTTATAGTTTGATGGAATATTTATAATAGTAGAAAAACGATAAAATGAAAAATATAGTACGATCAAGAGCACAGGAATCGTCATCAGCGATAGAAAAATTATATATCACGATGCGCCATTTATTTAACAGAGGGTTTTATAAGCCAATGGGTGTTTCAGGAGATACATTAAGAGAAGCATTACTGTTATTGCGTCCAGAGATATATGGAGCAATTGATGGTGAAAAAGTAGAACTAAATGGTTTACTGTATGTGATCGAACGGCTTCCTATTGGAATTGAAGAATGTCGCTTTATTAACCTGACTTCCGACGAAGGTTATTCAAAATCCCATTTCAAAGCAATTGTTCCTCCAAAAAGAAAAAGAAACTGTTATCGTATTGACGAAGAGCAGATGAATGTTGAAATCACTCGTGGAAGATCTGATATTTATGATATTTTGACACATCTGACCTTTATTTTTATTGAATCCTATAAGATTAAAGATCGTGTTCTGATTGATGAAAGTGGAGATGTTACACGTGACTGGCAGAAACTGGAACAGGTAGTTTTGCAAAACAAAAAATTATCTCTTGTTGAAAAAGAAAAAGCAATTTCACATACCTCTAATGTTTTAGGAAGAACATTTGCAGATGTGCTTGAGATTTATGATGATTTTGCGACGACAGAAAAACCGGATCGATTTTTACATGTTGTATATTGGTTGGGTAAACTAGCAATAGAAGAAGTGGTTGATAATAATAAACGCACCATTACTTTCAGTCCTATTTTAAGAGAAAGACTAGGACATCATATTCACGGTGAAATCTGGGCAACAAATATCAAAGAGGTTTTAAAAGAAAATAATCTTTTGAACAGACCAATTCATATTATCAGTGCGAATATGCACAGTGTTATGAATTCTATTTTTGCCACTCCAATTTTGAAGACAAACTTTAAAGATAAATCAGATTTCTTTATTTATGAAGAATTGAGTAAATCGGGGAGTAATGAAGTAAGAAGTAAAGTAGAAGAGGTTGCCTTAAGACAAGGAATGATTTCTCTTCCGGATACTTCCGGAACTAACATTGACGTACAAATATTTGATACAGCAAAAATTGATTTTAAAAATTCTGCTTTTCCAACAGCCATTTTAGGCAAAGAAAAGCCGGTAATCATTGTTATGGATTACGCTTTTGGAGAACAGGCATTTGAAACAATAGATGAATTATTAAAACCATATCAGGAAACAAAAGAGAACAAGACATTATTAAATGTAGAGTCTGTTTCTATTATGGGTAAAGCAGGTATTCTTGAAGGAGGCAAAGGAGATATTATGATCCCTTCAGCTCATATTAACGAAGGAACAGCAGATAATTATCCTTTTGAGAATGAATTGACAGCAGAAATGTTTAAAGGAAATGACATTGCTGTTTTTGCAGGACCAATGGTCACTGTTTTAGGAACATCATTACAGAATAAAGACCTTCTGAAATTTTTCTATGATTCTACCTGGAACGTGATTGGATTAGAGATGGAAGGAGCATATTATCAGAAAGCAATTCAGTCTGCTTCAAAAATCAGAAAAAGCATTCCAAATGATGTAAAAGTAAGATATGCTTATTATGCGTCAGATAATCCACTGGAAACAGGAAGCACATTAGCTTCAGGAGGGTTAGGAACCACAGGGGTAAAACCTACCTATTTGATTACAATCAAGATATTAGAACAAATATTTAATGTAAAATAATATTCTGATTTATCAGAATTCCAAAAATGAAGAGAATATTAATAACAGGAGCTGCCGGATTTTTAGGATCTCATCTTTGTGATAAATTCATAAAGGAGGGTTATTTCGTAATTGGAATGGATAATCTTATTACAGGAGATTTAAAAAACATTGAGCACTTGTTCAAACACGCTTATTTTGAGTTTTATCACCATGATATTACTAAATTTGTTCATGTCCCGGGTAATCTGGACTATATTCTTCATTTTGCCTCCCCGGCAAGCCCCATAGATTATTTAAAGATACCAATCCAGACATTAAAAGTAGGATCATTAGGGACTCATAATCTTTTAGGTCTCGCCAGAGTGAAAAAAGCAAGAATCTTAATAGCTTCCACATCAGAAGTTTATGGAGATCCGTTAGTACACCCACAAACGGAAGAGTATTATGGAAATGTAAATACAATTGGTCCGAGAGGGGTATATGATGAAGCGAAACGTTTTCAGGAATCATTGACAATGGCCTATCATACTTTTCATGGCTTAGAAATAAGAATTGTCAGGATATTTAATACATACGGACCAAGGATGAGGTTAAATGACGGACGTGTTATACCGGCATTTATAGGACAAGCATTAAGAGGAGAAGATTTAACCGTTTTTGGAGATGGTATGCAGACCCGATCTTTTTGTTATGTTGATGATCAGATAGAAGGAATATACAAATTATTACATTCGGATTATTCAGGACCTGTAAATATTGGAAACCCCGCAGAGATAACAATTAAAGACTTTGCTGAAGAAATTATTAAATTGACAGGCACAAATCAAAAGATTATTTATTGTCCATTGCCTGTAAATGATCCATTACAACGTCAACCGGATATTTCAAAAGCAAAAACAATTTTAGGATGGGAGCCAAAAGTTTCAAGAGCAGAAGGAATGAAAATTACATATGATTATTTTAAAAAGCTGTCTCCAGAAGAATTAAAAAATGAACATAATAAAGATTTCTCTAAGTTTATAAATTAAATATTTTTCATTAGAATAATTATTTTTTGTGTTTAAAAGCGCTTATTTTTGATAATTAATAAAAACAAACAATACACTCATGATAATTTTACTACTTGGTTCAGGAGGAAGAGAACACGCCTTGGCTTGGAAAATGTTACAAAGTCCAAAATGTACAAAACTATTTGTTGCTCCCGGGAATGCCGGAACGGAAAGTATTGCTGTAAATGTAAATATAAGTTCTACAGATTTTGGAGCGATCAGAGATCTTGTTATCAGAGAAAATATTGAAATGGTAGTAGTAGGACCGGAAGACCCATTAGTTCTCGGAATTCATGATTTTTTTCTGGCAGACGATCTTTTAAAACACGTACCGGTTATTGGACCGTCAAAAGCAGGCGCTTTATTAGAAGGAAGTAAAGAATTTGCAAAGGAGTTTTTGATAAAGCATAGAATTCCAACAGCTGCTTATCACAGTTTTACTAAAGAAACCATTGAGAAAGGTTATCATTTTCTGGAAAAATTACATCCGCCATATGTTTTAAAAGCAGATGGTTTGGCAGCAGGTAAAGGAGTATTAATTCTTAATGATCTGAAAGAGGCTAAAGAGGAACTGACCAATATGTTAGTAAATGAAAAATTTGGAGAAGCAAGCTCAAAAGTAGTAATTGAAGAGTTCTTGGATGGGATAGAACTAAGTTGTTTTGTTTTAACAGATGGTAAACATTACAAAATATTACCTACAGCAAAAGATTATAAAAGAATTGGAGAAGGTGATACAGGATTAAATACAGGTGGTATGGGAGCAGTATCTCCAGTACCGTTTGCAGATGCTGGGTTATTGGAAAAAATAGAAACACGTATTGTTAAGCCTACAATTGAAGGATTACATCATGATGGTATTCTTTATAAAGGTTTTGTATTTATAGGGATTATTAACGTTAAAAACGACCCTTACGTGATCGAATACAATGTTAGAATGGGTGATCCTGAAACGGAAGTTGTTATTCCAAGGCTGAAGACAGATTTAGTAGAGTTGTTTTCTGCTGTGGCAGATCAGACACTTGATAAAGTGAATCTCGAAATTGATAAAAGAAGCGCAACAACAATTATGGTTGTTTCCGGAGGATACCCCGAAGATTATGAAAAAGGACAAATAATAAGTGGATTAGATACTATTGAAGATTCTCTTGTATTCCATGCAGGAACAAAATTAGTAGATAATAAAGTAGTAACTAATGGAGGTAGGGTGATTGCAGTAACTTCTTTTGGAAATGATTTCAAAGAAGCCATACAAAAATCTTATCAAAATATAGACAAACTACATTTTGATAAGATGTATTTCAGAAAAGATATTGGTTTCGATTTATAAGAATGAATGGGCGTTGGTATCTTGGTCCTCTTCATTATTTTTTTTGTGAACACCTAATTGTTTTACCCAGTAAACAATTGCAGCAGCACAAATTATTATGAAAATCCAACTAATAGTATTAGCTACCCACCAATTTCTTAGTTCTAAACTTCTTAAGAAGTCTAATGGAGCGAATAATATATTTTCGAATAAGTACTGTATTCCATTAAAAAAAGCTTTCATCTTTAAACAAGTATTATATTTACAATCACAAAAGTATAAAATATCCAGATGATAACAAGTGTTTTTAGTAAATCAAAACCAATAAATTTTATTTTATTAGCTTTCGTGCTCGTTTTGTGCTTTTTTTTGTTTCAGTTGAAGGATTTAAACTGGATAAATTCTATTTTTGGAATTTTAGAAAAAATAGTAGTATTAGTAATCTTAGTAGCATCTGCTTTTATCACTAATTTCATTACTAAAAGAAACGGACTGAGTAAAGATAACTGTTTTGCTTTTTTAATCTTTCTGGTTTTATTAATATTGTTTCCGTCAATATTTGTGAATACAAATATTGTAATATCGAATTTCTTTATTCTGTTAGCTTTAAGAAGACTGATTTCTTTACAATCACTAGTAGCACCAAAAGAGAAAATATTTGATGCTTCTTTTTGGGTATTTATTGCTACTCTGTTCTATTTCTGGAGTATTCTCTTTATATTATTAGTATTTATATCTGTTATTTTTCTTACTTTTCGCGATTACAGGAACTGGATCATTCCGTTTATAGCTTTATTTACAGTTGCTATTATCTCTGTTTTAGCAGCCTTATTAATAGACAAATCGATTATTCTTAATGTTTTGGACCAAGTTGTTATTGATTTTAATTTCAACTATTTTAAAAATGGATTTCAGAATGTAGCATTAATTTTTTTTACAATTATATCATTGTTCTTTCTAATAAACCAGTTATTTTCATTTTCTAAGAAACCGATCAATCTTCATTCTGCTTATAAAAAAGTTATTTTTGCTTTTTTTATAGGAGTATTGATTTTCTTAATATCTAGAGATAAAAATAATGGTTATCTGATCTATACATTTGCTCCACTCGCAATAATGGGAGCAAATTATATAGAGAATTTAGAAGGTCTCTGGACAAAAGATATGGTTTTATATCTTCTTATAGGAGTAAGTATTATTGTGTTTTTATCGCAGTTAAGTTATAATTTACTTCCGTAAGCAAGATCACCTGCGTCACCAAGACCAGGAATGATATAATTTTTATCATTTAGTCTTTCATCAAGGGTAGCAATCCACAAATGACAGTTATCCGGTAAATGTTCTTCTAGATAAGCTATTCCTTCCGGCGCTGCAATTACAATGGCAATATGTATTTCTTTTGGAGTTTCCTGAGTCATCAGTTTATTGAAAACGGCAACTAATGACTGACCTGTGGCTAACATAGGATCAATTAGGATCAGATTTTTATTTTCAAAGGAAGGAGCAGCTTGATATTCTACCAGTATTTCAAATTCAGCATCATTATTGGGATGATGTCTGTAAGCAGAAACAAAACCATTCTCAGCATCATCAAAAAAGTTCATAAATCCGGTATGTAAAGCTAACCCGGCTCTTAAAATAGAACATAGTACAACATTGTCTTCCAGAGCAGTTGTTTTTTTGATACCAAGAGGGGTTTGAACTTCAATATTTTTATAAGTAAGGGTTTTACTTAGCTCATATGCCATGATTTCTCCGATTCTTTCAATGTTTTTTCGGAACCGCATGCTGTCATTTTGTACATTAACGTCACGAATTTGTGCTAGAAAGTGATTAAGAATACTATTTTTTTCAGAGATGTAATGAAGATGCATAAACGAATTTAATTTGTATTAGTAAGATAAAGGTATAAAAAGTATATTTGTAATTCAAAAATGTAAAGATATGTTTTCTAAATTAGCTTATTCAATATTTGAAGAAAGTATTAATGATTATCATAAATTTGATAGCGTAGATCAGCCAATAAGTAATCCTTATCCAAAAGATAAAATAGAACATTTATTATATCTTAAAAACTGGATAGATACTGTACAATGGCATTTTGAGGATATTATAAGAGATCCGAAAATTGATCCGGTTGCAGCTTTAAAGTTAAAGAGAAGAATTGATGCTTCTAATCAGGAACGTACGGATATGGTTGAATATATTGACAGTTATTTTCTTCAGCAATATAAAGATGTAGCGGTAAAAGCCGGTGCTAAGATCAATTCAGAAAGTCCGGCATGGGCAATTGACCGGTTATCTATACTGGCCCTGAAAATTTATCATATGAATGAAGAAGCAACTCGTAAAGAAGCTTCACAGGATCATAGAGATAAATGTCAGGTGAAACTAGACGTTTTATTAGAACAACGATCAGACCTTTCTACAGCTATAGATGATTTATTAACAGATATTCAGAATGGTGATAAATTTATGAAAGTCTATAAACAAATGAAAATGTATAATGATGAGGAGTTAAATCCGATATTATATCAGAATAAATAATAAGAACTGAAATTATTTTAGTTCCGGTTTATAAATAAACATGAATAAAAAGACTTTTAGTAATACATTTTACTGAAAGTCTTTTTTGGTTAATTCATGTAGATAAATAGCTTTAAAAAATGTCAAAAATAAATCATATTGTAGTAATGCGACTTTCAGCAATGGGAGATGTAGCAATGACAGTTCCGGTCATAAGAGCTCTGACACAACAAAATCCGGAAGTAAAAATAACGGTTGTTTCAAGACCTTTTTTTAAACCGTTCTTTGAGGATATCCCAAACGTAAGTTTTTTTAGTATTGATCTAAAAAAACGACATAAAGGATTTTTTGGGTTATTCAGGTTGTTTTCAGATTTGAATAAGTTGAATGTAGATGCCTTTGCAGATTTACACAATGTATTACGTTCAAAAGTCGTGAGAACTTTATTCAGTATAAAAGGAATTCCTATTGCTTCAGTAGATAAAGGCAGAACAGAAAAAAAAGAACTAACCCGAAGTGAAAACAAGGTATTTAAACCCTTAACAACAATGATTGAAAGACATGTAAAAGTTTTTGAATCTTTGGGAATTACAGTTGATATAAAAAGTCCTGTTTTTCCTCCTGTACAGGAAATAGATAAAAAAACGACAGCTATTGTTGGGGTTAAAGATAAAAAATGGATAGGTATCGCTCCTTTTGCCCAATATACTTCAAAAGTATATCCTTTAGATTTGATGGAAAAAGTAATTGCTCTTTTAGCAGAAAACAAGAATTATAAATTATTTCTTTTTGGAGGAGGAGGAAAAGAGATAGAGCTTTTAGATATCCTTTCTGCAAATAGAGAAAACGTGATTAATATAGCAGGTAAGATCCCATTTAAAGAGGAATTAGAACTGATAAGCAATTTAGATGTTATGCTTAGTATGGATTCCGGAAATGCTCATATTGCAGCAATGTTGGGAATTAAGGTAATAACAGTTTGGGGAGCCACACATCCTTTTGCCGGTTTTGCTCCATTTAATCAACCGGAAGAAAATACTATAACAGCTGACAGAGAAAAATATCCTATGCTGCCAACTTCTATTTACGGAAATAAAGAAGTTCCGGGATATGAAGAAGTGATGAGAACAATAACACCCGAACGTATAGTGACTGCAATTCAATTTCAGTTATAGAAAAAACCGTTAGCTGTTTTGAAGCTAACGGTTTCTTATAATTTTTCTTTCTTCTTGGTTCTTTGCTCTTTTTTCTTAGTAATTATACATCATCATAATCTATATAAATACTATCAGATGTTGGATGAGCCTGGCAGGTAAGAATTAATCCGTCAGCAATCTCCCCATCTGTAAGAATTGAATTTTTCTTCATTTCTGCAGTACCTGCAGTAATTCTGGCGAGACAACTGCTGCAAATTCCTCCCTGACAAGAATAAGGAGCATCAAGACCTTGTTTTAATGCTGCTTCAAGAATAGTCATTTGTTGGGACATTACAAAAGTAGTTTCTTCATCGTCAACGAGAACAGAAACTTTAGTCTGTCCGTCTAAAGGCTTTTCAATGATATGCTCTTCAGAAGAACTGGTGAAAAGTTCAAATCGTATCTTATTTTCTTTAACATTATTTTCTTTAAGAACATCACTGACAATATTGATCATGCTCTCAGGACCACAAAGATAAAATTTACTGAATTTCAGCTCTTTATGTTTATTTTTTAAAATAAAATTTACTGTAGAACGTTCGATTCTTCCAAAGAGATTATCCTCAATTTTTGCCTGACTGTAAATGGAGTACAAAAAAAATCTGCCTGTATATTGTAATTGCAGATCATGTAATTGATGATGAAAAATAGTGTCTTCAGGAGTTTTATTACCATATACTAATATAAAAGAACTTAAAGGTTCATTTTTTAAAGCAGTAGTGATAATGGACAGAATTGGAGTTATTCCACTTCCGGCAGCAAAAGCTACATAATTTTTATGATGAGAGGTTTCCGGTTCAAAAGTAAACTTACCTTCAGGAGTTCCCACCTCAATAGATTCTCCTTCTTTCAGAATTTCATTAGCATATTTAGAAAAAACACCATCAGAAACCGCTTTTACAGCAACTCGTAATTCGTTAGAATTACTTGGAGAACAGATAGAATATGCTCTGCGTATTTCTTTTCCATTTATTATTGTTTTTAAATTGACATACTGACCGGCAATAAAATTGTAATCAATTTGTAAATCTGACGGAACATCAAAAAGAATAGAAACTGCTTTTTCAGTCTCACGTTTAATTTCTTTAATTTTTAGAGAATGGAAATTTGACATGATATGTTTTTTTACAAAAATAGCAAAAAGATTAAGAAGAGAGAATGTGTTATTCAAGCTTCAGGTTCAATAATTATTTAAAGTTATTTTAAAAAACAAAATTTTGAAATACAGATTATGCTAAGGATGATATATTTAACATTGGACATTTGTTAAATATACATCATTCATGTAGTTTTACAAAGAATAGTTGAATAATTGAATCAGAATTTCCCCTAACAAAAATAGAATTATGAAGTTTAAAATGTATTTATTTGTTTCTTTGTTTTTTATTGTCGTTGTTGCATCCGCACAAAAAAAATCACTCACTGTAGATGATTTTGATAGTTGGAAACAAATAGAAAAAGCTCAGTTATCTGAGAATGGGAAGTATCTTATACATGAATATAATCCCGGAAATGGTGATGGTATGCTTGTTATTGTTAACACTAAAACGAAAGA
The DNA here is from genome assembly GCF_058310215.1 of Flavobacterium sp. AK-301. Classification (NCBI taxonomy): domain Bacteria; kingdom Pseudomonadati; phylum Bacteroidota; class Flavobacteriia; order Flavobacteriales; family Flavobacteriaceae; genus Flavobacterium; species Flavobacterium sp. AK-301. Next base: position 52,556 of record NZ_JBZEES010000003.1, read on the forward strand.
GTCAGACACAATATCCAGAGGTTATGATGCTCAGATTAATGGTAAAAGCACATTTGTATCCTTTAAGATAAAGCCTGAAATAGAACTTCGAAGAAAAGCTGAAACAAAGAAACTAAAAAAAGAAAAACTTCCTGTTGATTCTTTGGGAATCTATGTGTTTAAAACCAAAGAGATAAAAAAACGCCCAAATCTAAAAAGTTTTAGTCTGCCTGTCGAAGGAGGTGAATGGCTTGTCTATAAAACAATACAGAAAGTAGTAAAAGAAAAGGATTCAACAGAGGTAGATAAAAAACAAAAAGTAAAGAATGATACTATTGTAGTAGTTTATAATCCCATACAGAAAGATAGTATAGCATTTTTAAATATAAAAAGTTTCAGCTGGTCTAAGAAAGCAGATAAATTATTACTTCATTCAGAAAAAAAGACAGATTCTCTGATTACTTCAGCATTATTGTATTTTGATGCGGATAGTAAAAAGACAGATACGATTTTCAATTCTAAAGGAACAATAACAAAGATTGCAATAGAAGATAAGGGAGACAGATTAGGGTTTCTATTTTCATCAGATACAACAAAAATCAAAAAATATCAGTTGTATAAAGGAACAAAATCACAATTGACAGAATTAAAAATAAACAGAATTAAAAACATTCCTAAGAATTGGAATTATTCAGATAAAGGAGATTTATTCTTTTCAGAGAATGGTAAAAGATTGTTTTTCGGTAATACTTTATTCGAAAGAGAAAAACAGAAGGATACCTTATTAAATAAAGAACGAGCGATATTAGATATTTGGTCATGGACAGATAAAGAATTACAGCCACAACAAATTGCAAATAGTAAAAAAGAAGAAAACAGAACGTATCTTGCAGTATATGATTTTAGTTTAGATAAAGCAGTACAGTTAGCAGATACTATAGTTTATGATATTACTGTGTTAAATAACGGAGATGGAAATTTTGTTTTAGGAGCAGATGGAGAACCCTATAAAAGAGCTTCTTCATGGACAGCACTATTTGTAAAAGATTTTTATAAAATCAATTTAAATACAGGAGAACGAAAATTATTAATTAAAGAACAGAACCAGGTTTGGTTTGGAGCTTCCCAGAAATATGCTGTTTATTACAATAGAAAAGACAGTATTTATTATTCCGTTAATTTAAAGACAAATCAGCAAAAACCATTAACAAAAGGATTAAATGTCGTTTGGTATGATGAAAAAAACGACCAGCCTAATGAACCTTTGCCTTATGGTGTTGCCGGTTGGAATGAAGAAGATAAATCGGTTTATATATATGATCGTTATGATATTTGGAAATTTGATCCTGAATCAAAAATACAACCAAAACGAATAACGAAAAATGGAAGGGAAACGAATAAAATATACAGATATCTTCAGATTGATAGTGAGGAGAAATTTATAGATACTAAAAAACAAGTTTTGTTATCTGTTTTTGAAGAGAACACTAAAAAAGCAGGATATGTATTTTCTGATTTTAACAAAGAAAACACACCTGCTGTTATAATAGAAGGAGATTATTTTTTCATGACACCTAAAAAATCAAAAAACAGTAATTCTCTCTTTTATACTAAACAAACCTATCAGGAATATCCCGATATCTGGTTTACGACAACTAATTTTGAGTCTCCGGTACAATTAACTAAAGCAAATCCACAGCAGAAAAATTATAAATGGGGAACTGTAAGTTTAGTAGAATGGAAAAACAATGATGAAATCTCTTTACAAGGATTATTATATAAACCGGAGAATTTCGATCCCAATAAAAAATATCCTATGGTGGTGTATTTTTATGAACTGAACTCTGATACCTATCATCGTCATTATACTCCTCAACCAAGTAGATCTATAATTAATAAAACGTTATATACCAGTAATGATTATTTTGTTTTTGTTCCCGATATTATTTATAAAGAAGGTTTTCCGGGGAAGAGTGCTTATAACTGTATTGTTAGTGGTGTAGAGAATATGATAAAACAATATCCGTCCATTGATAAAAAACACATTGCTCTTCAGGGACAAAGCTGGGGAGGATATCAAACCGCATATTTAATTACTCAAACTAATATGTTTGCGGCGGCTATGGCAGGAGCTCCGGTTAGTAATATGACCAGTGCTTACGGAGGTATTCGATGGGAATCCGGTATGAGCAGAATGTTCCAGTATGAACATACACAAAGCAGAATAGGAGAAACAATTTGGGATAATTTAGATTTGTACCTAAAAAATTCACCTTTGTTTTATGCCGATAAAGTACAAACCCCTTTATTAATGATGCACAATGATAACGACGGAGCAGTGCCATGGTATCAGGGAATTGAGTATTTTGTAGCGTTGCGTCGTTTAGATAAACCGGTATGGATGTTAAATTATAATGGAGAACCGCACAATCTTAAAGCTGAAAGTTGGGGTAACAGAAAAGACTTATCAACACGAATGAAACAATTTTTTGATCATTATCTAAAAGAGGAAAAAGCTCCGGAATGGATGATCAAAGGACGATCTAATCTTGAAAAAGAAACCAATAAAGCGTATTAAAAAGATGAGGTGTAGGGACATACTGTAATATAAAGCGTAAGTAAACTATTTAATGTTAAAAACCTCTTAAGTTAATTGAATTAGCTCCATATTTGTAGAATTCATTAAATTATCATAAATTCTATTTTATTTCTATTGATGTAATTAGTTTTTTATATATTTTACTCCTTTTAAGAATAAAACACTCCAATAAGTTATGATTATAAGATTTCTATTTTTATTATTTCCTATGACGGTTCTAGCACAATTTGGCATACCGACTATTGTTACTCCTCAACCTGTAATGCCATTTAATAATTATAATCAGACTAATTATGCTTCTAATCCACCGAATTCCAATAATATCATGAATGCTTTTTTCGCAAAAGAGCAATCAAGACAACAACAACAAAATGAAAGCATACTGAGAGATATTGAGAAACATAAGCGGCAACGTAGAGAAGAAATTGACTTTATCAGAAAAGAAATTGAATCTGAGTTTACAGATATAAACTATGCACTACCTTCTTTATCCAATCTTTCAGGAACAGAATTCTATAAAGAGGTTTTTGATAAAATGAATACTATAGATATAGAAAATTACTCTTTGAGAGATATTAATTTTCAGATTGAAAATGCATATTACAATAACAAAAAAAACAAAGTCACTTTTGATAAAATCATCAAGAATACAGGAGAATTTCTAATCGCAAAAATGAAAGAACTGAATTATGATTTACAAAGTAATTCAGCTAAAAACTATATGCTTTTTCAATTCTTTTCAGAACCCTTACAATTAAAGGCTACAAAACAAAAACACCTTCCTTTTCAGTATGATTTTGAAGATAACTGGGGAAGAGAGAATTATTCTAAAATGTTCGTTTCAAAATTACTTGCTACAAGTTCAGGGCAATGTCATTCAATGCCTCTGTTATATCTTATTTTAGCAGAAGAAATTCAGGCAGAAGCATTTTTATCCTTTGCGCCTAATCATTCCTATATTAAATTCAGGGATGATTTCAATAAGAATAAATGGTACAATATTGAATTAACCAACAGAATGCTTACTGCCAGTTCCTTTGTTCTTAATTCCGGTTATATAAAAGCAGAAGCATTACAAAACGAAATTTATATGCAAAATTTATCCAAACAGCAATTGTTATCTCAGATGTACATAGATTTAGCAAATGGATATATTCATAAATTCGGTTATGATGATTTTGTAGAACAGATTGCAAACAGAGCGTTGGAACTCTATCCTAATAATATTCACGCACAAATGATAAAAGCGAATTATACCAGCATTCTTTTTGAATATGTAGCCAGTCAGATTGGTGTCAATCCCAGAAATAAAGAAGATTTACAAAATATAAAGTATTTTCCAAAGGCGGTTGCTTTACTGCAACAAACCAATCAAGGTTATCAGGATATTGATAATTTAGGGTTTGAACAGATGCCGGATGAAGTTTATCAACAATGGTTAGGTTCATTGAATGAAGCTAAAAATAAACAGAACAATGAAAATTTAGTCAAACAGATTAAGGGATCTATTATCAAAACAATAAAAAATTAATAATGCGAAAAACACTATTTATATTACTATTCTTTTCAAAATTTTGTGTAATTGCCCAAAGTACTGAACAACAACAAGAATTATTTGAACAGAGTTATGTACTGCTTAAAAATATGCTTATTGGCGAAAATAAGTATAGTTTTAAAGAAGCTGTTTTCTCTGTCGAAAATGCTTATTTAGAAGGTAAATTAGATAGAGACTCAATGGAGAAACAAATTAATTTAATGAAAAGGTTAAGTCTTTCATTGATTGAAAATCGCTTTATATATTATCCAGAAAAAGATAAAGAAACCATTAATAAATGGGCTTCTGTTTTTCAGGTATTATCCGATACGATCCCTATAAATATTAATAATGAGATTCATGAATACTTACCTTTTCAATATGATTTCAATGATGTTTTCGGACATACAACAAGGGTAAGTCTCTTTGTATCCAAACTGATTGGTACAAGAAAAGGGAATTGTCATTCCTTACCTTATTTATATAAGATATTAGCAGAAGAATTAGATGTTGAAGCACGTTTAGCACTTGCTCCGAATCATGTTTATATCAAACATAAAAGTTTAAAATACGGTTGGTACAATACAGAGTTAACAAGCCGTATTTTCCCTATGGATTCCTGGTTAATGGCTTCGGGATATATTCATATTGATGCTATTAAAAACGGTGTTTATATGAAAGCTTTAAATAATGAAGAAAGCATCGCTTTGGTTTTAATTGATTTAGCACAGAATTATGAAAATAAGTTTCCTGATAATGACGGTACTTTTATTTTAAAGTGCTGTGAAACAGCTTTACAAGCTTACCCTCAGTTTGTAACAGCTTTAATTTTAAAGGCAGAAACCCATAAAACACAGATTGAAAAAGAAATGAATATTGAACTCGCAAATTCCCGTTTTACTGCTTTAGAAAAAGAATATGCCTATATCCACGAAATAGGATACCGAAATATGCCTGAGAATATGTATTTAGAATGGCTGATTTCTTTAAGAACAGAACGTGATAAATATGAGAATAAAAAAATGAATACCTATTAATCAAAATCTATTTAATGAAACATTTTTACTTTTTAATGCTTACTTTGTTTATCTTTAGTGGAGTAATGGCGCAGGAACAACTTTCTGAAAAAGAGAAAGAACGTAGAGAGAAAAACATTCAGGCAGGAAATCCTTTCGCAAAGTATGGCTATAAAGCGAAAATAGCAACGCTTAGTAAAGGGAAATATTTAGAGTTCCATGATCTGGATAGTATCGTCACTATTGGCACTGTTCGTTTCCATGTGGATAAGAAAAAAATTGTGGGTAATATTGTCAGAGATACACTTAATCCGGATGCGCAGCCTATAGGAGATATTGCAGGGAGATGGATGTCTCCTGATCCGTTAAGTGAAGAGTTTCCTAGTTGGACACCTTATCGTTTTGGGTTTAATAATCCAATATATTTTACTGATCCTACAGGATTATTAGAAAAAGAATACGATATTGATATAACAACAGGTAAAACAACCCTAATAAGTAATAAAGGAGGAGATAAAACAGATTATATTAATGTTAAGATAGACGGTAGGTTGATGTACACCGAAGAAAAAGAAGTACAACAAACAGCTGTTAATGTTCAAACAAATGGTGAAGTTGGAAGTTTGTTTACTTCTCGATTTCCTGGTGAAATTCGAACAACTAATGTTATCCCAAAAAGTGGTGCTTTAAATGATCCATCAGCTGAAATATTTGCAAATGTAGCAGGTGGAGTTGTAGCAGGTAGGGTATTAAGCGTTGTTAGTAAAGGTATTGGAGCACTTGCGAATGTAGCAAAAGGAGAAATGGGGTTAGCAGATGGGTTTTTGACGAGCGCGACTAAATCATGGGGAGATCAAGGCTTAACGGTTGTTGGAAGAGCATTGCAGAAACATATAGGAAGAGAAGGAGTTTTTAAGAGTTTAAAATTTTCTCATAAGACTGCAAATCAAGATGGACTTAAAGTTTTAAATCAAATAATGCAATCTGGAGATAAAATTATTGAACCTGCTAAAGGAGGGGGGAAATATATTTTCGATAAAGCAACAGGGCGTGGATTTGGAGTTTCAAGAGATGGTTTGTTTAATGGATTTAGAGAAATAGGAAAATAAATGGAAAATAATTTTAAAATAGTAATAGGAAGTCCAATTGATTACGAAGAATTGGTAGCCTATATATGGATTAACGGGGAGGAGATTGCTTTTATTCAAAAAGAGGAAGGGGTTGATAACGTTAGGATTGAATTTTTTGAAGAAAAAATAGTAACCAAATTGTATTTAGATGATTTTATAATGGCTTTACAAGAAGCAAAAAAAGAATTATTGAAATAAAAGAATAATTGATTTCATCCGAAACATTAAAGGAACTAGAAGATTTTTTTGCTATTTAAAATTTAAAACATTGTATCGTTAAATAAAACAAAATTTTAATAAAATAAGGTTATAATATTCATATTTATATGGTGTCTGATAAATTTTATAGATATAAAAGCCTTTTATAATTTCTAGAATATCAAAAAGAAACGTATTTTTACCCCCTCGTTTGTAATAAATGAAGTTTTTAAAAGTTTTAGAACATAATACGTTTTATATTGAGAACCAGTACGCTTAAATATTCTGTCCTTATCGGATTTCTCTTAGTTTTGATAGCCTGTTCTACCAAAAAAGATACTTTTGTAAGTCGTAATTATCATGCGGTTACGACAGAGTTTAATATTTTATATAATGGAAATATTGCTCTGGAAAAAGGAATTCAGAGTCTGAAAACGGAATATAAAGACAATTTTTGGGAGATTTTACCCGTAGAAAGGCTCCATGTAAAGGAAGAAATAACAATCTATGCAGACAGTACTAAGAGTGGCGATTTTATAAAAGCAGAAGAAAAAGCAGTAAAAGCAATCCAAAAACATTCAATGAATATTGCCGGAAATGAGAAAAACCCACAAATGGATGAGGCTCATTTACTGTTGGGAAAAGCAAGATATTATGAACAACGTTTTATACCGGCATTAGAAGCATTTAATTATATTCTGTATAAGTATTCTAACAGCGATAAGATTTATGAAGTGAAAGTCTGGAGGGAAAAAACAAATATCCGAATGGATTATAACGAACTGGCGATAAAAAACCTTAAAAAATTATTAAATGATATTCGGTTTAAAGACCAGACAGTTGCCGATGCAAATGCTATTCTGACTCAGGCATATTTAAATATAGAAAATAAAGATAGCGCTGTAGTTAGTATAAAAAAAGCTACAGAATTTACAAAATCAAATGAAGAAAAAGCAAGATACCGATTCATTCTAGGTCAGCTTTATGAAGAAGTTAATAAACAAGACAGTGCTTATATTGCCTATCAGTCGGTTATTGAAATGAAAAGAAGATCTCCGAGAAGATACGTTATACAGGCGCATGCAAAACAAGCTCAGTATTTTGATTTTGAGAATGGCGACAAAGAAGCCTTTATAAAAAAATATAATGATTTATTAAAAGACAGAGAAAACCGACCTTATTTAGATATACTGAACCATCAGGTAGGGTTATTTTATCAAAAACAGGATAAAGACTCCTTAGCAGCTGTTTATTACAATAGATCATTACGTTCCCCATCAGAAGATACTTATTTAAAAGCATCCAATTACAGAAATTTTGCAATAATAAATTTTGATAAGGCAAATTATCCTCTTGCAGGTCAGTATTATGACAGTACTCTGGTTAACATGAGTTCTAAAACAAGAGAGCACAGAGATATTAAAAAGAGAAGAGAAGATCTTGTTGATGTTATTAAATATGAAGATGTAGCAAAAGTAAATGACAGTATTTTAAATGTTGTTGCGCTGTCAGAAACAGAAAAAATCAAATATTTTCAAAAATATATAGATAAGATCAAAAAAGAAGATTTTCTTAAAAAGAATGCCAAAACTATTGTTTCCAGTTCTAATAATTCTGTTCAGAGTTTCATAGGAGGAGGTTCGTCGTCAAGTTCATTCTTCTTTTATAATCCAGCAACTGTGGCATATGGTAAGAGTGAGTTTAAGAAAAAATGGGGAAACAGAACGTTAAAGAATAACTGGAGAAGATCAAAAATACAAACTGTATTTGATTTGGAAGAAGATAATACTGCTCATGATATTCCTGTATCAGATGTCAAAGAAGAAGAAAACATTAAATATACTGTACAATACTATTTAGATCAGTTACTGACAGAACCGAGAAAAATAGACAGTATTAATCGAGAGCGAAATTTCGCTTACTATCAACTGGGGTTGATTTATAAAGATAAATTTAAAGAATATAATTTAGCCGCCGATAAGTTAGAGAAATTGCTGACCTATCATCCGGAAGAGCGATTAATACTTCCAACAACATATAATCTTTATAAGATATATGAGATCATAGATAAAAACAAAGCAGAGCAGGTTAAACAGAATATACTGAGTAAATATCCGGGAACAAGATATGCTCAGATCATAAGTAATCCGGGAGGAAATATTATAGCCTCGTTAAATGATCCCGAGGTAGTATATGTTAAGTTGTATAAGAAATACGAACAAGAAGACTATAAGACTGTTTTAAATGAGATAGATCCGTTGATAGAACAGTTTTCTGCGGATGATATTATTTCAAAATATGAATTGCTAAGAGCAAATACAATCGGTAAATTAAAAGGACTAGAAGAGTATAAAACGGCACTTAGTTCAATTGCTCTGAATTATCCGAATAGCGATGAAGGAAAACAAGCGATAGATTTACTTAAAAATGACATTCCTCAATTAGAGAAACTGGAATTTGATCAGTTTCCGGTGATTAGTTGGAAAGTAATTTATAAAATAGAAGCGAATGATGGAAATAAAATAAAACACATAGAGGAACAGTTAACCAAATTTATTGCAGATCAGAAATATTATAATCTAAAATTATCATTAGATAATTATATGACAGATGAAAAATTTATTGTAATACATGGATTTAATATAGAAGAAGAAGCAAACGGATTTGTTTCAACATTATTAAAAGAAAACAAAAAATATAAGATAACAGATACTGCATACGTTATCTCAAATGATAATTATAAAATTGTTCAAATTAAAAAGAATTTCACCCAATACCTAGAATTTAAAAATAAATAAAAATGTTTGATAAATCGAATAAAAAAAACACAACAGATCTTTCCGGAAAAATAAACAGAATTGTAGAAGGAACAATAATGGAGGGGAATATTACCTCACAGGCTGATTTCAGAATAGACGGAGATTTAATAGGAAATTTTAAATCTACAGGAAAAGTAGTTATAGGATCTACAGGAAAAGTAATAGGAGATATTATATGCGCAAATGCAGATATTGAAGGCAAGTTTGTCGGCAAAATCGATGTTTCAGAGATTTTGAATGTAAAATCAACAGCACAAATGCAAGGAGAAGTTCTTATTGGTAAACTATCTGTAGAGCCTGGAGCTCAGTTTGTTGTAACTTCATGTAAAATGAAAGATGGTTCAAAGCCACTTAATCAGAGAGAAATTGAAAAACCAGCAGGGAAAACCGCTTAATCAGTATATTCGATTTTCAGGAATAGCACTTCAGATGGGAGTGATTATTGGTGCAGGAACTTATTTGGGAGTCTGGCTTGATAAAAAGCTCCCAAATAATTTTTCTGGCTTTACTGTTTTTTGTTCATTATTAGCTGTTTTTCTTTCTTTATTTATAGTTATAAAACAGTTACAGGATATGAATAAAAAAAATTAAATTTAGAACCACAATAATTAATGAAATCAGAAGTATTAAAATTCTTAAAATACCATATTCTTTTTACTCTTTTCACAGGAAGTATCCAGTATTTCATAATGGAATATGCTCTGAGAGATCAGGCGTTTTATTATAATGCTGTTTTGATCTATGGCTTTCTGTTTCTAGTAACAACATTGTTATATTTCTCTGTTTTATACATTAATAAGCTTTTTTCTGAATATACAGGATATGCTTTTATGGCAGGTAGCGTCTTTAAGATGATATTCTCCATTTTATTTTTATTACCGATTATAATGAAAGGTGACAGATCCTATGTTGCTGATATAATTGCTTTCTTTATACCCTATTTTTTATATCTGTTTTTCGAAACCGTTTTCGTAGTTAAACTGTTGCAAAATCAAGAATAGTGAATCGGTTGATTTATAGTAAGATAATAGTCTGCATTTTTTTTTCTCATTAGCCGTTGATTATAAATTAAATATTTTACCTTTGCACCAAATTTTACAGACTATAATTTCCAATTTTTAAGTAAAAAATGATGACCGCAAAAAAATTCATGAAGTATTTATCTGCCTTATTGATGATCTTGATGCCTTTTATTACAATGGCAACTGATGAAAATCAAAATCACGACAAAGAATCTGCAGATTTTGATGCAACAGAGTTAATTCAGCACCATATTGCTGACTCTCATGATTTTCATATTTTAGATTGGGACGGTCAATCCTATTCTTTACCTCTTCCGATTATTCTTTGGACAGATAATAGATTAGTTACTTTTTTATCAAGCGAATTTCATCATGATGATACTGCTTCAGTAGTAGTAGAAAAAGAAGGACAACAGTTTGTTAGATATCATGGAAATATTTATTATGCAAGTGCTTTTACAGATAAGAATGAAGGAGGGCATATTGAAGCACCTTCAATTTTAGATTTTTCAAAAAGACCCATAAACTTCTCAATTACAAAAAATGTATTCTCGCTAGTATTATCTGTAATTTTAATATTAGTCTTGTTTACAGCCGTAGCACGATCTTATAAGAAAAACAGCGGAGCTCCGAAAGGATTATCAGGTTTCCTTGAACCATTGGTAATATTTGTAAGAGACGAGATCGCTGTTCCTAATATTGGAAAAGAAAAATATGAAAAATTCATGCCTTACCTGTTAACTGTGTTTTTTGTTATCTGGGTAAATAACTTATTTGGACTGATTCCTTTCTTTCCATTTAGTTCAAACCTGACAGGAAATATTGCGTTTACATTCGTTATGGCAATGCTTACGTTTTTAATTACGATATTTAGCGGTAATAAAAATTACTGGGGACATATATTCAATACACCAGGTGTACCATTTTGGTTAGCACCAATCATGATTCCTGTAGAAATTATGGGAATGTTTACAAAACCTGTAGCATTAATGATTCGTTTATTTGCTAACATTACCGCAGGTCACATTATCATTTTAAGTTTAGTTTCATTAATATTTATATTCCAGTCTGTATTCATTTCACCCGTGTCAGGAGCATTTGTGTTATTTATGAGTGCTTTAGAAATATTAGTGGCAGCTTTACAGGCATATGTGTTTACACTGTTATCAGCATTATTTATAGGGCAGGCAGTGGAAGACCATCATTAATTATTTGAGTTTTATTTATTAACTATATAAATTTTTTACTATGATTTTAGCTGGAATTGGTGCTGGAATTGCTGCTTTAGCAGCAGGAATTGGTATCGGAAAAATTGGTGGATCTGCAATGGATGCTATTGCTCGTCAACCTGAAGCAGCTTCAAAAATTCAGACTGCAATGATTATCTCTGCTGCACTTATCGAAGGTGTTGCTTTGTTTGCTGTGGTTGTTGCACTAATCGCAAAATAATTTTTGAAAAAATATATTATCCTGTAACGGTTGGTTACAGGATAATATCTTACATTAAAAAAAACAAATTAAAGCTAATATAATATGAATTTTGTAGCACCTGAGAGTTTAATTTTTTGGACAACAACTATTTTTATTGTTTTCTTTTTCTTACTAAAGAAATATGCATGGAAACCTATACTGGGAGCAGTAAAAAGTAGAGAAGAATCAATTAATACAGCATTAGCTTCTGCAGAAGCAGCTCGTAAAGAGATGCAGAATCTTAAAGCAGATAACGAACGTATTTTACAGGAAGCACGTGCAGAACGTGACGGTCTTTTAAAAGATGCCCGTGAAATGAAAGATAAAATGATTGCAGATGCAAAACAGGAAGCACAACTACAAAGTGACCGTATGATTGAGCAGGCAAAAGTGGCTATCCAAGGTGAAAAAAATGCAGCTATGGTTGAATTAAAAGCACAAGTATCAACCCTTTCTCTTGAGATCGCTGAAAAGTTATTGAAAGAAGAATTATCTAACAAAGAATCTCAGGTAAAGCTAGTAGAGAAAATGTTAGGTGTTGTTACGCTAAACTAATTCATTATGTCAAATACAAGAGCAGCTATTCGCTATGCAAAGGCAATTTTAGACAGAGCTAATTCAAAAGGAGTTACTCAGGAGATTAATAATGATATGGTATTAATTGCCTCAACAATAAAAGATAATAAAGAACTGAATGATTTCATTCAGAATCCTACTATAAGAGTCGAAGTAAAAGCAAATGCCTTACAGGAAGTTTTCTCAGGAATCAATGCAGAGACCAAGGGATTATTCCGCTTACTGTTAAGTAATAAAAGATTTGAAATTTTAGAACAAATAGCAAAACAATACAGTATTTTATTTGATCAGGAAAAAAACATAGAAATAGTTAAAGTAACAACAGCTTTTCCAATTACTTCTGATATAGAAACAAAAGTTTTAGCTAAAATAAAAGAGTTTTCAAATAAATCGATTATTATTCAGAATATTGTAGATCCCCTGATCATAGGAGGTTTTATTTTGAGAATAGGCGATAAACAATATAATGCTTCTATAGCAAACAGATTACAAATATTAAAAAGAGAATTTAGTAATTAGTTTTACCACACGAATGAGTGTATAAATTATAAATTAAGATGGCGGAAATTAAACCTGCTGAGATTTCAGCAATATTAAAAAAGCAATTATCAGATTTTGAATTTGGTGCTACGCTAGAAGAAGTAGGTACAGTACTTCAGGTGGGTGACGGTATTGCTCGTGTTTACGGGTTATCCAATGTTCAGTACGGAGAGTTGGTAGAGTTCGAAAATGGTATGGAAGGAATGGTACTTAATCTTGAAGAAGACAACGTTGGTGTCGTACTTTTAGGACCATCTGTAGGTATCAGTGAAGGATCAACTGCAAAAAGAACACAACGTATTGCATCCCTTAGAGTAGGGGAAGAAATGGTAGGTCGTGTAGTAAACACACTTGGTTTCCCGATTGATGGAAAAGGACCAATAGGAGGAGAACTATATGAAATGCCTTTAGAACGTAAAGCACCGGGAGTTATTTTCCGTCAGCCGGTTACTGAACCATTACAAACAGGAGTAAAAGCAGTAGACGCTATGATCCCTGTAGGTCGTGGACAAAGAGAATTGGTTATTGGTGACCGTCAGACAGGTAAAACAACTGTTTGTTTGGATACCATCTTAAATCAAAAAGAATTTTATGACGCAGGTAAACCCGTGTTTTGTATATATGTTGCTATTGGACAAAAAGCTTCTACAGTTGCTGCTATTGCAAAAACATTAGAAGAAAAAGGCGCTATGGCTTATACTGTGATTGTTGCAGCTAACGCTTCCGATCCTGCTCCAATGCAGGTGTATGCTCCTTTTGCAGGTGCTGCAATCGGTGAGTATTTCCGTGATACTGGTCGTCCTGCTTTGATTGTTTATGATGATTTATCTAAACAAGCAGTTGCATATCGTGAAGTATCATTATTATTACGTCGTCCACCGGGACGTGAAGCATATCCTGGAGACGTTTTCTATCTTCACTCAAGATTATTAGAACGTGCTGCTAAGGTAATTGCAGATGACGATATTGCTAAAAACATGAACGATTTACCAGATTCACTGAAACCGATCGTTAAAGGAGGAGGTTCTCTTACTGCTTTACCGATTATTGAAACACAGGCTGGTGACGTTTCTGCGTATATTCCAACTAACGTAATTTCGATTACTGATGGTCAGATCTTCTTAGAATCAGATTTATTTAACTCTGGTGTAAGACCGGCTATTAACGTAGGTATTTCTGTATCTCGTGTAGGTGGTAACGCTCAGATTAAATCAATGAAAAAAGTAGCAGGAACATTAAAACTGGATCAGGCACAATTCCGTGAATTGGAAGCATTTGCTAAATTCGGTTCTGATTTAGATGCAGTTACTTTAAATGTTATTGAAAAAGGAAGACGCAACGTTGAGATCCTGAAACAGGCAATCAATGATCCGTATACAGTTGAAGATCAAGTGGCGATTATTTATGCCGGTTCTAAAAATCTATTGAGAACAGTTCCTGTTCAAAAAGTAAAAGAATTTGAAAAAGATTATTTAGAATTCTTAAATAATAAACACAGAGAGACTCTTAATGCTCTAAAAGCAGGTAAATTCACAGATGAAATTACTGATGTTTTAGAAAAAGTAGCAAAAGAAGTATCAGCGAAATATAAATAATTTAAGATTTTAGTAATGAGAATTGAGTAGTGAGAGAAGATCTCAATTCTTAATTCTCATTACTCAATACTATATCAATCAAATGGCAAACTTAAAGGAAATCCGTAATAGAATTGCTTCCGTTTCATCGACAATGCAGATTACAAGTGCGATGAAAATGGTTTCTGCTGCAAAGCTAAAAAAGGCACAAGATGCCATTACAGCAATGCGTCCTTATGCTGAAAAACTAACAGAATTGTTACAAAATCTGAGTGCAACTTTAGAAGGAGACAATGGTAGTAAATATGCTGATCAGAGAGAAGTAAACAAAGTTCTTTTAGTTGTAATCACTTCTAACAGAGGGTTATGTGGAGCCTTTAATGCTAATATTATTAAAGAAGCTAAAAACATAAAACAATCTGTTTACCCAGATAAGCAGGTAGATTTTGTTACCATTGGTAAAAAAGGAAATGATATTATCAGCAAAACAGATAAAGTAATTATCAGTAATAATGATATTTACGATCATTTACATTTTGATGATGTTGCTTCAATTGCAGAGAAATTAATGCAGTTATTTGTTGACGGAAGCTATGATAAAATCGAATTGGTATACAATCAGTTCAAAAATGCAGCCACTCAGATCGTTATGAACGAACCGTTTTTGCCAATTGTTCCAATAGTAAGTGAAGTAGCTGAAACAACTGTTGATTATATTTTTGAACCGTCAAAAGAACAAATCGTAGAGGAATTAATCCCACGATCTTTAAAAACACAATTATATAAAGCGATTAGAGATTCTTTTGCTTCAGAACATGGTGCTCGTATGACAGCAATGCATAAAGCAACCGATAATGCAACTGAACTGAGAGATCAGCTGAAACTGACTTATAATAAAGCCCGTCAGGCTGCCATTACAAATGAAATTTTAGAGATTGTCGGTGGTGCAGAAGCATTAAACGGATAATCCTTAAATAATTTTACAATAAAAAAGCCGGTAAAACTAAGTTTTATCGGCTTTTTTATTGTAAAATTTATCAGTTTATTTTTTATAATATGTTACAATACTTGCTTTAGCAATAGTATTCATTGATAGATTATATCCTACAATTGCTGGATTTGTAGTAGCATCTAAACCCAGTTTGTCTATTTTTAAAGCGTGTACAGTAATTATATATTGATGAAAACCATGATTTTCAGGAGGACAAGGTCCACCATATCCTGCCACACCATAATCTGTAATACTCTGAATAGCTCCTTTAGGAGCAAGATTTAAGGCTATATTTCCTGCATTTATTACCAGTTCGTTGCTGTTAGCCGGAATATCAAATACAACCCAATGCCACCAGCCACTCCCCGTTGGTGCATCTGGATCATACATGGTTACTGCAAAACTTTTAGTGCCTTCCGGAGCATTAGTCCAGGATAATTGAGGTGACTGGTTTTTACCGATGCATCCAAAGCCATTAAATTCTTCTATTTCCGTAGCTTGTCCGCCTAAATTTTTACTACTTAAAGTAAATGTCTTTTGAGCAAATAAGGACGTTGTTGTAAATAGTAGGCAAACCAATGTTAAATTAATCTTCTTCATCTTTTAAATCTTTTAAGTTTATAATACAAAATTAATTCGTTATATCATTTTGTGCTATTTTGAAAAGTTCTAAAAGTGTTGACAAAAGGTCATTTTTTTTGAAATTTTTTCGGTGTACTATTGTATTTTTTTTTGAATGCTTGGATAAAACCAGATAAACTTTCAAACCCAACTTCCATATAAATATCAATGGGACGTTTCTTTTTTACATTTAATAAGTAAGCAGAATATTCTAATCTTTTTTCCTGAAACCATTTAATAGGACTTGTTTGATAGCGTTGTTCAAAATTTCTTTTAAATGTAGAAGTGCTCATATTACACAAAAAAGAAAGTTCTTTTATTGTCAGATTATTCAGCTTATTACTTTCTATTACATCTGTAAAATACCTGCTTTGACTATCTTGATAAGAGAGTATATTAATTAAAAAATCAGCTCCGTTTCGGTGTAACAAATAAGTCATTATTTCCTGAAATTTACTTTGTAATAAACTTTCCTGGAGTGATTTATCATATTGTTTTATCTGAATCAGACTGTTTACAAAATGATGAATGTAGCTATCATATTGATATATTTTATAAGGTTTTGACCTTGTATTATTGTTTTTTTCAATATTATTTTTTTGTAAAAAATCCAATAAAACATCATCAGTAAAAAAGAATAATATACTTCGATATATATTAGTTTCAGAAAGATTTTCGGTCATTAAACAATTACCGGATTTTAATAATAAAAATTGATTTTTATCTATTTGAATTGCTTTATCTTGTGCAATGAGCTCTTTTTCTCCTTCTAATAAAAAACTAAGAACATTCATATTTAACATTATCTTATTCTTTACAGAAGAATTAGTAGTATAATAATCAAAAATTTGAATATCATTTTCATTGCCAATATTTAAATCAGAAGGAAGTTGCTGAATGTCCATGATGTGGTAT
Source organism: Flavobacterium sp. AK-301 (assembly GCF_058310215.1). Classification (NCBI taxonomy): domain Bacteria; kingdom Pseudomonadati; phylum Bacteroidota; class Flavobacteriia; order Flavobacteriales; family Flavobacteriaceae; genus Flavobacterium; species Flavobacterium sp. AK-301. The sequence goes on from NZ_JBZEES010000003.1 coordinate 69,540, forward strand.
TCTTGAAGTTACGTACCTAAGATTAAAGCGGAAAAGCCTCGATGGTAACCTGCAATATAAATATTTTTTTAGAATTTGAAAACTGAAACTTTTATTTTTTTGTAATATAACTAGGTGGAAATCCAAAAGTTTCTTTAAAGATTTTGCTATAATGAGCACTGTCTGTAAACCCAAATTGATGTGCAGTCTTCGTTATATTTTGAGTTGCTAAGTAATTAAAAGAATTCCAGATTTTATTCCATAGTTGTATTCTTCTATACGATATTCCGGTCTTTTTTTTAAAAAGATGTAGAAACCTGCTAGGAGAAAGATGACATATTTCTGCTATTTTTTCCAGAGGTATTATTTCATTAGAATGTTGTTCCAGATAAGCAATAGCTGTCTTTATTCTGTCATCATTAAAATGATCATCATCTGGACATTCGCATAAGGTGGTTTTTAATAATTTTCTGATATTTTCCGTTAAGATTGTAAAATCAATTTCAGAATTACTATATTCCAGCGCGTATTTTTTTAATTTAGAAGTAAAGTCATTTGTAAAATTAGAAATGTCCTTTTCCTGTGATGAAACAGAGTTTAAATAATGTCCTATAGAAGAAGTTGGAGAAATTAATAACATTAATTGAGTATCCTGACAGCTCATATTATGTAATGCGTTGTTTTTAATAATACAGTTTTCGTATTCAGTAGGGTTATTATTTTCGTCAAACAGCGTTATTTTTCTATTTATAGTAATGCTTATTTGAGTAGCAAAATGTCGATGAGGAATATTATCAGAAAAAGTTCCGATAAAAAGCCCCCAATTTGTATCAATGAATATTTTTTGTTCCGGTAGATTGTTCATTATAAACTGTATAGTGTTTTAAACTATAACTTTAGTATTGTATTTTTAGTAAAAACATCTGTTATCAAAGCTACAAATAAAAAAAAGAACATATTTCCATTTCTCAACAATCTAAAAATAGTATTTACTAATTTCATCAAAAAAGAGAAAAGAGAAATATAAAATATATTTTCAATCGAAATAGTAAAATAATATGTGTTTATTGGTGGTTTCAGTCCTAAGAAACAAAAGAAATGGTTATTTTTGTCCAATCTCATATTTATAAATAAATAACGGTTAAATTTTGGGTCTATATAAACGTCTTTTTAAACAAACAGCTATTTACGGACTTGCTACGGTTTTGCCCAGAATGTTTAGTTTTATACTAGTTCCAATCTACACCCAATATTTACCTACAGAAGAATATGGAAAGGTTTCCGTTATTTTTGCGTGGATGATGTTTTTTAATGTTATTCTGGCTTATGGAATGGAAACTGCTTTTTTTAGATTTTACAATGACGATCATGATAAGAAGAGTGTAATTGGAACCTCTACTCTGAGTATCTTCTGGACTTCAACTATCTTTTTGTTTTTAGCTTTGATTAATCGAAATATTCTGGCAGATCTTTCACGTATTGATACAGAATACATTACATACACGATTTGGATTTTGTTTTTAGATGCTTTGGTAATTATTCCATTTTCAAAACTAAGAGCTTTGCAGAGACCTGTAATGTATGCAATTATAAAGATAGGAAATGTAGTTGTTAATCTGGTATTGACTATTTTCTTTATAATTTATTTACCTAAAATAGCACAATCCAATCCAGAAGGTTTTTTAAGCACCTTATATATTGAAGATTTTCAGGTAGGTTATATTTTTGTAGCGAATGTAATAGCCAGTTTATCTACTTTTATAGTGTTATCTCCTAATTACTTTCATATTCAGTGGCATTTTGATTTTAAACTGTTAAAGAATATGCTAAAATATGCAATACCGGTTATGATTGCCGGAATTGCTTTTGCTATTAATGAACATTTCGATAAGATCTTATTGGAATATATTTTACCAAAAGATATTGCGGCAGATCAGGTGGGTATTTATTCAGCCTGTTATAAACTGGCCGTTTTTATGGTTTTGTTTAGTACTGCTTTCAGATTAGGCATTGAGCCGTTTTTCTTTAGTTATTCTAAAAATGAAAACGCACCACAAACGTATGCAATGATAACTAAATATTTTGTAATTTTTGGATCGCTTATATTGTTGGGAGTCATTGTTTTTTCAGATATTTTAAAAATACTGCTGATAAGAAATCCGGCTTATTGGGAAGCAATGGATGTTGTTCCATTGATAATTGTGGCTAATTTCTTTTTAGGAATTTACCATAATCTGTCAGTTTGGTATAAACTGGTAGATAAAACAATAGTAGGAGCTTATATTTCCATTGTAGGAGCAGTTATTACTCTGATACTTAATTTCTCCCTGATTCCGGTTTGGGGTTATGTAGGTTCAGCAGTAGCAACGATTGCAGCTTATGGAAGTATGATGCTAATCTCTTATTTTATGGGAAATCGATTTTATCCGATTCCGTATGATATAAAAAAGATAAGTGCTTATTTAGGAGTGTCCATTTTATTTTCCGTTATTTCATTCTATGGATTTAGAGGTAATTATTATATAGGGATTACATTATTAGTTCTCTTTTTTTATTTTATTTATCATAATGAGAAAAGCACATTGAAGCGTATTTTTAATAAATAGGTATACACAGTAGAGATGCACAGCTGTAGAGATGCACAGCCGTGCATCTCTATAACAACAATAATATGGCAGGTTTACCACAGATATAATTTTTTAGTTTTGTAGAACATTTAATTTTAGATTATGATTATTAATATTATCAATACATCACAACATCCGTTACCAAATTATGAAACCATTGCTTCTGCAGGAATGGATTTAAGGGCAAATTTAGACAGTCCGGTCGAATTAAAGCCTTTAGAAAGAGCAATTATAAAAACAGGATTGTTTATAGAATTACCCATAGGTTATGAAGCACAGGTAAGACCAAGAAGCGGACTGGCTGCTAAAAAAGGGATTACGGTTTTAAATAGTCCCGGAACAGTTGATGCCGACTATCGCGGAGAAATTGGTGTAATTCTTGTTAACCTTTCCAATGAACCTTTTGTTGTAGAAAATGGTGAACGTATTGCGCAGCTGATTATTGCGAAACATGAGAGAGCAGAATGGTCAGAAGTTAGCGAATTAACAGAAACTTCCCGCGGTGAAGGAGGTTTTGGAAGTACAGGAGTAAAATAAACTAAAAACAGCGGTGTTTTTAATCTATATATAATTATAACAGAAAAGAAAGAATGAAGATAATCGTACCTATGGCAGGACGTGGTTCCCGTTTACGTCCCCATACCTTAACCGTCCCAAAACCATTAATTCCTATAGCAGGAAAACCAATAGTACACAGATTGGTAGAGGATATAGCGAGTGTTATTAATCAGAAAATAGAAGAGATAGCTTTTATCATTCATAAAGATTTTGGAAATCAGGTTCCAAAAGATTTGGTTCTGATTGCAGAAAAGTTAGGAGCAAAAGGGACCATTTATTATCAGGATGAACCATTAGGAACCGCACATGCTATTATGAGTGCTAAAGAATCGATGACAGGACCCATTGTTGTGGCATATGCTGATACGTTATTCCGTGCCGATTTCTCTTTGGATACATCGGCAGACAGTGTTATCTGGGTGAAACAGGTAGAAGATCCGAGCGCTTTTGGCGTAGTGCAGTTAAATGATAAAAATGAAATTATTGATTTTGTTGAGAAACCAAAAGAATTTGTTTCTGATTTGGCAATTATCGGGATTTATTATTTTAAGAGTGGAGAAACCTTAAGAAAAGAATTACAACATTTGCTGGATAATAAGGTTGTTAAAGGAGGAGAGTATCAGTTAACAGACGGATTGGAGAATATGAAAATAAAAGGTCTTAAATTCGTTCCCGGAACGGTGTCTGAATGGATGGATTGTGGTAATAAAAATGTTGCTGTAGAAACCAATTCCCGTATGCTAAATTTTTTACATCAGGATGGTAAAAATTTAGTTTCAGATACTGTAACTTTAGAGAATGCTACAATCATTCAGCCTTGTTATATTGGAGAAAATGTTGTGCTTAAAAATGCTACAATAGGACCAGACGTTTCTTTAGGAGATGGATGTGTTGTAGAGAACAGTACGATAAAAAATAGTCTGATTCAAACTTATGCTAAAATAAAGAATGCAAATTTAGATAATGCAATGATTGGAAATCACGCTTCTTTTGATGGTAAGTTTACAAATATAAGTATTGGAGATTATTCTGTTTTGGAATAGATTTAATGTAGAATAATATGAAGGTGTTTAAATATTTTTTTCCCGGTTTAATTTTTGTAGGATTGTTTTGTCATCCGATTACTGTTTTGTCACAGGAAGCACCGGAAGATGTTGCTATTGTTACAGATAATTTTCAAGATGCTTTCTATGAAGCCTTAAAGCAGAAAGCAATAGAGAATTATGATAAGGCAGTTTTATCTCTGGAAAAATGTTTACAATTACAACCTGATAATGCTATTATATACAATGAATTAGGGAAAAATTATTTTGCACAGAAAAAATATGAAAATGCAAGACAGTCTTTTCAGAAAGCAACAGATTTAGACCCTAAAAACAGATGGTATTGGGTAGGATTATACGATGTTTATTATCAGACAAAAGACTATGATCAGTCCATTATTGTTGTCAAAAAGCTGGTTGAATTTAATAAAGAATACAGAGAAGATCTGGTATCGCTTTATATGTATACCCAGCAGTTTGATAAAGCATTAGAACTGATTGGTGAACTGGATGAAACATCCGGAAAATCACAAGCGAGAGAGATCTATAAAAAGCAAATCTCAAGTAGTTCAAAATTTCAAGGATCTGAAAAAGAATACTATGAAGCACAGATTAAGAAATTCCCAAAAGAAGAATCAAATTATATTTCTTTGATATTTCTTTATTCTGAAAGTAATGAGGAAGAAAAAGCGTATGCCGTTGCAAAACAACTGGAAAAAGTACTTCCAAATTCAGATTGGGTTCAGGTTAGTTTATTTAAGTTTTATCTGAATAATAACGATGCTCAGAAAGCAATACAATCAATGAATCAGGCATTAGCAAGTGATAAAGTTGATAAAAAGATAAAACACAGGATACTGAATGAATTTCTGATCTTTGCCGGTAATAATCCTGAATATGACTATGCTTTAGAACAGGCGATAGGTTATTTAGAAAACGATACTGAAGTTCAGGTAACAAAGCAAATAGGAAAGTTTTATTTCAAGAAAAAGAACTGGACAAAAGCAATTCATTATTTTGAAGTGAGTTTAGAAAATCAGGCAGAAGATATGGAATCCATGTTGTTTTTATTTCAATCCTATGCTGAGAGCAAACAATTTGAGGTTTTATCCAAAAAAGCAGCAACCGCAATAGATTTTTTCCCATTACAACCGGAATTATATTATTATGCAGGTTTAGCGAATAATGCGCTTAAAAATTATAAAAAAGCAAAAAGTTTTCTTGAAACAGGATTGGATTACTTAGTGGATAATACAGGTCTGGAAATCAATTTTAATGTCCAGTTAGGAGAAGCTTACAACGGACTGGGAGATACAGTAAAAAAGGAACGTTATTTCCTGAAAGCAGACCAATTGCTAAAACAGAAAAAGAAATGAAAAAAGGAATAGCAGTATTAATTTTTTTGGTGATTGCTTCCTGTAAGCCCAAATCTTTTGTGGCAGAGGTTGGAGCAGATAAAGATTTGAATTCAGCAAAAATAATTAACAGTCATTATAAAAACAAAAAAGATTTTTCTACTCTTTATATTAAGGCTAATGTACGTTATAAAGACAATAAACAGTCCCAGAATGTAACTGCTGAGATGAGGCTGAAAAAAGATGAGGCAATTCTGGTAAGTGTCCGATTTCTTGGGATTACAATGGCAAAAGCATTGATAACTCCAAAAGAAGTGAAGTATTATGAAAAAATAGGCAAGAGTTTCTTTGAAGGAGATTATACTACTTTAAGCAAATGGCTGGGGTCAGAATTAGATTTTGATAAAGTACAGAATATGCTTTTAGGAGAAGCAATGGATAATTTAAAGAAAGAAAAATATATATCTTCAATAGAAAATGAGTTGTATAAGCTGGAGAATAAATCAAAAGGGAATACCAATAAAACTTTCTATTTTGAAGCAGGAAACTTTCTGATCAAAAAACAGGAAATAGAACAGATAAGTCCTCAGAGAGATCTGACTGTTTCATATTTAAACCATAAAGAATATTCTCAGGCAATTTTACCTATAAATATGGTTATTGAAGCCTCTCAGAAAGGAAAAGAGACTACAATTAAATTAGATTATAATACGATTACTTTTGATGAGCAGTTTTCTTTTCCATATAGTGTTCCGGAAGGTTATGAAAGAGTTTTTATTGATTAAATTTGTATAAATTATTAATTATGTCAAAGTATCTTTTTAGTTTATTTCTTTTTTGCATGACAGGTCTGTTGTGGAGTCAGTCGGATCAGCAAAAGAAGCTGGAAGAGCGTAAAGCGCAGATTCAGAAAGAAATACAGGTATATCAGAGCCTGTTAAAGACAGAAAAAAGCAAAGAGAAGTCCGTTCTGACGAAAATTGATGAGCAGAATGCAAAAATACGTCTGACAGAAAAATTAATAAATAATACACAACAACAAGCAGATCTTCTGGATAATGATATTCATAAAAATCAGAACCAAATACAAGAGCTGACAAAAGAGCTTCAGAAATTAAAGGAAGATTATGCTCAGATGATCGTAAAGTCCTACAAAAGCAGGTCAGAACAAAGCAGAGCAATGTTTCTGCTTTCGTCAAAAAGCTTCCTGCAGGCTTATAAAAGAGCTCAGTATATGAAGCAATATGCTAATTACAGAAAGATGCAGGGCGATGAGATAAAAGTAAAATCTGATAAGCTGGTAATATATAATAATAAACTGGCTACTCAGAAAAAAGTAAAAGAGAGACTGATCACGGATAATGAAAAGCAAAAAACAGCATTAGAGAAAGATAAAGGGAATCAACAGGTTTTAATAAAAACCATCAAAAAAGATCAGAAAAAATATCTTACAGATATAAAGAAAAAACAACAGGAATCTGCTACTATTGACAGACAGATTCAGAAACTAATAAGAGAAGCTATTGCCGCTGCAAATGCTGCCGCTGCAAAAAAAGCAGGTAAAAAAGAACCTGCAAAAACAGCTTCTTCTTCTGTAACTTTCAATCTGACTCCCGAAGCGAAAGCACTGGCTGCTGATTTCAGAGCTAACAGAGGAAAACTTCCGTGGCCGGTAGAGAAAGGATTACTGACATTAGGTTACGGAGATCAGCCGCATCCACTCCAGAAGACTTTAGTTGTTCATAACAGTGGTGTCGAAATTACTACTGAACCGGGAATGACCGCTCGGGCAGTATTTGGAGGAGAAGTATTAACCGTACAGATATTATCTGCTAATAACAGAGCTGTTTATATCCAGCATGGGAATTTTATCACGGTTTACCTGAATCTTGAAACGGTTTCAGTAAGTAAAGGAGATAAAGTATCTATAAAACAGAAAGTAGGTAAAATACATACCAATCAGGCAACTGGAAAAACAGTACTGAAGTTTTTGGTGCTTCAAAACACGAATATGCTGAACCCACAACAATGGTTAATTAATATGTAATAAAAAAGGAGTCTGATCAAGACTCTTTTTTTAATAAAATAAGCAGGTCTCTTTGGTTGACCGGATAAAATTATATTATTGTAAGTTTAGATATTTCTAAAAGTCTAAAAATACTGTTTTTATAAAAATAATGCTTTTAATTCTGTAGCATCATGAGGGTTCATTTTTCCGGCTAATACTAAACTTAGCTGTTTTCTTCTTAAAGCAGCGTCATAGCGTTCCTTTTCAAGTTCTGTCTGAGGTTCTATTAGAGGAACTTCAACAGGTTTTCCAAGATCATCTACAGCAACGAATGTGTAAATGGCTTCATTTGCTTTAGTGCGAATACCGGATTCTCTTTCCTCAATCCATACATCAATATAGACTTCCATAGAGGTTTTAAAACAACGGGAAACTTTTGCTTCAATAGTTACAACACTTCCTAAAGGAATAGCCCGGTTAAAAGCAACATGGTTAACAGAAGCCGTTACAACAATCTGTCTGGAATGTCTTCTTGCGGCAATACTTGCAGCTCTGTCCATTCTGGCTAGTAATTCTCCTCCAAACAGATTGTTTAAAGGGTTCGTTTCACTAGGGAGAACAAGATCGGTTAGTATTGCTATAGAATCAGAGGGGTATTTTGGAGTCATATTGTTGTATTTGTAATGGGATTATTATGGTTCAAAGATAAAAAAACCTGAAATAAATCAGGTTTTCTCTATTCTTTTATTGCTCATCAATCAGAAGCCAGGCTTCGGGATTATGTGTTTTCTGTGCTTTATTCAGTACTCTCTGAGCTTCTGTATAGGTTGCAAAACTACCATATAAAACAGGATATAATCCGTGTTTGTTTTTTTCAGTTCTTCTTGCTTTAAAACCTAATTTTGTCACGTTCGCATATTCCTTTTCAGCATTAGCTTCTTCTCTGAAAGCACCTGCAACAACATGATAAGGTAGTCTTTCTTCTTTTACTGTAAGTGTAACAGATGGCAGAGGATTACTGATAAAGAAAGTGGCTTCTTGTAGTTTGTTTTCTACTTCTTTCTGTACTGCTTTTTCAACCATTAATGTTTTACTTTCAATACGATTTTCACGCAATTTTAAGCCAACAGTAGTGATTCCTAAAGTAATAACAAGAATAGCTGCATATTTTAAATAGGAATGGGAACTTTTGGTTTCCGGAGTAAAAATGATGGGTATTCTCTCTTCCAGAACTTCTACCTGCTGTTTATAAACCTCTCTCTTTACAGAGGGAGAAACAAAAGAAGTTAAGCCGAATGAAGCGGTAAGATAATTCGGTTGCTGGGCTGCTTCAAAAACTAAATTGTTTTCAGTATTCAGAGAAAGTATACCAATATTTCTAATGATTAAGACCTCCCTGTTCTGAAGTGTTTTTTTCCAGGAAAGTACTTCTTTATGGATAGAAGTTATTGCTTCTTCATAAGAAATGTTTTCTGCCTGAGAAATGTGATTTGCCAGTAATCCATCATTATTTTTTAAATGAGTATTAAAAAACAATGCTTTTTTAGGCGGATAGAAAGCATTTGTACTTTCAGAAAGCTGAGCAGACTGTATCTCTGTCAAAAAAGCACCAAAGCCAGGAATCGTAACGCATTGATAGCGATATAGTAACTGTGATATGTAATGTTCTATCTTCATACTAACAAAGTTAAATATTAAGCGATGTAAACAAAACATTGTTTGTAAAATTTATTAACAATATGTAGGTTAAATTTTATATCTTGAACTTCAAATAGTTAATATGGAAGAAGAAGATTTATTTTATACATTGGCATTATTAAAGGTAGAAGGAGTAGGTGATATTGTTGCTAAAAAATTACTGGTACATTGTGGTAATGCTAAAGCTGTTTTTAATGCAAAAACAACTCAGTTGGGTGCGATTGAGGGGGTAGGCACTGTTTTAATGAAAAAACTGAAAGAGAAATCTGTTTTTGTAGCAGCAGCAACAGAACTGGACTATATTAAAAAAGAGAAGATCAAGGTTCTTTTTTTTCAGGATGAAGAGTATCCGGATCGGTTAAAACATTGCATAGACGGACCAGTCTTATTATTTACTTCAGGTACAATAGACCTGAAAGAAAAGAAGATCATCAGTATTGTAGGTACCCGGCAGATTACCTCTTACGGAACGGATTTTTGTAAAAAACTGATTCGGGATCTGGCACCTTTAAATCCGGTTATTGTTAGTGGGTTTGCTTATGGAGTCGATATTGTTGCTCATCAGGTAGCTATGGAGAATAATTTACAAACTATTGGAGTTCTGGCGCATGGTTTAAATCAGATTTATCCCAAAGCGCATAAAAAATATATTTCCGGAGTAGAAGAAAATGGAGGTCTTATGACGGATTTCTGGAGTTCTTCTAATCTGGATAAAGAGAATTTTGTAAGAAGAAACAGAATCATTGCAGGAATTTCCGAGGCAACGATTGTTATAGAATCGGCAGACAGAGGAGGTTCTTTAATAACAGCAAATATGGCATATGATTATAATCGGGATGTATTTGCCGTACCTGGTAGAATAAGTGACAAATATAGTCAGGGATGTAATACTTTAATTAAAACACAAAAGGCAGGTTTACTTACGGATGCCACAGATCTGATTTATATGCTTAACTGGGAATTGAAACAGGAAACTCAAAAGCCGATTCAGAAACAGTTGTTTGTGGAGCTAGAACAGAATGAACAAAAAGTATATGATTTTTTACAGAAAAAAGGAAAAGAAGTATTAGATGTTATAGCATTACAATGTGATCTGCCTGTTTATAGAGTATCTTCTATGTTGCTTACTATGGAATTAAAAGGAGTGATAAGACCTATGCCGGGGAAATTATTTGAAGCTATTTAGGGATGATATTTAGAAACAAGAGGAAAGAGCCAAGAAGAAAGATGTAAAGTATTCAGTTTGCAGTACTCAGTTGCAGTATTCAGGAAACCTTTGCGAACCTTGCGTAAGTCTTTGCGTTCATTGCGGTTAAAGACATTCAGAATATATTCAGTAAACTAATAACTATCCACTATCAATTAAAAACTATCAATTATATTTGTAGTATGAGTAAAAGCCCTCTTTTAACGGTTGAAAAGATGACCATTTCTTTTAAAAAAGAGAAGGGTTTTGAGCCTGTCGTTCAGAATATCAGTTATGTTTTGAACGAAAATGAGATTTTAGGGATTGTAGGAGAATCCGGTTCCGGAAAATCGGTTTCTTCCTTAGCAGTTATGAGATTATTGCCGGAGCGAATTTCAAAGATAACAGAAGGTAAAATAGTATATAACGGAACAGATCTGACTCGTTTATCCGAAAGAGAATTTAGAAAAATAAGAGGAAAAGAGATTGCTATGATTTTTCAGGAACCGATGAGTTCCCTTAATCCTTCATTGAAATGTGGTTTTCAGGTTCAGGAAATGCTTTTACAACATTCCAGACTATCTGATAAAGCAGCAGAAGCAGAAGTACTTTCTTTGTTTGAAAAAGTAAAATTACCCAATCCCGAAAAGATATTTGACAGTTATCCGCATCAGATAAGTGGTGGACAAAAGCAACGGGTTATGATTGCAATGGCAATTGCCTGTAAGCCAAAAATACTAATTGCAGATGAGCCTACAACGGCTCTGGATGTAACCGTTCAGAAAGAAATAATACAATTACTGAGAGAGTTACAGAGAGAGACCGGAATGAGTATTCTGTTTATTTCACATGATCTGGCGCTGATTAGTGAGATTGCACAACGTGTTTTGGTAATGTATAAGGGAGAGATAGTAGAACAGGGAGAAGCAGAACAAGTAATCCATCATCCGCAACATATTTATACGCAGGCTTTAATTAGTTCCAGACCTTCTCTGGAAGTAAGAGTAAAGAGATTGCCTACGATTCAGGACTTTCTAAATAACACTGCAAAAACAGAAATTATTACAGAGGTAGATAGAGCCGTTTTTCATAAAAAGTTATACCGTCAGAAACCGCTTTTAGAAGTTATTAATGTCGAAAAAGAATATTTTTCATCTGTTGGGGTTTTTGGTAAAAAGACGGGATTTAAAGCTGTTAACGGGGTGAGTTTTAAACTTTATGAAGGAGAAATATTAGGTTTAGTAGGAGAATCCGGTTGTGGAAAATCTACACTAGGAAATGCTATTTTGCAATTGGATAAAGCTACATCAGGACAAATTTTATATCATGGACATGATATAACTAAACTGAATAAAACAGAGATTAAAAAATTAAGAAAAGAAATCCAGATTATTTTTCAAGACCCTTTCTCTTCACTGAATCCCAGAATTCCGGTTGGTAATGCCATTATGGAACCTATGGAAGTACACGGTCTGTATAAGAACAGTAAAGAGCGAAAAGAAAAAACAATAGAGATTCTTGAAAGCGTTGGCTTAACAGCAGAACATTTTAACCGTTATCCACATGAGTTTTCAGGAGGGCAACGTCAGCGTATCGGTATCGCGAGAACGATTGCTTTAAAACCGAAGCTTATTGTATGTGATGAATCTGTTTCGGCACTGGATATTTCGGTACAGGCTCAGGTACTGAATTTACTGAATGATCTAAAAGAGAATTTCGGATTTACGTATATTTTTATTTCACATGATTTAGCAGTTGTAAAATATATGTCCGATCAGATTTTAGTAATGAATAAAGGTAAAATCGAAGAAATAGCAGACGCAGATGTTTTATACAGTCATCCACAAAAAGAATATACCAAAAAGCTGATCGCTGCAATCCCAAAAGGGAAATAGAAATTTAAAAGAAGTAAGAGACAAGAAGAAAGATCTGAAGTATTCAGTAAGACAGTATTCAGTCGCAGTTTTACGTTGAGAAACTATCAACTAATAACATCTTACTTTTTACAAATAACATTTTACAAATTATTAACTGATCCTCATTTCAGGAATATTTCCTTCAATAATCAGAGTCCCCTCAGTAGCTTTTTTAATTTCTTCCACAGTAATACCCGGTGCTCTTTCCAGAAGTTTAAATCCTTTTGGCGTAACTTCCAGTACAGCAAGTTCTGTAACAATCTTTTTTACGCAACCTACTCCTGTAAGTGGAAGAGAACATTTTTTCAGCAGTTTAGATTCACCTGCTTTATTTACATGCATCATGGCGACAATAATATTTTCTGCGGAAGCAACGAGATCCATTGCTCCTCCCATTCCTTTTACCATTTTCCCCGGTATTTTCCAGTTAGCAATATCCCCATTTTCAGAAACTTCCATTGCACCAAGAATAGTCAGATCAACATGTTTTCCACGTATCATTCCGAAACTGGTAGCTGAGTCAAAGAAAGAAGCACCCGGTAATGTTGTTATCGTTTGTTTTCCTGCATTTATAACATCAGGATCTTCTTCTCCTTCAAACGGAAAAGGACCCATTCCTAAAACGCCGTTTTCACTCTGAAATTCAACATTAATACCTTCAGGAATATAATTAGCTACTAGTGTAGGGATACCAATCCCGAGATTTACGAAATAGCCATTCTGTAACTCCTGTGCGATTCTTTGTGCAATTCCTTCTTTATCAAGCATAATTTTAGATATATCAGTTTCTGAATGTACTAATTTACTAATTTACTTTTTATAGTTGTTTATAATTTTGCAGAACAGTTTAATTTTCATCATTAATCCCTTCCCACATGTTTTCAAAACTGGCGTATTCAAATATACATATTCCTCTCATCGCAGGCATATTTTTTGCTTTTATATTTAAATAACGTATAGTATTAAGTAGATAATCCCATCCTTGTGAAGATAAAGTGGCGCCAGTGTTAGTACTGGTTTTTATAGTAATAAAAACACTTTTAGGGAATTTAAATCCGGCTGATTTAAGTACAGGAAATGCCTGATTCCAAATAGTGTTTTTTTCATCAGAATAGGCCATGACATTAATTTCACTACAGGATTTCAGAAATTTTTTTGTATCCCCATATTGAAGTAATCCTTCGTTTGTGTATTTCTGAAAATTATAATTAATAAATTCGTTTACAGGTAATCGAGGATTTTCTCGTTTAATTATGCTAAGAATGTCAAGGGTGCGTTTTAGTAATAAATCATTAGAACCTCCCGGTATATAATTATCACTATCCCAGTAAATGGTTAAATCTTTTGGAGTATCAGGATCATTTTCTTTTAACATATTAGGCTCGAGATCCGCACTTACACCATCGAACCGTTCGTAGATTGCAACAGAACTTTGATATTGACGAACCAAATCAGTAATTTCAGTAATTTTGGTGTCATCTACATACATTTTTGTATTATTATATATTCCGACATATGATTTTATATGATAACGATGTAGTTCTTTGTTGAAATTTTTTATCCATTGAATCTTAGCAGGATCAGTGACCGTAATGTCTAATGTTATTTTAGGTAATTCCAGATAAATCTGGGTAAATCCTAATAGTTTTAGTCTGTAAGCCAGGTTTGCTGGATTATCTTTATACTTTTCTATGGTGGATTCAGTTATATATACTCCGGCTTTTAAACCCTGAAGAACTCCTAAAGCATTTCTAAAATCCATTGCCTTTTTAAACATTAAAGAAGGGATTGCAGGATATTGAGATTTTTCTTCTTTAGAATTAGTATTATCCAAAAAAGAATCTCCACTGCTTGAACAGGAGCAGAATATAAAGATCAGTAAAAATTTTCCCAATAAAAATTTGTAATAAGCCATGATTTATTGTTTTATGTTTGATTAATTTTAATTTTTTTCTTAAAAAACAATTCTTATTCAAACTTATGGCTAATAATTATAATAACAAAACTATTTTAAAGTATCTGGTTTTTAAAGGTTTAAATTGTTTTTAGAATTACTTTCTTTTTCTAACTGTACGTTGTTCAATTCTTTTCTCATATTTTTCTCCCTGGAAAATACGCTGTACAAAAATTCCGGGGATATGAACCTGATTAGGGTCTAATGTGCCTGCGGGTACTAATTCTTCTACTTCTGCAATAGTGATTTTAGCGGCGCCACACATACAGGGATTAAAGTTTCGGGCAGTACCTTTAAAGATCAGATTTCCAGCTTCATCTCCTTTCCAGGCTTTGATAATAGCAAAATCAGCTTTAAAAGCCTCTTCCATTACATACATTTTGCCGTTAAATTCACGGGTTTCTTTTCCTTCTGCCACTTCCGTTCCATAACCGGCAGGAGTAAAAAAAGCAGGAAATCCTGATTGAGCGGCTCTGCATCTCTCTGCCAAAGTTCCCTGAGGAACCAGTTCAACATCTAATTCACCACTAAGCATCTGACGTTCGAATTCGGCATTTTCTCCCACATAAGAAGAGATCATTTTTTTGATTTGTTTTTTATGCAATAATAATCCTAATCCGAAATCATCTACACCAGCATTATTAGAAATACAGGTAAGCTCTTTTGTCCCTTTGCTGACCAGTTCGGCAATGCTGTTTTCGGGGATTCCGCACAGACCAAAGCCGCCAAGCATAAGGGTCATTCCATCGTTTACATCATGTAAAGCATCTTTAACAGTAGCAACCTTTTTATTAATCATACAGTAGGTGTTTATCTATTTGGATTTTAAAGGTATAAAAAAAACGCCTTCTTGCAAAGGCGTTTTTTTTTATTAAAAATCAAATTCGTCTGTTTCTACATCTGTACTGTCAAGTACCTTTTTCCAGCAGTCCACATTTATGGAAAGGTTAACGGGTCTTTCAAATTCGCTTTTTGAGACAGACAATTCCGGATCAGCATAACACTTTTTCATAAAAATACCCCAGATCGGCAATGCCATAGTAGCACCCTGTCCATAAGTAATACTCCTAAAGTGCGCTGCTCTGTCTTCGTTTCCGACCCATACTCCGGTTGCCAGATTCGGAACCATTCCCATGAACCAGCCATCAGACTGATTTTGCGTTGTTCCGGTTTTACCTGCAATCGGATTAGTAAATTTATAAGGATGACCTGTTACTCTTTTATAAGCCGGACCACCGGACCGTGTACTTCTTAAACGGGCACCTGAACCGATTTCAGTAACCCCTTCCAGTAGTTTGACAATAGCAAAGGCAACGTCTTTATTAAGAACATCTCTGCTTTCCAGTACTGATTTATAAAGAACAATACTGTTTTTATCTTCAATTCTATTAATAATTTGTGGTTTGATATATACTCCCTGATTTGCAAATGTGCTGTAAGCGGCAACCATGTCGCTTACAGTAATTTCTACTGCACCCAGTGCGATTGCCGGCTGAGCAGGAATATCGGAACTTACACCTAATTTATGAGTCAGATCGACAACTGCCTGAGGACCTACTTTATCAATTAATTTTGCTGTAATTGTATTTATAGAATAAGCTAAAGCAGATTTTAGAGTAACCATTCCTTTATACTTATTATTAGAGTTTCTCGGCGTCCAGTCTTTATTTACACCATGTCTTCCTCTTGGGATAGTATAAGAAGCATCCATAATGCTATCACAAGGGGAATAATGCAACTGATCTATTGCGGCGGCATATACAAAAGGTTTAAAAGTAGAACCTACCTGTCTTGCTCCCTGTGCTACGTGATCATATTTGAAATATTTATGATTAATACCACCTACCCAAGCTTTTACTTCTCCGGTTTGTGGCTCCATAGACATTAATCCGGTTTGTAAGAATTCTTTATAATATCGGATAGAATCTATTGGGGTCATAATTGTGTCTTTTTCGCCATTCCAGCTAAACACTCTCATTTCTGTTTTTACACGAAATGATTTTCTGATTTCATCATCGCTTTTGTCCTGATCTTTCATTATTCTCCAACGGTCAGATGATTTCATTGCCCGTTCAATAATAGCATTAGTTTCTTCGATCGACAGGTTAATAAAGGGGGCATTCTTATTAGATTTGCTTTGAGCAAAGAATTCTTCCTGTAGGTTTTTCAGGTGTTCTGTAACTGCTTCTTCAGCATATTTTTGCATATGGGAATCAATGGTGGTATAGATTTTTAAACCATCTCTGTAAATGTTATAATCGGAACCATCCGGTTTTTTATTATCCTTAACCCATTGTTTCATGTATTCACGAAGGTATTCTCTGAAGTAAGTAGCTAATCCGTCATTATTGCTTTCCGGAGAAAATTTCAGTTTTATAGGTAATGCCTGAAATTTTTCTTTTTCAGCAGTAGTCAGAAAACCATTTTTTTCCATTTGTTTTAGAACAACATTTCTTCTTTTCTTGACTGTTTCTTCTCTTCGAATCGGATTAAATAAAGAAGGATTTTTCAGCATACCAACAAGCATGGCGCCTTCTTCTACTGTTAGATTTTTTGGTTCTTTTCCAAAATAAACTTTTGCGGCAGAACGTATTCCGACGGCAGTGTTAATAAAGTCTGCTTTATTCAGATACATAGTCAGAATTTCTTCTTTTGTGTATTGTCTCTCTAAACGAATTGCAATAATCCATTCTTTGATTTTCTGAACCATTCTAGCAACAATGTTTTTAGATCCTTCTCCGTGGAATAATAATTTAGCCAGCTGTTGAGTAATAGTACTAGCTCCTCCACTGGTTCCTAAACTGGTCACTGCTCGGAGTGTACCGCGGGCATCAATTCCTGAATGATCCAGAAAACGTTCGTCTTCTGTAGCAACAAGTGCTTTTACAAGAGATTCCGGCAGATCAGAGAATTTTATCGGAGTTCTGTTTTCACTGTAAAACTTTCCAAGAGTAACACCATCAGAAGAAATAATCTCTGTAGCCAGATTAGAAGCAGGATTTTCTAATTCTTCAAAGGATGGCATTGCGCCGAATAATCCCCAGGAGGCAAGTAAAAAAAACAATATTATTGATAGGATTCCACCAATAAAAATCTTCCAAAACATTTTTACATATTCTGAAAAATCCTGTTTTTGAATATTCTTTTTTTGTGCCATAATATAATTTTATTCTATTGATTCTATTCTAAATCCGACTTCAGATATTCCTTCTAGTTCCTGAACTCCCGGAATTTTTCCTGTTTGTCTTACAGCCTGCTGAATAGATAATTTATAATTGCCTTTTTTTAAAAATCTCATATTCTCTTTATACCAGAGTTTACTTTCTTTATAGTCAGAAAAACCAGTTCCTAAAAGTGTGCCATCAGGATTTGCCATCTGATATTCTAAAGTATCTACTTTAGTTAATCCGTCCGGTTCTTCTAATGAAACAATAAGAAAAAGATTACTGAACGGGTAATCATCATTATTTCTCAGATTAACAAAAAGATTATAGGTTGAGGTAGTATCTGCTCTATTAAATTTAAAAGTAACAATACTGTCTTTATTCCAAGTCTTTCCAAGGGAATGATATTGATCAAATACTCCTTTTTTATCACATGATAATAAAAACAATGGGACGAGTACTAGTAAAAAACTACTTTTTAGGTTCATTTTTATCATTCGTTGGTTTACGTCTTTTATTCGGTTTTTTCTTTTTCTTTGGAGTATCAAATCGGGTAAGACTGTCTTGATCCATAGTGTTTTTGAAATCGTTTTCTATTTCTTCGATAACTTCTACAGCAAAATCTTCTAAGGAAGCAACTCTTTTCTTTTGCTTGTTTACGTTAATAATTTCTCTTACTTGTTCTACTTTAAGAACGTGCCAGTTAGCCATATTATTTTTATACGCAAACCACATTAAGCCTTTAAAAATATCCAGTTTCTGACAAAGAGCATCTCCTTTTTCTGTAAAAAGTTGTGTTTCCATGTCAGGAAAATCTTTTAATGCATCCATATAAGTGTCTAACTCATAGTTGAGACAACATTTTAATTTACCACATTGTCCTGCTAGTTTCTGTGGGTTCAGAGATAACTGCTGATAACGTGCAGCAGAAGTATTTACGCTTCTGAAATCCGTTAGCCAGGTTGAACAGCACAATTCTCTTCCGCAGGAACCAATTCCTCCCAGACGTGCAGCTTCTTGACGGAAACCAACTTGTTTCATTTCAATTCTGGTACTGAATTCTTTTGCGAAATCTTTGATTAACTGTCTAAAGTCAACACGATCATTTGCAGTATAATAGAAAGTTGCTTTTGATCCGTCACCCTGGAATTCAATATCGGAAATCTTCATTTCTAATTTTAAAGCAATAGCCATTTCACGTGCTTTTACTTTCATTGGTTCTTCTTTATCCCGTGAAGCAGACCAAATATCAATATCTTTCTGAGATGCTTTTCTGTATATTTTAGGAATTTCATTACTGGTGTGATCTGTTCCTTTTTTCTTCATCTGAATTTTTACCAGCTCACCTGTAAGTGTTACAATTCCGATATCATGTCCTGGAGAAGCTTCTGTAGCTACAATATCTCCAATACTTAAGGTTAATTTTTCAGTATTACGATAAAATTCTTTTCTTCCATTTTTGAAGCGTACTTCCACACAATCAAACAGAATTTCTCCGTTAGAAGGGTTCATGTTTGCAAGCCAGTCAAAAACAGTTAATTTGTTGCAGCTGTCAGTGCCACAGGTCCCATTATTTTTACAGCCTTTCGGCGATCCTCCATCTTTTGTTGAACAATTAGTACATGCCATACTTAGATATATATTGAATTGTGATAAACACAACTTTGATTCATAAAATGTTTTGCCAACAAAGATACTATTTGTTAGGTTATTATTGAAAGATTTTTTATCGGACCACAATTACGGAAGAGAATAGATAAGATCAGAGTGAGGCAGGGTCTTTGAGATAAGAATAAACGACCAAATTTAATTAAATTTGGTCGTTTATTAAAAACCGGAATTTATAATTCCGTTATTTTATATAATTTATCAGAAAGTCGGATTCTGAAAGGGATTTTAAAGGTACAATCATCTCCTTTTATAGCCATTTCTGTACTATGCTCATTAACGAACATTTCATTGATAATCATTTTCTGTTGTCCGGTACTGGGACCTGCGATCATAATAGTATCTCCTTTTCTGATTTCATGTGCTTCAATAGAAAACTGACCAACACCGGCTTTTGGAAAAAAGTGAGTCCCCTTTCCGATATAAATCTTTTTAGATATTGCCTCCTTTGGTTTTTTCTTTGTTTTAACGACTTTTTCAGTCGTTTTTAGATCGGAATGAGAATCTGTATTTGTTTTGAATTTTAATGCATCCGATTTTCCCTTTTTGAAAATCTTGTTTCCGTTCTTTACCCCTTTTCTTAAAGCGATTTGTTCCTCCAGAGGTAAATGAATAATGTCTACACATTCTGAAGAGCAACAATTTTCCATAGCTTCTTTACAGGAGTCACATTGTATAAATAATAAGTGACATCCTTCATTAGCACAATTCGTATGATTATCACAAGGCGTCCCGCATTGATGACATTTTGAGACAATATCTTCAGTTATCCTTTCTCCCAAACGATGGTCGAAAACGAAATTTTTACCAATGAATTTACTTTCCAGTCCTTGTTCTTTTACTTGTCGAGTATATTCAATAATACCGCCTTCCAGTTGGTATACATTCTGAAATCCTTTATGCTTAAAATAAGCACTTGCTTTCTCACAGCGAATACCTCCGGTACAGTACATTAATAGATTTTTATCCTCTTTATGTTCCTTTAGCTGATTTTCGATAATGGGTAGTGATTCGCGAAAAGTATCTACATCAGGAGTAACCGCATTTCTGAAATGCCCTATTTCACTTTCATAATGATTGCGCATATCGACTACAACTGTGTTTGGGTCTTCTAATAAATTATTAAAAGATTGAGCGTCAAGATGAATGCCTTTATTGGTTACGTCAAAAGTTTTGTCTTCAAGACCGTCTGCAACAATTTTGTCACGGACTTTAATGGTGAGTTTTAAAAAAGATTTATCATCCTGTTCAACCGCAATATTCAGACGGATATCTTTTAAGAAAGAAATACTGTCCAGATGGGCTTTAAATTCATGAAAACGATCTGCGGGTAATGATAATTGTGCGTTGATCCCTTCGTGAGCGACATAGATTCGTCCTAAAACTTCCAGTGGATTCCAGGCAAGAAAAAGAGCATTTCTAAATTCCTGAGGGTTTGATAAATGCGCATAGGCGTAGAAAGACAAAGTCAGCCTTTGTTTTCCGGCTTCGTCAATCATGACGGCTCTTTCCTCTGCGCTTAAAGTATTGTACAGTTGCATGCTATAACAATTTTTAAGTTAAGAAAATTTGGTTTACTGTTCTTTAACAGTAGTTTACGAAATGCAAAAGTAAGGAATTATTTTTTAGTTGTCGGTTATTGGTTGCTGGTTGCTGGTTGTTGTTGTTGGTTCTTTGTGTGTTGAAGTTGCCGAATTAAGGTTGACAGATTTATAAAGTCAATGAACTCTTTTTTGTTTATTCCCTTTTAACTCTTCAAGAAGCAATGCTATTTGATATTTTAATAAGACTACTGTTATATCTTTTCTTTCTACAATAAGTTCAAGAACAGCAATTTCTACTTTTCTGTTTTCTCTTTTTCCACATATAATATTCTGTATACTTTGTCTGGAATAGGGATTGCTTTTGGTATTAAATAGCTTTCTTGTTTTAAGATATTCTAACCCGTGGTGCATTAATAAATAATGAATAAGTAAAAAAGAAGTTGCTCATTATCAACTGAATTATTATATTTAATTGTCTACCAAACAATTAAATATATGAACAACTTCACTCGAAGTTACGAAAAAATATTGGAATCAGTAGAAACAAGAATGAATTTTCTGAATCAAAAACGTAAACCAAGCTTATCCGATATTGAGCTAATCGCCATTGACTTGACATTTGAGTTCATGGGTATTGATTCGGAGTGAGATTTGTTTAAAAAGCTTCCGTTTACTTTAATCTCAAAGATAGAGCGTAGTGTTTATAATCGCAGAAAAAGAGGTTTGTTTTATTATCGAGGATAACTTCGTAAACAAATAGCATCACAGATTATCTCTTCTAATTATTATATTGTGGACAGCATGCCTTTAGAGGTTTGTAAATTAAGTAGAAGCTCTCGCAGTACTATTTGTAAACAAGACTATGAAACAGCCTCCTGATAAAGGCTATTGTGCCTCGCAAAGAAATAACTATTACGGTTACAAATTACATGCTGTATGCACTGTTGATGGAGTTTTTACTGATTTTGATTTAAGTCACCATCCACGACATTCATTATTTGAAAGATATAAAGCACCTGTATAAAGATTGTATGATATTAGGTGACAAAGGGTATTTAAGTCTTGATTATCAAAGAGATTTGTTTTCATCCAATCAAGTTAGGCTTGAGGTTCCGATGCGTAGAAATCAACATGGATATAAACCTCAAGCCTATATTCTCAGAAAATCAAGAAAGCGAATTGAAACCTTATTTTCTCAACTGTGTGACCAATTTATGATTCGTAGAAATTACGCTAAATTCTTTGATGAATTCAAAAATAGAATATTATCTAAGATTATGGCTCTGACAGTTATACAACTGATAAATAAATTAAATGATCGAAATATAAACAACTTAAAAATCCGAATCGCTTAAATGCACCACGGGTTAATTTATATTTTCTATTTCATCTGCTTATTGTGCTGAATGAAGTCCTAACTTATTTCCTTCTGTATCCATAAACAGTGCAAAAAATCCCATTTCAGGACTGATTTGGGTTTTCTGTACAATGATTTGCCCTCCATTTTTGCTTACCTTTTCGAGCATTGGTTGTAGGTCATTTCCTGCATTCAAATAAAGAACCGCTCCATCACTTGTCGGTTTGTAATCGTTGCCTTTAACTAAAACTACATTTACGGTTTCTCCGTCACTGGGCAAAACACCCATTTGTGTTCCGTCCATATCAACTTCTTCGATTGTAATGCCTAAGATCGTTTGATAAAAATGAACTGCTCTTGAGAAGTCTGTTGTTGGAATTTCTACTATTGAAATTAAATTACTCATAATTTTTTTATCTTTTATTATTTGATTAGAAATTGCAAAAATAAAACACCGTTAATCTTCAAAATTGTAAAAATGCGACAGCCTTAATCTTTTTGGTAGAAAAGGGATGACAGCACATTTTGTCTGTCTTCTAAAAACTCTTTAGGATTGGTTCCCGTAAATTCTTTAAAGTCTTTGGTAAAGTGGGCCTGGTCGTAATATTCGTTTTCGTAAGCGATTTGAGTAAGTGTTTCTGTTTTATGGTTGAGTAACATTTTCAGGGCAGTTTGCAACCGGATTACTTTTCCTAATTGTTTGGGGCTGATTCCGATTTGCTTCATAAAATTTCTTTCCAATTGTCTGCGTTTGGATAAATTTTCTTTGAGGATTGTACTGATCGATGAATTTCCATTTGTTAAGAAAAGTGTATCAATAGTTGATTTTACAATATTGTCGATTGTGGTTTTTTCGTTGATTTTGTTCAATAAAAAAGTTTCGATAATCTTAATTCTTTGTTGCGTGCCGGTTGCATGAATGATGTTTTGTTCCAACTCGTTTGCTTTTGTTTCTTCAAAAAGCTCAGTGATCGGGGTTTCCTTATTTGCAAGATTTTTGATAGACGTTTTTACAAAATTTGCAAAACCATAAGGATAGAAACGAACAGCAAAAGTATTTACATAGCCTGTTGGTTGAATGTAAAAAGGGTCGATGGTCTGACCAAGAACCATTGCACGAGGTTGAAGGATAAATTCACATTCGGAAGTAAAACGTCTAATATCGTCTCCGAGAATAAAAGCCATTTCCAAACAGCCGTCGGGTACAATTCGTTGTTTGTCTGCGTTGTTTTCGGCAGGAACTTCCAACGTCCAGTAACATTTAACTAATGATTTAAGGACATTGCTTGGTTCAAATGTTTCGTACTGCATTTTTGCTAAGGGTTTTGGTTGAAATTATTCACAACGGGAAACGGCTATTTCTTCTTTGTTTCTGATCATAGCAAATGCCAGATGAATTTTTAGTTTTAATCAAAATTACAATATGAATTAACCCGTGGTGCATTAATAAATAATGAATAAGTAAAAAAGAAGCTACTCATTATCAACTGAATTATTATATTTAATTGTCTACCAAACGATTAAATATATGAACAACTTCACTCGAAATTACGAAAAAATATTGGAATCAGTAGAAACAAGAATGAATTTTCTGAATCAAAAACGTAAACCAAGCTTATCCGATATTGAGCTAATCGCCATTGACTTGACATTTGAGTTCATGGGTATTGATTCGGAGTGAGATTTGTTTAAAAAGCTTCCGTTTACTTTAATCTCAAAGATAGAGCGTAGTGTTTATAATCGCAGAAAAAGAGGTTTGTTTTATTATCGAGGATAACTTCGTAAACAAATAGCATCACAGATTATCTCTTCTAATTATTATATTGTGGACAGCATGCCTTTAGAGGTTTGTAAATTAAGTAGAAGCTCTCGCAGTACTATTTGTAAACAAGACTATGAAACAGCCTCCTGATAAAGGCTATTGTGCCTCGCAAAGAAATAACTATTACGGTTACAAATTACATGCTGTATGCACTGTTGATGGAGTTTTTACTGATTTTGATTTAAGTCACCATCCACGACATTCATTATTTGAAAGATATAAAGCACCTGTATAAAGATTGTATGATATTAGGTGACAAAGGGTATTTAAGTCTTGATTATCAAAGAGATTTGTTTTCATCCAATCAAATTACGCTTGAAGTTGCGATGCGTAGAAATCAACATGGATATAAGCCTCAAGCCTATATTCTCAGAAAATCAAGAAAGCGAATTGAAACCTTATTTTCTCAACTGTGTGACCAATTTGTGATTCGTAGAAATTACGCTAAATCCTTTGATGGATTCAAAAATAGAATATTATCTAAGATTATGGCTCTGATAGTTATACAATTGATAAATAAATTAAATGATCGAAATATAAACAACTTAAAAATCCGAATCGCTTAAATGCACCACGGGTTATTCTAGTATTGTAATAGTATAATGTTTGCCCAGTTCATCTGTTATTAAGCTTTTTTCTTCTGGTGTAATCATAACTATTTTAGTTTTATAGTGTTATTTTGAAATGGAATAGTAATTTTACTTTCTGTATAATGATTGTCACTTTTTGTATAATGAATACGCAAAAATATTCAAAAATGAGTAGAAATTAGTATCTTGCTAGCTATATTTTTTATGTGTAGCTATTATTTTAGTATTACTACATAATAAATACAAAAACTTGTTTCAATAAAACAAATACATTTTTTAATAGATTAATGCAAATGTCTGATTATAATGGATTTAAAAGTATAAATGATTTTGCTTTAAATGGTTTGAAATATGATTCATCCTCTAAACTTAACCGTTTAAAGGATGAAAATAAGAAGCCTTCTATTGATATATTAGAAGATATTACAAATAAGTTTCAAGATATTGATTTACTTTGGTTGCTTACTGGAAAAGGTAAAATGTTAAAAGACTCAGAGACTGTAACAACAGAAATACTTCGTCTGGAAGAATTAATTTATGATTTAAAAGAAAGATTAAAAGATAAAGAAGACGTTATTGAAGCTCAGAAAATAACGATAGAGAGTTTAAAATCGGAATTAGCGTTACTTCTTGAGGAAGTTTTAAAACAGAAATAATTATTTTCCTCCTAAAAATTCTCAATATTATAGAACCCAATTTTGGTCTGGCGACCGTAATTACCCTTACGAAGTTGGAAACTTCGCAGAGCGGGATATTTTTTGTTTATTTCAATTATTGTAAATTGGTTATATTAATTTTCTTTTTCTAAAAAACATCGTCTATTTAACATCTCATGATACCCTACAAGGTCAAAAAGACCTTGCAGGATAAATTATATATCATAAATCTCTTTCTTCTTGACTCTTTGCTCTTTGTTCTTTTTCTAAAAATCGAATAATCAAATAATCCAACTATCGTATATTCAATACATGTTGTTTCTTCAGAAAAAAGAGTTATTTTTACGGAAAATAAAGCCAACAAATAGTAGAAAAGATGAGTGCAGATAAAGAAGCAAAACTCAAGGCGTTACAATTAACGCTTGATAAATTAGATAAAGCATACGGTAAGGGAACAGTAATGAAGTTAGGAGATCGTGCTATTGTTGAGGTAGAATCGATTTCTTCAGGTTCTTTGGGACTGGATCTGGCTCTTGGAGTGAACGGATATCCGAGAGGGAGGATAATTGAGATATATGGTCCTGAATCTTCCGGTAAAACGACTCTGACATTACATGCTATTGCTGAGGCACAAAAAGCGGGAGGAATTGCAGCTTTTATTGATGCGGAACATGCTTTTGACCGTTCTTATGCAGAAAAATTGCATGTAGACATTAATAATCTTATTATTTCTCAGCCGGACAACGGAGAGCAGGCTCTTGAAATTACAGAAAACCTGATCCGTTCCGGAGCGGTTGATATTGTTGTAATTGACTCTGTTGCTGCTTTGACACCAAAAAGTGAGATTGAAGGAGAAATGGGAGACTCTAAAATGGGTCTTCATGCAAGATTAATGTCTCAAGCATTGCGTAAATTAACTGGTACAATCAGTAAAACAAATTGTACGGTTTTCTTTATTAACCAGTTAAGAGAGAAAATCGGAGTTATGTTTGGTAATCCTGAAACGACAACGGGTGGTAATGCATTGAAATTCTATGCTTCTGTTCGTTTAGATATCCGAAGATCTTCTCAGATTAAAGAAGGTGAAAATGTGATCGGAAACAGAACAAAAGTAAAAGTGATTAAAAATAAAGTGGCACCACCTTTTAAAACAGCCGAATTTGATATCATGTATGGTGAAGGAATTTCAAAAGTGGGTGAGGTATTAGATTTAGCGGTAGAGTTTGAAATTGTTAAAAAAAGTGGTTCTTGGTTTAGTTATGGAGAAACTAAATTAGGTCAGGGACGAGATGCTGTAAAATCACTGATAAAAGATAATCCTGAATTAATGGATGAATTAGAAGTTAAAATTAAGGAAGCTATTAAGGAAGCTAATTTATAAGATTTGAAAAACCCGACTTGTTCGGGTTTTTTTGTGGTCACACGCAACCATTTGTTCATTTTATAATCTACTGTGTAAAGACTAAAAATATTTATATGAAGAAAATCGTTTTATTTTTGACATTTTTATTTATGTTGAATGCGTGTAGTTTAGATGATGACAGTACAAGCTACTATTTCGAAAATCTGCCTGTTGAGAGTGTGGAGGTACCGGAAAGTTTTATTATGGGTAAAACCTATGAGATGAAAGTCTTTTATAAGCGTCCTACTTCTTGTCATGTGTTTCAGGGTTTTTATTATAACAGTGAATTGAATATTAGAACTGTTGCGGTACAAACAGCTGTATATGATCGAAATGATTGCAGACCATTAAATGGAGAGTCAATAATGACATCCTTTAATTTTACGGTATTAAGTAATGGATCGTATATTTTTAAATTTTTTCAGGGAAGGGATGAGGAAGGGAAAAACAAGTTTCTTGAAATTGAAATACCGGTTGTAGAAGGGAATCCTGCATAATTAAATATTTTATAAAGCCTTGAGTCTAAACCAGCTTATAAATGATTGTAAAAAAAATGATGCTAAAGCACAGGCACAGCTATACAGGCTATTCTCAGGAAAGTTGTTTAGTGTGTGTTTGAAGTATTCCCGTAATTATGCCGAAGCTGAAGATAATCTGCAGGATGGCTTTATACTGATATTTAAAAAAATAGAACAATATAGTTTTAAGGGCTCTTTTGAAGGCTGGGCAAAAAGAGTGATGATTAATAATGTATTACAGCAATACAGAACTGTTGGTGTTTTTGAACTGGTAAGCGAAGACATCATAGATGAAACAATCATTGAAATAGATGAAGAGGATATTTCTCTTGATTATTTATTAAAGATTATTCAGGAATTACCGGATCGTTACAGACTGGTATTCAATCTGTATATTATGGATGGTTATACCCATAAAGAAATAGCAGAAATGCTTGATATTACCACCGGAACGTCAAAATCAAATTTGGCAAGAGCCAGATATATATTAAAAGAGAAAATTGAGGTCGAAACAGCAAAAGACCTATTTCCTACAGCAAAATGAATGAAAAAAAACATATAGACAGATTATTTCAGGAGAAATTCAAAGATTTTGAATCGGAACCGACAGAAATGGTTTGGAATCGCATTCATGCAGAATTACACCCTGAAAGAAAGAAGAAGAGGATGATTCCGCTCTGGGCTAAACTTGGAGGGATTGCTGCAACATTGTTACTTGGTTTTATTATTACTGAATTTTCAAACAAAGGAGAAGGTTCGGTTGTAGAGAAGGATAAAGGAAAAGAGGATATTGAGAATACAGAGATATCGATTCCTGTGAATACACAATTTGATACAGATAAGGAGATTATTACTAAAAAGGAAAAAGAAGATGTCGGATCAGAGAAGCAAGATCAGTTAAAATCGGTTTCTCTACAGAGGGTAATAACGGAGACATTATCTTCTGTTCAGAAAAAAAATGAGGGAGAGAAAACATCTTTAAGAAGTTATGCGATAGGCAAAATTATTTTTGGAGAAAAAAATAAAACAAATCAGCAGGGTAATACGTCTTTGTGGTCAGATGAAAGAATTTCGTCAGAATTTCGGAAAACTCAAAATAGAATAGGTAATACTACTGTTACCGATAAGAATATCGAAGAAAAAGAAAGTACTATTGTTGTTGCAAAAGAACCAAATGTTCTTGAGGAACTACTGAAAAAGATCGAAGACAAGGAGGATGAAAAAGAACTGATTGCAGAAATTAAAAAAGAGAAATGGCAGATTACAACAAATGTTGCTCCGGTTTATTTTAATTCAACATCCGGTGGATCGTCCATAGATCCACAATTTGCAGATAATGCAAAAAGCACAGAAACAAATGTGAGTTATGGTGTGGGAGTAAATTATACTTTGAATAACAGATGGAGTATGCGAACCGGAGTGAATAAAGTAATTTTGGGGTATAATACTAAAGATGTTGTCTTTTATCCGGAACTCAGCAGTTATGGTAGATATTCCTCCGGAATGCAAAATGTTACTCCATCTAATGCTGCTGCTGTATCAAATATTGTTTTACAGAGTGGAGCAAATAAGGCTCCGAGTAATTTTATTGATGTTAATAATACGATACAGGGAACATATGAAGGTTCAGTGAATCAGAAAATGGGATATATTGAAGTTCCTTTAGAGGTGTCCTATAAAATTGTAGATAAAAAGTTCGGTATACAACTGATTGGAGGAGTAAGTACTTTTTTTCTGAATGAGAATAAAATATCTCTTATTTCCTCAGGAGTGAGATCTCATCTGGGGGAGGCAAATAACCTGAACGATCTGCATTTCAGTTCGAATATAGGTTTAGGTTTCAAGTATTCTTTTTTAAAGGCTTTTGAAGCTAATTTTGAACCGATGTTTAAATATCAGTTTAATACTTTTAGTAATAATGTGGGTGATTTTAAACCATATTTCATAGGCTTATACACAGGTGTAAGTTTCACGTTTTAATTTTTTTTGTTAGTTAATTTTAGATTTTTGTTAATTGATGTTATTATGATTGTAATAACTGGATAAGTATCCGCCAATGGCGGATGCTTTTTTATTCTTTAGAAACGGTTTTCAGGAGCTCATTATAAATAGTTATTCTGGTCTGATCTTTAAGTTCTTTTCTGTTTTTTTCTGTTTTTCCTTCTGTGGTAATAAAGGGGAGGATTTTAGCACGCATTCGTCCGGGATTTCCACTAAAAAAAGTATAGGAAAAACGTTTTTTATTATCAGGAAAAGCGATAGGTACGATTGGAATCTGATGGTCAATGGCCAGGCGGAAAGCGCCATCTTTAAATTCATCCAGTAGAATAGATTCATCATTAGGAACACCTCCTTCAGGGAAAATACAAATACTTAATCCTTGATTTAATCGTTGTTGTGCTCTGTTAAAAACATCTGTCCGGCTTTTAGAATTATTACGATCTACTAGTATACAGGTACGTTTATAAAAGAAACCAAACAACGGGATTTTTGCTAATTCTTTTTTCCCTACGAATACAAAAGGATTTTTCACTAAGATCAGCATTAACATAATATCGGTCATGGAAGTGTGATTGGCAACCAGCATATAGCTTTTTCCTTTTTCAAATTTTTGTTCTCTTTTTATTTTATAACGGAATCCCATTCCAAAAAGAATAAACCGCGCCCAGATACGAGCCATAACGAAAAACTGAGGATACCATTTTTCCGACAATATGGATATAAATAGAAAAGGAAACATTACAAGGATTGGTATAGCCATTAAGATATAGAACCAAATACGCCATAAAACCCAGAAAATAATTTTGAATAATCTCATTTGCAAATATAATTTTTTATGTCAAAAAAGTATATTTTATTCTTTTTTGAAAAGTCAAAAGTAAGGAATACGATAGAGAGTTTTTAATAAAAGGGTTAACTTTGCTTAAAATAGTATAATTTTAAAATGGCAAAAATACTTACAGGTGTACAAAGTACAGGAACTCCTCACTTAGGAAATCTTTTAGGGGCGATTATTCCCGCTATCGAAATGGCAAATAAACCGGAAAATGATTCTTTTCTTTTTATAGCAGATTTACATTCTGTTACACAGATTAAAGAGGGGAAAACATTAAGAGAGAATACATATAGTGTAGCAGCAACATGGCTTGCCTGTGGTTTGGATATAGACAAGGTTACTTTTTATCGTCAGTCTGACGTGACTCAAACAACAGAATTATCATGGTATTTAAGTTGTTTTTTTCCTTATCAGCGATTAACATTAGCACATTCTTTTAAAGATAAAGCGGATCGACTGGACGATGTAAACGCCGGTTTATTTTCATATCCGATGCTGATGGCAGCAGATATTTTATTGTATGATGCAGAATTTGTTCCTGTAGGAAAAGATCAGTTACAGCATATTGAAATTACACGTGATGTCGCGGCAAGATTCAATCATCAGATGGGTGAGACATTCGTTTTACCGGAATCATTTTTACAGGAAGAAACGAAGTATATTCCGGGAACAAATGGGGGGAAAATGAGTAAATCAGCTAATAATTATATTAATATTTTTCTGGATGATAAAGCACTGCGTAAGCAGGTAATGTCTATAGAAACTGATAGTACTCCGCTTGAAGAGCCTAAGAATACGGAAACCTGCAAAATATTTGCTATTTATAAATTACTGGCTAATGAAAGTCAGTTAGAAGAAATGAAAGTTAAATATGCAAATGTGAACAGAGATTTTGGGTATGGTCATGCAAAACAGGCTTTATTTGAATTAATAGTAGAGAAATTTGCTAAAGAAAGAGAACGATATACTTATTATATGAGCCATTTAGATGAAGTGGATGCTTTACTGAAAAAAGGTTCAGAAAAAGCAGCTGTAGTAGCAAATGGTGTTCTGAAAAGAGTAAGGGAGAAGTTAGGGTATAATTAATTTGAAAAACTAGTTGATTTAAAGATTTGAAAATATTCTATTCTGTAAAATTCGTCTGATTTTCCTGCTCTGCGAAGTCTCTGGCTTCGTAGGAGTGTCTAAAGGTCTCCTGACCTTTTAGTACCATAACACGGCTACAAAATCAGGAGACTTTGCAGAGCAGAGATCTTCATAAGCTCTCGAAAAATCCAATCATCGAAAAATCTAAAAAAGCGGCTCATTAACAGAACTGCTTTTTTAGATATGAATAATTTCTTCTTCGATTAACAAATCTTCTCTTCTCAGGCGCAGAAAAATCTGGGCGACTGCTATTGCATCTTTTTCGCAGTAGCGTATAATACGGTCAATATCTTTTTCTATATAATAAGTGTGGGCTACTTCACTTCCGTCAATATCATCTTTTGGGGATGGAATATTCAGGATATTGGTTAGTAATTTCAGAGAAGTAAAATGTTTATAATCTCCGAATTTCCATAACTCCAATGTATCTAGATGAGCTACTTCCCAAGGCTTTTTGCCAAACAGGTTTAGTTTATCGGGAATAGCAATTTGGTTGATAATCATTCTTCTGGCGATATAAGGAATATCAAATTCTTTAGCGTTATGTCCACAGAGTAAATGCTGAGGTTGATTAAAATGATTATTCAGCAGATTGCTAAAATCTTTTAATATTTTAGTTTCTTCGCCAAAAAAGGAAGTGACCCTGAAATGTCGGACATCTCCTTTGAACGTAAAGTAACCAACGGAAATACAGATAATCTTTCCAAATTCGGCCCATATTCCGGCCCGTTCATAAAATTCTTCAGCAGTAAACTGCTCTCCTCTTTGATATTTTGTTTTGACTTCATATAATTCTTTTTTCTCTTCTGTTAAAGCAGTATAATCTGCTTCTTCAGGAACGGTTTCAATATCCAGAAAGAGAATGTTATGGAGTCTGATTTTTTCGATCATTGTTTAGCATTTTGTAAGTTTCATCTATATATTCATAGAAGTCATCGCTATGAGGTCTTGAAGTAGATTGAAACCCTTTCAGATGTCCTAATCGTACAATAATTAGTTCGTCTTCCGGAATAACAATTACGAACTGACCGAGATGTCCTCTCATATAGAATATTTTTTTATTTAGATAATCACTTAACCACCATCCGTACCCATATTCGGGAGAAGAAGTAAATCTTGGGGCTATTGATTTTTCGATAAAGGTACTATCTAAAAGTTGTTGTCCATTCCAGTTTCCTTTTTGTTTGTACAGTTTTCCAAAACGGGCAAAGTCTCTTGCATTACTCGCAATACAACAAAATGCTTTTTCAATTCCTCCGGGATGGTCGATTTGCCATAAAGCATCATTTTCGGCTCCCATAGGCTGCCAGAAGTTTTTAGAAATATAATCAGTCAAATATTCTCCTGTTGCTTTTTCAATGACCATAGCTAATAACTGTGTATTTCCACTGAGGTATTTATATTGTTTTCCTGGTTCTTTAATTACTTTTAAACCTAATATTACCTTATTAAGGTTATCATCAAAATAAGCCCTGGTAGTGATCGAAAAAGGGCTGTAATAAGCTTCATCCCAATTTAAACCTGAAGACATGGATGACAGGTCTCCTACGGTCATTTTTGCAGCTAAATCGGTTGAGAATTCAGGGAAGAAATCACCTACAGGCTGATCCAGACTTTTAATTTTACCCTCCATAATTGCTTTTCCTAAAGCTGCTGAAACAACACTTTTTGCCATTGAAAAGGAATTGGATTTAGAATCTTTATTATAGTCTTCAAAATATTGTTCATGCCAGATACTGTCATTTTTAATGATTAGAAAGGCAACTGTTTTCAAATCTTTATGAATTTGCTCAAGGGTGGGAGTTTCTTTTACAGTATTATATTCTTTATGAATTGCCCAAGGCTGAGCGATTTTTGCTTTTTCAATAACTCTATTGTCAAATACTTTATAATCATCTAAATAAGCGGTTGAGTGCCCTTTAAGATAAATTGTTCTCACGGCTTTGAGAAGGTAATCAACATCAAAAATGTAAGCTAATACTATTATAAAAGCAAAAAAGATACAGAACCACAGTAGGAATTTTTTTAGAAATCTCATATTTTCAATTTTTAAAGTATTATTCTCTTTCGTTTTATTTCTTTGCTCTTTATTTTTCAGAATAAAGATTGTTGCGTTGATGGATTTTCATGTTCCAGTAACCATTTCTTTCTCCATAGACCTCCTGCATAACCGGTTAGTGAACCGTCTGTACCAATAACGCGATGACAGGGGATAATGATCCATAGTGGGTTTTTCCCGTTGGCACTTGCAACCGCCCGAATTGCTTTTATATCTCCGAGTTTTTTTGAAAGATCCAGATAAGACATAGTTTTCCCAAAAGGAATTTCCTGTAAGGCTTTCCATACTTTTTGCTGAAAATCAGTTCCTGAAGGATTTAATTTTAAATTGAAGTCGGCTCGGTTTCCTTCAAAATAATCTATTAGTTGTTGTACTGCATCTTGTAATATCTCAGGGATATTTTCTGAAATATCTATTTTAGGATCATTTAAAACAAGAATTTTAGAAATACCATATTGATCGCCCTCAATTTGAGTAATTCCTAATGGGCTTTTAATATATACAGTTTGCATAATCTAAAGATAGTAAAATAATAAAATCAGAGCTATTTTTTAATTAAATTATGATCCTGTAATAGATAAAAAATGACGATTTGTGGTTTTTTATCTATTTTTATTTTTAAAAAACATCCTGTTATATATGCCTATAATACATATTTATGATATTTGTTATGTTCTATAATCTTTTAATAAAAACAACATCAATAGCCTTGTTCTTTGGTTTTCCAGGAAACTTTATTGGTTAAAAGATGTGTTTATTTAAATTTTGATAGTGTTTTTCTCTAAAACAATAAGCTCAGATATTGTACACAAGCAGATAAAATGAATGTAATAATCTAACTAGATCTCTTCTATCAGTAGATAGGTTCCCAAAGAATTATTCGTAGATGCACCGGCTACTATTGTTCTTCTGTTATTTGAAGGTTTACCAGCGACTAAATGAAGTCTTAAAAATCTGTTTCCAGTAGAAAAAATAGCAGTTGGGTTAGTAACCCCTCCGTTTGAAGAAGTTTCAGTGGAAGATTCAGTATAACCATTTGTAGTCACAAAGTTAGAAGTTACAATATTTCCATTTTCATCTGTTAAGACAAAATAACTTGTGATATAAGTAGGGGTTTTTTGCTCGTCTGGAATCCCGATTATTCCTGTTACTTTAAAAATTCTTCCTGGAGGAAATTGCACATAATGGTTATTTTCAATGGTTATTAGTTCTGAGTTTAGTCCTCGTAATGTATTCCATATAATTTTATTGTTAGGACGTCCTCCACTATTATTATTAAGGATTTGAATAGATTGTTTATCTACTACAGCAAGGATTATTTCTTTTTCAGATTTAGGTTGCATTGGTTTCCACATTTCATCGTGACCGTCATAGAAATAATAACCCTGTCCATTAATTAGACTTGTTTGGCTATTTTTGTCTTTTGGTATTGATGTTACAAAAACGAAAGTTCCGTTATGTTTTGATTTTTCGTATAAAGAACTTCTTTCTTGTAATTCATTGCCTGTTAATCGCACACCTATTATACCTCCTGCTATTAAGGAGTCATTTTTCTTTATATCAAGTGTTGCATTAGGAATTGAGCCTTTTGTATTTATACCTACTTGATTTATATCTTCTTGATTTTGAGATTGGCAAAAGAAAGTTATCATTATCAATAATAATAGTACTATTTTTTTCATGTTTGTTTTAAATAAGATAAGGATTTTGTTTTTTTTTAATTTTTATAAAATGGTTTTATGTAAAAATATTGAGACAAATATATTTTATAGTGCTATCTTAATGTATTTGTAAAAACCATTTTACACGAATGAAAATCACACCATTTTATTTGTATTAAAGAGATTATTAAATTTTTTACACAAGTTTAATTAATTAGAATTTAGATTGTTATAACATCTTTAATCAGTATCGTTAAAGAATACAAAAAGATTAAAACTGCTCTATTAATAAATAGGTTCTCATTGTTGAGGGGGTATTTGTTTCAGGTGACCCAGACATAAATGTTGCTCTTCCATTTACAGGTTTTCGAGCTATTAATTTAAGTAGTACTGGTTTTCTGCCAGTAGAAAAAATAGCTACAGGGTTGGTAACACCACCATCTGAATAAGCTTCGTTGTAAGATTCAGTAAAACCATTAGTGTCTATGTCTAAATCAGAAGGGCTTCCATCTTCGTTTTCTAATATAAAATTAGTTAGTATGTAAGTAGGTACAGTAGCTCTACCGGAAGTATTAGTTGCGGAAATGCCAATTATTCCTGTTACTCTAAATGTTCTTCCTTCAGGAAATCTTATTCTGATGTTATCTGGTAAAAGTGTGATTAAGTCAGCGTTTTGTCCACGCAATGTATTCCATGTAATTTCAGTAGAGGAATTGCTATTTCCTTTTATTTCCTGAATACTTGTTTTATCTACAACAACAGAAATAAGTTCTGTTGTTGTGGCTATAGGAAACATAGGTCTCCATATTTTACTATTGGAATCATAGTAATAGTAACCACGTCTGGTAATTAACTTTGTTAGATAATTTGACTTATCAGGTAGTGCTGATACATAAACAAAAGTTCCATGCTGCTGTATTCCATATAAATCAGCGTCATGTTGTAACTCATTACCGGTTAGCTTAACACCTATAATACCTTCTGCCTTTAAAGGACTCGTTTCTTTTTCTAAATGGAGTGTTACGGCAGGATTTTTTATGTTTATACCTGTTTGGCTTTGACAAAAAAAAGGACTTATAGCGATAAATATAAAAAAGAAGGTGTTATTTCTCATACTTTGTTGTAATTGTTAAAATAAATGAAGTGCTTTATTAAAGCGGAATTAATAATTTATAGTTCTTGTATCAGCAAATATGATCCTAGAGAAAGAACAGTAGATGCACCGGCCATGTATGTTATTTTAGTAGGATCTCTGTTTAACATTAATTTGAGTAGTATCGGGGTTTCATTTGTGGTGAAAATAATAATAGGATTAGAAATGCCTCCATCAGAAACATTTCTATTAGAAGATGCACAGAAACCATAGGTATCAACAAAGGGTTTGATAATTTTTCCATCTTCACTTTGTAAAACAAAATAACTTGAAATATAAGTAGCACCTGACTGACCGTCAATACTAATCATTCCTGTAACTTTAAAGCTTTTTTCAGGTGGAAACTTTATAAAAGTACCACCTGTACCATTAATAAGCTCTATTGATTCTAGATTAAGTCCATCTAATGTATCCCATTTAGCAAAGGTATCTGATTGGATAATTTGTTTTTCTGCTTTATTTACAATTGCAATGATAGGTTTCCATTCTGTTTCAGGTTGCATTGGTCTCCATATATCATCTTCGGAGTCATAGTAATAATAGCCTGCTTTGGTAATTAAATGTAATTTTTTAGGAGGGGTTGGGGATGTTGGAGGCTCTGTTATATATAGAAAAACACCATCTTGTTTTTCTCCATAGAGATTACTTTTTTTTTGTAGTTGATCTCCTGTGTATCGGATTCCTATGATACCCTCTGCTTGTTTTTTCGTTAAATGTCTCTCTAAGTGAAAGGTTGCTTCAGGGGATCTGGTGTTTATGCCTACTTGTCCCTGAGCTTTATAAAGTAAAACATTAATAACAAAAAATAATAGTATTTTTTTTCTCATAGTTGTATACTGTGTATGTTTAAAAAAGAGTGGGTTTGCTGAAAACTTGAAATCAGCAGATTATTCAGATTTAATATAGAATTAAAAATAAAGTCTTACTATAACTTAAAAATAACCTAAAACAATTTAGCAAAAATACAGAAAAACAATTTATATAACAATAAAAGCAAACAATAAACACATTGTTTGCTATATTGATCTATAACAACAATAATTTTTAGATAAAAAAACAAAAATAAGTCTGTTTTTTTAGAAATTATTAATTCTCAATTGTTAAAATTTGAATTTTTTATTAGTATAAAATTTTCTGTAATATATTGGCTATAGTTCTGCTGATAATAATATAAGAGAGATAATCGATACAAATAAAAGTACTAAAAGAAACTGTTTTTATCTATTTAGATTAGACTGGATATGCTATAGTAAGGTAGAGGTGCATAAATGACAATTGTCTTATGGTTTATTGAGCTAAACGATAGAGAGTGTTTCTTGATTAGTTTTTTAGGTTTACAGTGGAGAGGTAATTGAAAATAAGAGTAGTTTCTTTATAGAAATTAAAGAAACTACTCTTATTTTTTTAGTGTAGGGTTATTTTTTATTAGAAAAAACCTAATCTTTTTTTATTATAAGAAATAAGCATATTTTTACTTTGGCTATAACTGTCTAACATCATTTTATGGTTTTCTCTTCCAATACCGGATTGTTTGTATCCTCCGAAAGGAGCTCCTGCCGGATAAGAATGGTATTGATTGATCCATACACGACCTGCTTTAATAGCTCTTGGGACTTGATAGATTTCATGAGCATCTCTTGTCCACAAACCGGAACCTAATCCGTATATTGTATCATTTGCTATTGCAATAGCTTCTTCAGTGGTTTTGAAAGTGGTAACGGCTAATACAGGGCCGAAGATTTCTTCCTGAAAAATACGCATTTTGTTATGTCCTTTAAAAATGGTTGGTTCTATATAAAATCCATTTTCAAGACCGTCTCCCAGTTCATTAGCATTTCCACCTGTAAGTAGTTCTGCGCCTTCTTCTTTCCCTATTTTGATATATTCCAGAATGGTTTTTTTCTGAGCTGCAGAAACCTGAGCGCCCATCATGGTTGTTTTGTCTAAAGGATTTCCTGTTTTTATTGCTTTTGTTCTTTCTACTACTCTTTTCATGAAAGCGTCACAAATATCTTCATGAACCAGTAATCTTGAAGGACAAGTACAGATCTCACCCTGATTTAAAGCGAAAAGAACGGCTCCTTCTATGGCTTTGTCCAAGAAATCATCATCTTTATCCATTACGGAAGGCATAAAAATATTAGGTGATTTTCCTCCTAATTCTAAAGTTACCGGAATAATATTTTTTGTGGCGTATTCCATTACCTGTCTTCCTACTTCGGTAGAACCAGTAAAAGCGGCTTTGGATATTCTTGGAGAAGTAACAAGAGGTTCTCCCAGTTTAGCGCCAGAACCGTTGATAACGTT
Organism: Flavobacterium sp. AK-301; assembly: GCF_058310215.1. NCBI lineage: Bacteria > Pseudomonadati > Bacteroidota > Flavobacteriia > Flavobacteriales > Flavobacteriaceae > Flavobacterium > Flavobacterium sp. AK-301. Next base: position 107,747 of record NZ_JBZEES010000003.1, read on the forward strand.
GATAGTTCCTGCTGGTAATACATCTGAAATCACTTCCATTAAAACCATAATGGAAACAGGTGTATCAAACGCCGGTTTTAATATAATGGTATTACCCGCAGCCAGTGCCGGAGCAAGTTTCCATACTGCCATTAATATAGGGAAGTTCCATGGAATGATTTGAGCAACTACTCCGATAGGCTCTCTTACAATTAAGGATACAGTTTCAGAATCCAGTTCTGTCATAGATCCTTCTTCTGCTCTGATTACGCTTGCAAAATATCTGAAATGATCTATTGCTAACGGAATGTCCGCAGCCAGAGTTTCTCTTATTGCTTTTCCGTTATCTATTGTTTCAGCAGCGGCAATAAGTTCTAGTTTGGCTTCCATTGCGTCTGCGATCTTATTTAAAACTTTACTTCTTTCAGCCGGGGAGGTTTTGCCCCAGGTAACAAAAGCTTTTTCAGCTGCATCAATAGCTAATTCAATATCTTCTACTGTAGATTTAGCTACTTTAGTAAATACTTTTCCATCTATAGGAGATAGCACATCTCCATATTCTCCTTTTACAGGAGCTACAAATTTACCGCCAATAAAGTTATCGTAACAGTCTCTGAATTTAGGACGTGCTACTAAATTAGGATTGGCTGTTTCTTTTGGCTGAACAGTATCTGTAAATGAACTCATAATTTGTTTTGGTTAAAAATTAATATCTAAATATATCTTTATTTTTTTAGATTAAAAAAAATAAATAGAGATATAATTATTTTTTAACACACATAGATATGAAACATGAATTACTTTATTTTTTTTAATAATATAAAAGAGATTTTGTAAATGATATAACAGAATGGTTAAAAAAAGAAAACCTCATCTTGGAAAAGATGAGGTTTTACTCATAAAAAGGCATTAAGTAACTATTTTACCTGACTTAACATATAATTAGATAAAGCTTGTAATTCTTCATCTGTCATCATTTTAGTAATAGCAAAATTAGTTTTCATTATTTCATATTGTGATGAATCTACAATTGGATCACTCTCTCCTCTGAGAAATAATGTAATATCAGCGCCTTTCTTTTTATAGATTTCAGCAATTTCGATTGTACTTGGTCCAATTACTTTTCTATCTTTCAAATGACAGGAGATACAATTTCCTTTTCCTTCAAAAATTAGTTTTCCTTCATTAGCCAGAGGATATTCAGCAGATACCGGAACGGGTTCTGTTATTTCCTTTTTGCAACTAGCTAAAAGAAGAATTAGGAATACTGATTTGAGAAATAATTTCATAAAATGAATTATAACTTAAGAAATTAATTTAGCAGCATCTTTAGCAAAGTAAGTAGCAATTATATCTGATCCGGCACGTTTAAAAGCGATTAACTGTTCCATCATTACAGCATCATGATCCAGCCAGCCATTTTGTGCTGCTGCTTTTACCATTGCATATTCTCCACTTACCTGATAAACAGCTACAGGAACTGTTACTTCATTTTTGATTTCACGGATGATATCTAAGTAGCATAGTCCTGGTTTTACCATTACAATATCGGCTCCTTCATCAATGTCCATCTGAGTTTCTCTAATGGCTTCAATACGGTTACTGAAATCCATCTGGTATGTTTTTTTATCTCCAAAACCGGGTGCTGAATCCAGAGCATCACGAAAAGGGCCATAGAATGCAGAAGCGTATTTTGCACTGTAACTCATAATCCCGGTATTGATCAGACCGTCATCTTCCAGTGCTTCACGAATGGCAAGAATACGACCATCCATCATATCACTTGGGGCAAGAATATCGGCTCCGGCATGTGCATGTGAAAGACTCATTTCTGTTAAGGCAGCTACACTCTCATCATTTAAAATTAGTCCGTTTTCTACAATACCATCATGTCCGTAAGAAGAATAAGGGTCTAATGCTACATCAGTCATTACAATCATTTCAGGGACAGCATTTTTAACCGTTTTAATGGCACGTTGCATTAATCCGTTCGGATTAACCGCTTCTGTTCCTTTGTTGTCTTTTAAATTATCAGGGACTTTAACGAACAGTAAAACGGATTTAATTCCCAGTTTCCATAATTCTTTTACTTCTTTTTCCAGATTATCCAGACTTAGTCTGAAATATTCCGGCATAGACTGAATCTCTTCTTTTACTCCTTTACCTTCGGTTACAAATAGAGGAGCTACAAAATCATTTGGAGTAATAATGGTTTCACGTACTAATGAACGGATTGCTTCATTGGTTCTTAATCTTCTGTTTCTTCTTAGCGGATACATAATTTTTTAAATTTATTGCCAACATTTTACTGCTAACATGATTTATTATTCAGTGAATAAGAGTGTTATATTACTGCATCCAGTTTTTTGGATGCGTTAAAATAGTAATTAGTTTTTCTTCAGGGCTTCCTGGTTCAGGATGATGGTCATATACCCATTGTACATGTGGTGGCAGACTCATTAGTATGCTTTCAATACGTCCATTGGTTTTTAATCCGAATAAAGTTCCTTTGTCATGTACCAGATTGAATTCGACATAACGTCCACGGCGTATTTCTTGCCAAGTTCTATTTTCCGGAGTATAATTGTTTTTTTTTCTTTTTTCCACAATTGGAATATAAGCTTCAAGAAAACTGTTTCCTACTTCTGTAACAAAGTCATACCAATTTTCCATAGTCATATTATTAGAGGTCTTACAATGATCAAAAAACAAACCACCAATACCTCTTGCTTCGTTACGATGAGCATTCCAGAAATATTCATCACATTGTTTTTTGAATTTTGGATAGAATTCAGAATTATGTTTATCACAGGCCGTTTTACAAACCTGATGGAAATGAACTGCGTCTTCTTCAAATAAATAATATGGCGTAAGATCCTGTCCGCCACCAAACCATTGTTCTACAACGTTTCCTTGTTTATCATACATTTCAAAATAACGCCAGTTGGCATGTACTGTTGGTACCATTGGATTTTTCGGATGAATGACCAAGCTTAATCCACAGGCAAAGAAATCAACGTCTCCTACATTAAAATGCTGTTGCATTGCAACAGGTAGAGGTCCATGAACAGCAGATATATTGACACCACCTTTTTCAAAAACAGCTCCGTTTTCAATTACACGAGTTCTGCCTCCGCCACCTTCCGGACGTTTCCAGAGATCTTCACGGAAAACAGCTTTATCATCTGCCTTTTCTAAACCGGCTGTTATGGTATCCTGTAATTTCTCGATGTATTGATAGAATTTATTTTTCATTGTTTTTTCTTTTGTCTTCTTACAAGCTAAGACTCTATTTTAATCTTAAATTTTTTATTAAACAGATTATTGCTTTTATACCTAACAGGTTAAAAAAACCTGTTAGGAGAATAGGGCTCTTTTTTATTTTAAACATATATATCCTAACAGGTTTTTTTAACCTGTTAGGATATAATAATCTGTAAAGTTATACCTTAGCGTTATTTATTTTATTAAAAATATCAAAAGAAAAGGTTTTACTCTCCTGCTGAATATAACTGTATAATCCAACTGCTTTTTCTCTTAAAACGGTTCTGTGATCTTCGAGTTTATCTGATAAAGAGATAAGAAAATCTGCAAACAGTTCATAATTAGCCCAATCAAAAGATTTTTTATTAAGATAAGTAAGCAGTTGTCCTAAATCAAAATCTATTAAATTCTGAATATTCAGTTCCAGTATACTAAGTTGTTTTTCAACATTGTTTTTATCTGAATCATTCCATCCTTCCGGAACAAAACCTAATGCCATTAGTTGTGCTAATACATTATTAATTTTTTCATTCTGTTCGTCTCTTAATCCTTTGTTTAGCATGTTTGAGTTCTTTTTGATTAGAAATTTTATCCAGTATATTTGTTATTCTATCTATTCTTTTATTTTTTTGTTCGTTAGTTTCAGAGGAAGTCTTTATAATGAAAACTTCAATCGCAACTCCTGCTAAATAATAGGTCATTCCAAAAGCTAAAGCTACATGAGGAAAATCCAAAAATAATCCACCTGTGTTTTTTATAGAATTATATCCGGATAATTCTAAGAAATCTGGTGTTAAAGCAAACCGGGGTAGTATACCCTGTAAAAAAATAAAAATAAAAATCAATATTAAGTAAGTCATAGCTTTAAAAGCAGATATTCCGATATTTTCTCGTATCATTTTCGGAGAAACATTTGTAAAAGCAAATCGCATTCGGTTTAACACAGCAATAAAATACACATATAAAATGGTATTATCAGGCATCGTGGAACTAAACATAAAAGCAAAAAGAGCATAACCGGGAACAAAAATAAGCAGACTTACTTTTGTTGGGACAACAGACATAAATACTCCCGAATGTACCATAATGAATTCGAAAGCCATCAAATAAGCGATACTGAAAATATTTTCAGCATCGCTTACAGAAGGAGAAGTCCATAGTTCAAAGATCTGATAAGCAATAATAATATTGGTCAGAACAGAAACATATTCAAAGGGACGATTATATCTTTCAATTATGTTTTGCATTTTAGTTTATCTGCCGATAACTTACCCTTTATATTCTTTTACAGCATCAATAAATGCTTTTGCGTGATCTACAGGAATGTTAGGCAAAATACCATGTCCCAGATTCACTATATATTTATCTTTACCAAATTCATTAATCATTTCATGTACCATTTTTTTAATAGTTGCAGGAGGAGAAAGCAATCTTGACGGATCAAAATTTCCTTGTAAAGTAATATTCCCTCCGGTTAGATAACGTGCATTTCTTGGAGAGCAGGTCCAGTCGATCCCTAAAGCGGACGCTTTACTTTGTGCCATTTCACCTAAGGCAAACCAACACCCTTTTCCAAAAACAATAACTGGTATTTCCGGAGCTAATGCTTCTGTGATCTGGTTAATATATTTCCAGGAGAATTCCTGATAATCAACAGGGGAAAGCATACCTCCCCAACTGTCAAAGATCTGGACTGCATTAACACCTGCTTTTACTTTTTCTTTTAAATAAAGAATGGTGGTATCTGTTATTTTTTGTAACAAAACGTGTGCTGCTTCTGGTTGTGAAAAACAGAATCCTTTTGCGGTATCAAAACTTTTAGAACCTTTTCCTTCTACAGCATAGCAAAAAATAGTCCATGGAGAACCTGCAAAACCAATCAGCGGAACTTCATCATTCAGCTCTTGTTTAGTCATTTTTATAGCCTCCATTACATATCCTAAAGTTTCATGAATATCCGGAACAATTACTTTTTCTACATCCTGAATAGTACGAATAGGGTTAGGGAGCCATGGACCTACATTTTCTTTCATCTCAACATGGATTCCCATAGCTTGAGGGACTACTAATATATCGGAGAACAGTATTGCTGCATCGGGAGCAATTGCTTTGATCGGCTGAACGGTAATTTCTGTTGCGAGTTCTGGTGTTCTGCATCGGGTGAAAAAATCGTATTTATCACGTAAAACTCTGAATTCCGGTAAATATCTTCCTGCCTGACGCATCATCCATACTGGTGGTCTTTCTACTGTTTCTCCTTTTAATGCTCTTAAAAATAAATCGTTCTTTATCATTTTTCTCTTTTGTTTATTGCTTTAGCAAAAAAGCGATTAATTGTTTTCTTTAAAATAATTTATACTTTGTATAATTATATTTTCAACAGTAGGTTGTTTCGCAATAATTATATTTTCAGTATTATTTTTTAGTGTTTCTGCTGTGGTTGTACCAATACAAAAACAAATTTCATTTGTTATGATGTTCTCTTTTAAATAACTCTCTATTCCGGAAGGGCTGTAAAATAAAATCCCGTCTAATTCCGTAGAAATTTTATGAGGTGTTAGAATGGTATCATAAACACAGATCTCATTAAACTCAATATTAGCGGAATGCATAGCAGAGGGTAAAGTATCTCTTCTTAGGTTACCGGAAAAGAAAGTAAACTTTTTATCAGAGTATTTCTCTTTTATTATTGTACCCAATTCTAATGCATAATCAGTACATTCTATTACTTTAAAACCGTTTTGTTCTAATGCTTGTTTTGTTTTTATACCAACACAAATGCAGGGAACATTAAGAATAAGACTTTTGTTCTTATTATTTAAAATACTTTTCACTGCATTCTGACTTGTAAAAATCAAATAATTATGGATAATATCCAGATTAAAATCTTTAGATATTGTTTTTATAAAATCCGCTTCAAGAACAGAGTGACCAGCGTTTAATAAAAACTGTTTCTGATTGATCTCTAATTTTTTAGTGGAAAGTATTCTCATTTTATCTTACTTAATTTATTCTGTACAATAAACAGAAATATTTGTGTTTTCACCAAAAACAACTAATATATCATCATCCTGTATTACCGTTTTGGGAAAAGGAAGACCAATAGATTCTTTTTTAGTTGTTTTTTTACCCAACAGATTTGTTTTTTCTTTTTTACGAATAATGGTTATCACATTCAGGTGGTATTCATCTATAGCGTTTAATTCCTGAAGTGTTTTGCCTATAAATTCAGGCTTTGCTGTTAACTCGGTTATAGTATAATTATTATCCAGTTGATAGTTGGACAGAGATGATTTAAAGTTGATTTGTTTTGTTAGTCGGTCAGCAGATTCCTGTTCAGGATGTACAATATTAAAAACACCCATTGCTTCCAGTACGGTATCATGGATGGGAGATAAGGAACGACTAATGATCTTTGCTTCGGACAGTTTTTTGATAATGGCCGTTGTAATAATTGCAGCACCTTCATTCTCACCTATAGCGACTACGATAATATCAGAATCTTTCATCGGAAGTGCCTCATAAGCCAGCTCATTTGTTGAATCTAAACAAATGGCATGAGAGATTTTATCTTTTACAAGATTAACCTTGTCGATTTGTTTGTCTACTCCGATAACTTCATTATTTGTTTCTGTCAGACTTAAAGCGAGCGACATACCAAAATTTCCTAAACCAAAAATAATTACTTTCATTTCTATAATAGGATTAGTTAATTAATATATTTTCTTCTGGATATTGATAAAACTGATGATGCATCTGTCTCATTAACCCGATCATTAAATTAAGCATTCCGATACGACCTATGAGCATAACAAGAATAATTATATATTTACTCGGTTCTGTCATAGTTGGAGTAAAATTCATACTAAGTCCCACAGTACTGTAAGCAGAAAAACATTCAAAAGCAACAGTAAGCAAATCGGTTCCTTTTGGTTCAAATAGAAGGACTAGCATAATAGCAATCCCGATTACAATAAGAGATATGAAAACAATGGCAAAAGCTCTTTTTGTAGACTCTCCGGAGATTTCTCTGCCGCCAATTTCTATTTTATTTTTTCCTCGTGCAATTGCAATGATATTAAGTGCTGCCAGTGCGAAAGTACTGGTTTTTATTCCTCCTCCGGTTGATGCAGGAGAAGCTCCAACCCACATTAAAAATATGATGAACAATAAAGAAGGTGCAGTCATATGTGTATAATCTACATTACTGAAACCTGCTGTTCTGGGTGTTACAGCGTTGAATGCTGTAGCTGTTATTTTTCCAAACAGGGTTGGATGTTCTGTTAAGGTGTTATTATATTCTGCTATAAAAAGGAATATAAATCCTCCAATTAATAAAATTCCAGTAGTATAAATTATAATTTTTGTATTCAGTGTAATGATTCTTACTTTCAGATCGGGTTTTTTGATATGAAGTAATCGAATAACGGCTTTTTTTAGATATTCATAGAAATTGTAAGCAATATTATATCCTAATCCGCCAAAAACAATTAAACTCATAATGATCCATTGTAAAGTATAATCGTAACGAACACTCTCTGCATACAAATTCCCCGAAATGGTGGAAAAACCGGCATTACAGAAACCGGAAACAGCATGGAATACAGAAAAGAATATTCGGTCAGAGAGCGCAGTGGCATGACTTGCAGAATAAAAAATAAATATTGCTCCTATAAGTTCTACACTTAAAGTGAAGACTACAATATTCATTGCCGTTTTTAATACATCTTTCATACTATCCGAAGCAATAAAATCTTTCACATTTAATCCTTCTTTGAAAGAAGAATTTCCTTTAAAAAAGAAAGCAAAAAAAGAAGTAAAGGTTAATATTCCCAGTCCGCCCAGTTGTATCAGTATCAAAATGATGGTTTGTCCCACCATTGTAAAATGATCTGATGTTTCAAGTACATTTAATCCTGTTACACATACGGCGCTTGTAGCAGTAAACAGTGCATTTGTAAATGATATACCGTGATTAGTTGCATTGGGTAGCATTAAAAGAAACGAACCGGCTAAAGCAATAATAAAAAAACTGCCCACAAACATAATTGCAGGATTATAATACACACTGTAGATATAGCGTACTAAACTCATTAATCGTAAAATAAAGTAAAAGAGTAATCCTCCTTCAAGAACTGGTCTTACGGATTTTAAGATATAAAAGAGACTCAAATCTTTATTGATAAAAGCAACTATTCCAGAAATAACAACAAGAATAGATAATACAATTGTGTTTCTGAGAGCGATTTTCTTTTTTGCTTGGGTTTTGTAAAAAGAATATTTTATTATATTGAAAACTAAAAGGATCAATGTAAGGATTACCAGTCCGATTAATTTATGAAGTTTATAGGATTCAGCAGTGTTATATCCAAAATCAAATACCAGAAAGCTAAGAATGATTATATCAAAGAATCGGTATATAAGATTCAATAAGGATTCTTTTCTCATTTTGACGGTTTGTTATTTGTTCACTTTGAGTTTTTGCATAATTGCTTTACCTCCATTATTCAAAACTTCAAGAGCACAAATTTCTCCGAAGTTTTCAAAATCAATTAATGCAACATTTTTTTCTACATAGATTTTTTCTTTTCCGTCAATTGAAAATAAACCGCCCTGAAGAGAGATCTGATCTCCTTCAATAGTGGCAACCGCACCAATAGGAGCAGTACAACCACCTTCAAGTGTTTTTAAAAACTGACGTTCTACGTGTGTACAAATATCGGTTGGTTTATGATTCAGTTTTGCCAGCGCATCAAGACAAAAAGGATCATTTTCCATTGCAACTGCTACCATTGCTCCTTGTGCGGGAGCGGGTATCATCCAGTCTAAATTAATGTAATTCTCAGGTTTTATATTAATACGTTCTAATCCTGCTGCGGCAAAAATAGCACCATTCCAGTTTTCTCTTTCCAATTTTTCTAAACGGGTAATTACATTACCACGCAAATCTGTAATAGTATGATGAGGATATCTGTGCAACCATTGTGCTCTTCTTCTTAGACTACTTGTAGCAATGGTTCCTATGTCATCAAGAAAATCAAGATTTCCTTTGTGTACTAAAATATCAGTGATTGAAGCACGTTCCAGAACAGCAGCCTGAACAATTCCTTTAGGTAAAGCTGTCGGTACGTCTTTCATGGAATGAACAGCAATATCTACTGTGCCATTAATCATGGCAATATCAAGGGTTTTTGTGAAAATCCCGGTTATCCCCATTTCATATAAAGGCTTATTAAGCATTAAATCACCTTCTGACTTTACTGCTATAATTTCTGTTTTATATCCTAAATTATTTAATTTTTTTTCTACTGTGTGTGCCTGCCAAAGGGCTAATTGACTATCTCTTGTGCCAATTCGTATCGTTCTATTCATTTCTAACGGCTTCTATTTGAAATACTTTCTCAATCCATTCGATACTTTCATCAACCATAGTGTCGCTGTCTTTCAAATGATTAGCAAAATGAGTAGTGATTTTTTGGATAATGCGTTTACTGATGATTTCAGCTTGTTCTTCGTCAAAATTTGAGATTTTCTTACGTTGAAAATTTAACTCAGAATCTTTTATTGTATTTAGTTTTTCTTTCAGTGCGTGTATTGTAGGAGCAAATTTTCTTTCATTGGTCCAGGTGTTGAATTCTTCTTTGATCTCATTAATGATTGCTTCGGCTGCGGGAATATGTTTTTTTCTGTTTTCCAATGTTGCATCTGTCATTTCTGCAAGTTGATCCATATGAATTAAAGTAACTCCTTCTATCTCCTGTACATTTTCATTCACATTTTTTGGAATAGATAAATCTAGTATTAATAGAGGTTTGGTTACTTTTAAAATGTCCTTATCTATAGTTGGTTTTTGCGCACCTGTTGCCACTACCAAAACATCTGCTTTTTCGATTTCAAGGGGTAACAGATCAAAATCCTTAACAAGAAGATTAAATTTTCCAGCAACTTTTTCAGCCTTATCTCTTGTTCTGTTAATCAGAACAATATGATCATTTTTGGTGTGTTTTACAAGATTTTCACAGGTGTTTCTTCCTATTTTGCCTGTGCCAAAAAGAAGTATGTTTTTATTGCTGATATTTTCAACATGATCCATGATATACTGAACAGAGGCAAAAGAAACCGAAGTGGCTCCAGAACTAATCTCTGTTTCATTTTTCACTTTTTTACTTGCCTGAATAACTGCATTTACCAGTCTCTCCATATAAGCATTTAATAATCCGGCAGATTTTGATTCAACAGAGCTGTTTCTAATCTGACTTATAATTTCAAAATCACCTAATATCTGACTGTCTAATCCTGTTCCTACTTTAAACAGATGGGATATGGCATCCTGATTTTTGTAGATGTAAGCTACTTTTTGGAAATCATCAATAGTGCCCTGAGTAGTATCACATAATAATTTGATTAACTGAAAAGGATGTTGTGCAAAACCATATATTTCGGTTCTGTTACAGGTTGAGGTAACAATTAAGCTGTTAATCCCCTCCGTTTTTGCCTGTTTCAGTAATTGGGCTTTAGATGTGCTATCTAAACTGAATTTTCCTCTTATCTCTGCATCTGCCTTTTTATAGCTTAATCCTATTGCATAGAAATACTGATGTTTAGATATGTTTTGATTTTCCATAGAATATATACTTTTCCTAAAAGTTCAACAAAAATATCATTATCCTTTTTATAAAAGTAACGCTAGGGGGGCTATTTGTAACGCTGAGGGATATTTTAGTTAAAAATCAGTCTACAACTCTAAAAAAGGTTAAATTTGTACTGAAATCAACTCTTAACAAAGATACTGTTTAGAATTATTCTAAATAACAGAATGTGTTTTAATTCAAAGAACAGATAAAAAAATACCGCTATGGGGTCTCAGGAAGAAATAAAAATTGAAGATGATTTTATACTGATTCGTTTTCAAAATGATGCTAATGAAACGATACATTTTGAACGAGAAGTTGACAATGGATTAATACAATTCCATTTTGGAATTAAAGGAAAGGCAAAGTTTATTTTTAATGAAGGCAGATATGCACTGGAGTTAAAAGATGATATGTCATTATTGCTTTATAATCCACAAAAAGAGTTGCCGGTACATTTAGAAATTGCACCTCATTCCTGGATTATTTCAGTATTTATATCGATTAAAAAGTTCCATGCTTTGTTTTCCAGTGAGGCAGATTATATTCCCTTTTTAAGTGAAAACAATAAAGATAAAAAGTATTATAATGATGCGAAGATAACACCTTCTATGGCTATTGTATTAAACCAGCTTTTTAATTTTAATCTTCATCCGTCCATTAAAAACTTATACTATAGGGGTAAAGGATATGAATTATTAAGTCTGTATTTTAACAGAACAGAAGATTCGAATGCGGAACAATGTCCGTTTTTAGTAGATGAAGATAATGTGCTTAAAATCAGAAAAGCAAAGGATATTGTAATTGCAAATATGGCGGAGCCACCTACATTACAGGAGCTGGCAGATGAGGTGGGGATTAATCTAAAAAGATTAAAAATGGGGTTCAAGCAGATTTACGGAGATTCAGTTTATAGTTTTCTTTTTGACTATAAAATGGAATTTGCCAGACGTTTATTAGATTCAGGATCCTATAATGTAAATGAAGTAGGACTGAAAATAGGATATAGTACTTCCAGTCATTTTATTGCTGCTTTTAAAAAGAAATTCGGAACCACTCCTAAAAAGTATTTAATGGCTCTGAACCCTAATACATAATACATGATTTTTAAAATGAAAAAATATTCTATTCTGTTACTTTTAATTCTGGTTTCCGGAATAATTTACTATAAAACGATTTTTGTGTCTAAAGGAAATCAAAAGGAAAAAGAAGAAGTGACAGCTATTTCAGTAAAGACAAAAGTAGATGAAAAGGACAGTGAGTCGGGTTGGGAAAAACTACGATGTGGTTTATGGAAGGATAAAGATGGAAATATAGGGTATAAAACATTCGCTGCACTTGGGAGCGAAGGGAAAGACGGTCTAACCAGTTACTATATTACTAAATTTTATTCTTCTGAAGAAGAACTACCTTTAAATAAAATAATCGATACTTCTACGTTTCATCAACTAGGAAACTCTTCCTATTATAAAGACAAAAACCATATCTATTATCATTATACGATGTCTGGTGGCGGTTGGTTCCGTATAGAAAATAATATTGATCATACTACATTTCAGATGTTAAATGGCTATTATGGAAAGGACAAAAATTATGTTTATGTAGATAGACAGGGTGTCCTTGAAGGAGCTGATATTTTATCATTTAAAGTGATGAGAGACCATCCTTTAGCTAAAGATAAAAATCATTATTATGGTTGGGGAGATATAATTTCAATAGAAAAAATCAGAGAACTTGAACATGAATTAGGAGAAAAAATACTATTTGAATGAAATCCATTAGTATAAAAATACATCATATTTCTTATAAAAAAGCTAAAACTTATTTAGTATGTTTTTAAATTAACAAATAAAAAGAAAACATCATTATTAAACATTTCCTTTGCACGCTGTTGGTTGGAATTTCAATTTTAAAAACAGTAAAGTAATTAATTAGGAAATGATGAGTAGAATATTGTGTTTAGTTGTATTACATTAAATGCTCAGGAGATACAGGAAGAGAATACAGAAAAAGAAGAAGTATATCAGGAAGAAGATTTAAAATTTAATTATAAGCAGTTGATTATACCTGCTGTTTTGATTGGATATGGGGTTATAGGAATTGAAAGTGATGGTTTACAATTCTATAATTCCGAAATAAAGAATGAAATGCAGGAACATATTGATAATAAGATCACTGTTGATGATTTCTCTCAATATGCACCGGCGCTTTCTGTGTATGCTCTAAATCTTTTAGGGGTAGAAGGAAAAAATAATATAAAGGACAGAACAGTTATTTTAGGGACATCAATGGTTTTTGTCGCTGTAACAGTAAACGGATTAAAACGTCTTACCAGAGTAGAACGACCAGATGGAACGACTCGAAATTCTTTTCCGTCGGGACATACTACAATAGCTTTTGCCGGAGCAGAGTTTTTATATCAGGAATATAAGGATGTCTCTATCTGGTATGGCATTACGGGATATGCAGTAGCTACAGGAACCGGTTTTTTTAGAATGTATAATGATCGTCACTGGTTCACTGATGTTGTGGCTAGTGCTGGTTTTGGGATATTAAGTACAAAAGCAGCGTATTGGATTCATCCGTTTTTGAATGAAAAAATATTTAACAGTAAAGAATCCAAAACAACTTCAATGTTAATTCCATTTTATAACGGAAAAGAAACTAGAGTTAGTTTTGCAATGTCTTTTTAAAACATTTTATTATATTTAAGCTTTTCCTATTTGTAAAAAATAACAGAAATGAAAATTACTTTAAGAAAAGAACAACCTTCAGATTATGAAGCTGTTTTCCCTTCCCTTGCATTAGCTCCAGTTAGCGTAAAACCGGAATTTCAGAATAAAGGAGTTGGAGGAAAACTGATTCTGGAAAGTCACAGAGTGGCAAAGGAACTCGGTTTTCAGTCTGTTGTACTGCTGAGGCATGAGAAATATTATCCAAAATTCGGGTATGAGTTGACAAAAAAATATGGAATTAAATTGCCTTTTGAAGTTCCAGATGAAAACTGTATGGTAATTAGTCTGACTGAAAAAGGACTGGAAGGAGTAAACGGTATAGTAGAATATTCAAAAGAATTTTATGAGTAAAATAGAAATACAATCCTATTCGGATTCCCATAAACAAGAAGTTATACAACTGATACTGGACATTCAGCAGAAAGAATTTGGTGTTGCTCTGGACCTTCAGTCGCAGCCGGATTTAGAAAAGATCCCGGATTTTTATCAGAAAGATAAAGGAGATTTTTGGGTTGCTTTAAAAGAAGGAAAAGTGATTGGGACTATTGCGTTACTGGATATCGGAAGCAATCAGGGAGCCTTGCGAAAAATGTTTGTAAATGTGGATTATAGAGGGAAAGAATATCGTGTCGGACAACATTTGCTGGAGACTCTTTTTGATTTGGCAAAGCAAAAAGGATATACAAATCTGTATTTAGGAACTACAGATCAGTTTGTTGCTGCACAGCGGTTTTATGAAAAGAACGGTTTCCACAGAATAGAAAAAGAAACATTACCACTGCGTTTCCCGATTGTAAAAGTGGATACTAAGTTTTATTCCTGTTTTATAGAGAACTAATGTTTAGAGAAAGTAGCTGTAAATCATAGTCCTTATGTTTTTATGAAAGATCTTTATTTCTTTTTCTTTTCTCCAAAAGTAATTATAAATGACTGAAGAAATGTGATTTACGGCTGATTATATTAAAAATATTTTTGAAAAGAAACAGGTAATCTTATAATGGTAAAAGAATAAAATTATGATTTACGCAGAATATTCAATAGAGAATGAAAAAGAGAAAGTGCTGGAGCTGGCAGAAACAGTAATCACAAACTCTGCTGTTAAGCACCAATGGCTGTATTGTGAAAGCGCTCCGGTAAATGAGCAGGACGGTTTCTATGTATTGAAAAGTGAAGAACGCTATTGGCAGGGAGTTCGTTTAACCCGATATAACAGACCGGAAGACTTTCAGGATTTCCTTGAAATACTTAGCCGCAAATATGGAGAGCCGCACTACACATACCAGGAAGAAATAGCTCAAAGCAGTGATGATTATTTTTTTCCTTTACAGAAGGGTTGGTGTATTAATGAGGAAATAGTACTGTTTTTAGAGCAACGAGCATCCGGAATCTGTCTTGCTGTATGTAACATGAATTACGCCTATACTCCCAATCTCAATCAATTTGATACAAAAGAAAAGCTGCAAAAATTAACAGAACAAATACTGAACAGAGAAATTTCCGGTATTGTACAAGATCATTTTGAGGATGAAATATATGGGAACAGGTACTCTGCCGGTGCTTATATGGTACTTGCGTCTCGTTATTGTTATGAATGGGATAATAGGTATGAGATGTCGAATATAAAAAATGCGGAGCAAAAATATTTCACTTCTTTAAAAGAAAAGACAAAAGAATTTTTAGTTGAATTGTTTGGAAGCCCAAGTCGTGAAGAAAAAATATGGATAGGTTCTTGTCCTTCTTTTTGCCAATGGAGGGTTGGAGATAAAAAATTAACGCTCTATGAATATCCGCAGGATGGTGATGGTGATTGGGAATTATCGTTGCTTTTATACAATAGTGATTATGAGGAAGAACCCTTTTTGTTAGTTCAGGATAAGGATGAATAAAAGAGATTTTTATTTAGATTAGAAATGGAAAAGTATCAGAGATTAATTATTGTTGATTCAGAAGAAAAGGAGCGGGAAGTAGAGGCAAGATCTGTTCGGATAAAAATAGATAAAAACAAAGAGATTGATCTGGATCCACATCCTAATTTCAGAAAACAACTTAATTTGATTTGTGGAAAGAACACAAAAGAATATTATTTTGAAACCTTTTCAATTACACCCGGAACTTCAAATGTTCTGCATATTGATATCAATCAATTCAAAAAAGGAACTCCGGTAAAAACAATTCAGAATAAGAGATTTTATTCTTTTATAATTTCAAAATAAAATGATTTTTTTCTCTTTTTTTTAAAAGGGATGCATTTTACTGATATAGCCATAGATAAAAATAATATTTTCTATTTTTCTAAGGCTTAAATAATACTTACTTTTATAAAAAATAAATTTCCCCAAATGAAAGGTGTGTTACTAGTAAATCTGGGTTCTCCTGAAAGCCCGGAACCAAAGGATGTCAAGCCTTATTTAGATGAGTTTTTAATGGATGAAAGAGTGATTGATTATCCTTTTTTATTTCGTGCATTATTGGTAAAAGGGATAATTCTGAATACGAGACCAAAAAAATCAGCGGCAGCTTATAAAAAAATTTGGTGGGACGAGGGTTCTCCACTAATTGTATTATCAAAAAGATTACATCAGAAAGTAGTACAAAAAACAGAGATTCCCATTGCATTATCGATGCGATATGGTAATCCTTCCATAAAAACAGGTCTTCAGGAGTTAGCGGATAAGGGAGTAACAGAAGTATTATTGTTTCCGTTATATCCGCAGTTTGCAATGGCTACTACAGAAACAATCTTAGTTTTAGCAGAAGAGATCAGAAAGAAACATTTTCCCCAAATGAAATTTTCAAGTGTTCCTGCTTTTTATAATAAACCGGATTATATCAGAGATCTTGCCAACTCGATAAAAACAGGACTGGAGAATTTTGATTATGATCATTTATTGTTCTCTTATCATGGTGTTCCGGAACGACATATTAAAAAATCAGATGTTACAAAATCACATTGCAAAATAGATGGTTCCTGCTGCCAGACTCCATCACCCACACATGAGTTCTGTTATCGTCACCAATGTTATGAAACAACAAGACTGGTAGCAGAATTTTTAAATCTTCCAAAAGAAAAATATAGTCAGACCTTCCAGTCAAGACTTGGAAGAGATCAATGGCTAACGCCTTATACGGATATGACTATTAATGAAATGCCGGAAAAAGGAATTAAGAAATTAGCCGTTGTAACTCCGGCTTTTGTTTCTGATTGTTTAGAAACATTAGAAGAAATAGGAATGGAAGCAAACCATCAATTTAAAGAACATGGAGGGGAGGAATTCATAACTATTCCGTGTCTGAATGATAATGATGATTGGGTAGAGACCATTTGTAAATGGATTCGGGAATGGGAAACAGAGGTAACCACAGTATAAAGAATGGCTATTAGCTCAGGAGCTTTAGGGACAGAAGATATTAGAAAGCTATTAATTAAACAGGCAATTCCATCTTCTATTGGAGTTCTGTTTATGTCGGTAAATATTCTTATCGATACTATTTTTGTAGGAAGGTGGATCGGTTCTCTTGCAATAGCAGCAGTAACAGTTGTTCTTCCTATTACTTTTCTGATTTCGTCTTTAGGGATGGCAATTGGCATTGGAGGAAGTTCTGTTCTTTCAAGAGCCTTAGGCTCTACAGATAAAGAAAAAGCTCTTTTTACATTCAGTAATCAGGTAATGATGACATTGGGACTGGCTTTATTCTTTGTTATTGCCGGAATCTTTTTTAGTGAAGAGGTATTATTGCTTTTTGGAGCGAACGGAGTTATTATGCCTCCGGCAAAAACCTTTTTTATGCCTGTAATATATGGGGTTCCTTTTTTGGCACTTTGTATGATGGGAACTAATGTAATTCGTGCAGAAGGAAAAGCAACTTTTTCGATGGTAGCGATGATTATTCCTGCTTTTACGAATATTATTTTAGATATAGTTTTTATCAAGTGTATGGATATGGGAATTGCCGGTGCAGCATGGGCAACCACCACTTCTTATTTTATCAGTTTTTTATTTGTATTATGGTTCTTTCTTTATAAAAGCGAATTAAAGGTCAACTGGAGCCATTTTAAACTCAAATTTGATATTGTAAAAGAAATTACTTCTATGGGAATAGTAACATTTTCCAGACAAGGAGTAGTGGCTTTATTAGCAATTATTCTGAACCATGCTTTATATACTTACGGGGGAGAACATTCTGTTACAGTTTATGGTATTGTCAGTAGAATGCTGATGTTTGCATTGTTTCCGGTTTTGGGGATTACACAAGGATTCTTGCCTATTGCGGGATATAATTACGGAGCAAAAAATTATCACAGAGTAAAAGAAACGATACAGATTGCTATAAAATATGCTGCTTTACTCGCTACTCTTATTTTTATTGTAATTTTAATCTTTGCAAAACCAATAGTAGCGGTTTTCAGTACTGATCCGCTTGTTATTGCAGAAACGCCAAATGCTTTGCGATGGGTCTTTGCTGCTTCTCCGGTAATTGCGATTCAACTGATCGGAGCCGCTTATTTTCAGGCAGCAGGAAAAGCTTTTCCGGCATTAATGCTTACATTGAGCAAACAAGGATTTTTCCTTATTCCGTTAGTTACTATTTTGCCAAATTATTTTGGTATTTTTGGAGTATGGGTCGCTTTTCCAATTGCGGATGTATTGTCAACATTATTAACAGGAATCTTTCTTAAAAGAGAAATGAACACGCAACTTAAAGAAATAGATAATGGAATATTATAATTATATTAAATCATTGCATCTTATTTTCGTAATTACTTGGTTTTCAGGTCTTTTTTATATTGTTCGGTTATTTGTATATCATGCAGAGGCAACGCAAAAACCTTCACCGGATAAAGAGATTCTTATTAAGCAATATCAGTTGATGACTTATAGATTGTGGTATATTATTACATGGCCATCCGCTATTCTGGCTACTGTTTTTGCAGTCTGGTTATTGTGTCTTATACCTGTATATTTAACACAGTCCTGGATGCATGTAAAGTTACTGTTTGTTTTTCTATTGTTTTTCTATCATGGAAAATGCCATCAGATAGTATTACAGTTACAGAGAAATGAAGTGAAGCATACGTCTAATTTTTTTCGTATTTGGAATGAAGGAGCTACTATTATACTTTTTGCGGTGGTTTTTTTAGTAATTTTAAAAAATGCTATTAACTGGATTTATGGTGTTATCGGGATTGTTTTATTTTCCGTATTAATCATGATCGGTTTTAGAATGTATAAAAAAATAAGGGAAAGAAATCAGACCTGATCATGTTTAAAAAAATTAAAATAAAGCAATTATCGCTTCGGGTAAGGATATTTTTTTCAATGATCTTACTTACCCTGATTGCTTCTATTCTGATTGCTTCTATTTCTATTTATCAGTTTAAAAAAGAAGCAAAGGACTATCATCAGGAAAGATTAGAACGAAAAGAAAATTCAATTAAAGAACATATTAATTATATTCTGCTGACGACGACTTATCCGTTAACAACAGAAAATCTCCCTCTTATTTTTAAAGATAAGATCCATGAACTATCTAATATCCATAATCTGGAAATTAATATTTATGATCTGAATGGACAGCTTTTAAAATCGTCAAGGTCTTCTTTTTCTATTGATAGTGTCATACCTCCGATATCTAATTTTATCTTAAAACTGATACAGTCCACAATGGATAAGCGTTATGTGGATATTAAAAACATTGATGGTCAGAAGTTTCGTTCTTCCTACAGCTATATAAAAGATGTCAAATTCAAACCACTTGGAATTCTTAATCTTCCCCATATAGAGGATGATGGTTTTTATGAAAGAGAGTTAAGGAATTTTTTAATTCGACTGGGTCAGGTATATTTATTTATGCTTGTTTTCTCTTTTGTTGTTGCATATTTTCTTTCCAGTTATATTACACAATCTTTAAAGGTGATTTCTTATAAAATCATTGAAACCCGACTGAATCGAAAAAATGAAAAGATAGAGGTTGAGGCAACCAGCAGGGAAATTAATTTACTGATTCGTGCCTATAATAGTATGGTTGATGAATTAGAAGAAAGTGCGGGTAAACTGGCTCAGAGTCAGAGAGAGCAGGCGTGGCGTGAAATGGCAAAACAGGTGGCACATGAAATCAAGAATCCGCTTACTCCAATGCGTCTAACGGTTCAGAGTTTTCAGCGCAGATTTGATCCGACGGATCCCGATGTGAAAAATAAAATGGATGAATATTCAAAAACATTGATTCAGCAGATTGATACTATGAGTTCTGTTGCTTCTGCTTTTTCCAATTTTGCTTCTATGCCGGCACAGCAGAATGAGACTCTAAATGTGGTTAGTGTTGTTCGGTTAGGGTTAGAAATTTTTAATGAAGATTATATTCACTTTACTAGTGAAGAAGAAGAGATCATTACTAAAATGGACAGAACGCAACTGATTAGGGTTATTACGAATCTGGTAAAGAATGCTGTTCAGGCAATTCCTGAAAACCAAGGCTTTAAGAAAGTTGATGTTTCTGTCAAACGAAGTGGTAATAATGTTCTGATCATTGTTGAAGATAATGGAAAAGGTATTGAGGATAGTAATATAGGGATTATCTTTGAACCAAAATTTACCACGAAGAATAGTGGAATGGGACTAGGTCTCGGAATTATTAAAAATATAATAGAAAACTATAAAGGAACTATTACTTTTAAAACAGAACTTAATAAGGGAACTGTTTTTACAGTAAGATTACCAATAATCAACCAATAAATTATTAAAATATGAATTACGAAAACATCCTGGTGTCAAACGAGAGTGGGTTAGTAACAATTACTATCAATCGTCCAACAAAGCTGAATGCTTTAAATAAAGCAACGATTGAGGAGTTACATACTGCTTTTAAAGTAGCAGATAAGAATGCAGATATCAAAGCAATTATTATAACAGGAAGTGGTGAAAAAGCGTTTGTTGCGGGTGCTGATATTTCAGAGTTTGCTAATTTCTCTATAGAACAGGGGGGAACACTGGCAGCAAAAGGACAGGAGTTATTATTTGATTTTGTACAGAATTTGTCTACCCCGGTAATTGCGGCAGTAAACGGATTTGCACTTGGAGGAGGGTTAGAATTGTCTATGGCAGCCCATTTCAGAGTAGCTTCTGATAATGCAAAAATGGGATTACCTGAGGTTTCTTTAGGTGTTATTCCGGGTTATGGGGGAACACAGCGCTTGCCACAGTTAATAGGAAAGGGACGTGCTATGGAAATGATTATGACGGCAGGAATGATCGGTGCTCAGGAGGCAAAAGAATACGGTCTTGTAAATCATGTGGTGCCTCAGGCAGAGTTATTGGACTTTTGTAAAGGAATTGCTACTAAGATCATGAAGAATTCACCAATGGCGATTTCAAAAGCAATTGAAGCAATAAATGCCAATTATGAAGATGGTGTTAATGGTTATAAGGTTGAAATAAAAGCTTTTGGTAAATGTTTTGGAACGACCGATTTTAAAGAAGGAACAACAGCCTTTTTAGAAAAAAGAAAAGCTGTGTTTACAGGGAAATAGTATTCAGTTTTTCAGTATGCAGTACTCAGTATCCGATTATGAAAATACTGTGTACTGCAACTGAAAACTGTGTACTGAGAACTATTTTACTGAATACCATTCCATTCTGCGTAGAATTGATTTAAGAAATCTTCCATATACTGATGTCTCTTTGCTGCTATTTTTTTACCTGTTGCGGTATTCATTTTATCTTTTAATAATAACAGTTTTTCATAAAAATGATTTATAGTCGGGTTATTATTCTTTTTGTATTCCTCTTTGCTCATATTCAGTTGAGGTGGAATAGACGGATCATAAATAGTTCTGTTTTTAAACCCCCCGTAATTAAAAGTTCGGGTGATACCAATTGCTCCGATTGCGTCTAAACGGTCGGCATCCTGAACAATATCCAGTTCCTTAGAATAGAATTTTTTTTCAAAATTGCCTCCTTTATAAGAAATATTCTCAATGATATTCACAACATGTTGTATTGTTTCCGGATCTATATTTTGCAATTTTAAAAAAGCTCTTGCTGTTCTCGGACCGACTGTTTCATCGCCATTATGGAATTTGCTGTCTGCAATATCATGTAGTAAAGCACCCAGTTCTACGACAAGAAGGTCGCATTTTTCTTCCTTTGCGATTAGCAGTGCATTTTTATGTACACGTTCAATATGGAACCAGTCATGACCTCCTTCTGCATTTTGTAATTGTTCCTTAACAAAAGTAATTGTTGTAGTAATAGTATCAGGATTATTATTCATTTGTTCTGTTATTAAAAAAATCCTTTCGTTTTAAGGAAAGGATTCAGTGAAATTATTTTATTGCCGGTTGAACCCACTTAAAAATATGGGATTCCTGTGGAATCACTAATCTCTCAGAAATTTTAGCCATACGAGCCGGTAATTTCATTAGGAAGTCTCGTGCTTTTTCTGCTTCATCTGTTAATCCTGATATTTTGTCGATCTCCCATTTGTCGATCAATTTTTGCATGATATCAACATAGTCACTGGCGGTATAAACACCGATACGTTGTGCTGAATCGGAGAACTGCTCAAAAGCAGTACTTATTTTTTGTCCTGATTCTCTTAAAAAGTGTGCGGGCATAACGATCTTTTGTTTCATCATATACTGAAACGCCAGCATCATTTCGCTTGGATCTACCTGAAAGATACGATTAACAAATTCGCTGTAAGCGTGATGATGTCTCATTTCATCACCTGCAATCATCTTACACATTTTAGACAGTTTATTATCTCCAAATTTTTTTGCCAGCTGAGATACACGATTGTGAGAAATATAAGTTGCCAGTTCTTGAAAACTGGTATAAACAAAGTTCTTATAAGGATCTTTCCCTGTACCGATATCAAAACCATCATTGATCAGGTGTTGTGTTGTTTGTTCTACTTCTCTCATGTTTACTCTTCCGGATAAATACAAATATTTATTCAGTAGATCTCCATGGCGGTTTTCTTCTCCGGTCCAGTGTCGGATCCATTTTGACCAGCCGTTACGCTCTTCGTTATCAATCCCTTCGACTTCCATTAACCAGGATTCATAGGTAGGAAGTGCTTCCTCTGTAATGGTATCACCAACAAGAACAACCCAGAAATCATAAGGTAAATCTTTTGCTAATTCACGTAATTCTTTTACTTCTTCAATAAAATTATCTTTTTCAGAATCCGGTAAGAAATCGGATGGTTGCCAGATTTTTTCAACAGGAATTAAGAATTGGTCGACAAACTGGTCGACATTTTTTTCTAGGAAGTGCATTACTTCCAGACGGATGTTTTTAATTGACATAAATATTTTTATTATTGGAGGTTAATACCTTTTACTATTATGTTTTCAGTTCTTTCAAAAACTTCAGAAAAAGGAATGTTTTTTATTGCGAAAGGTTCATGAATCGTGAAAGAGAGGTGGTTCCCCAAACCTAAAGGAAACATCCCCCATCGCATCATTTTCCATGAGTTATTAATGCTTACAGGAACCATATATGCCGAAGGTGCATATTTACAGAGAATCTTGAGGCCATTTTCGGAGAACTTTTTAGGGACTCCTGTTCGACTTCTTGTTCCTTCCGGAAATATAACGGCAGATCGTTTATGGTCTTCTATATATTCTGCCATTTGTTTAATAGCAGGTAAAGCCTGTTTAGGGTCTTTTCGGTCGATCAGTACCGAACCGCCATGTCGTAAATTAAAGGATATACTGGGGATACCTTTACCTAGTTCTTTTTTGCTTATAAATTTTGGGTGTACTTTTCGCATGAACCATATAATAGCAGGAATATCATACAGACTCTGATGATTGGCTGCAATGATGATTGGAACATCTTTAGGAAGAGTGTTCAGATTTTCGATTTTATAAGTTGTTCCGATTATACGGGTATTCATTATTAATAAAAAGTTCAGGATATCAATACTTTTTTTATGTGCCTGATAACCAAATAAATGAAGGCAGATCCATTGTATTGGATGAAAAAGCACCAATAGAAGACCGAATATAAGATAGTATATTACAGATATAGGATAAGAAATAATTTTTTGCATACAATTATATATTATGACAAAAGTAATGAAAACGTTTTTAAAAAAGGGTATATAAAAATAGACTTATGGTACAAAAAAGAACTTTTTTCAGTTTAATATCAATGATGGATGTTAAAAAAATACAAAAGTTTGATTTTGTTTTGTAGTTCTGTTTTTTGATAAAAAAGCTTAAATAAAAAACCACGCTTTGAGAACGTGGTTTTTTATTTTGTTTAAAAGAAGTTTAGCAAAATTCGTTGTAAGCATCTTTTAAGTTATCTGCAATTACTTCTGCCGGACGTCCTTCAATATGATGACGCTCTAACATATGTACTAATTCACCGTCTTTGAATAAAGCGATGCTTGGTGATGACGGAGGGAATGGAAACATAAAACCTCTTGCTGCATCGACAGCCTCTTTATCAACACCTGCAAACACTGTAATTAAATGTTCCGGTTTTTTGCTGTTATCCAGACTCATTTTTGCTCCTGGACGTGCATTAGCAGCCGCGCAACCGCATACCGAATTTACTACAACAAGAGTTGTCCCTGATTTAGCAATTGCCTGATCTACTTCATTTTTAGTATGTAATTCTTCAAAACCTGCAGTTGTTAAGTCTGCACGCATTGGTTTTACCATTTCTTCTGGATACATATTCTTTTAATTTAAGGTTGAAAGTTTGTGACTTACAAAGTTACAAAGTTTTACTGTTTTAGAGAGTGACAATTTGATAAAGATATGTTATACTTTAATTTTTTTCTTTTTATCTGTTTTTTTCATTTTGTTCAGCCAGATAAAGATTCCGGTCACAGGAAGTGTTGTGGCTATTAAACAGGCAATAAAATAAATAATTTTTGAAGTTAGTCCATAAATATCCCCAAGGTGAATGGATTTCATCTGAGAAGCAATTTTGTCTCCAAGGAGTTTATCAGCAAATATTTCTTTTTTGAGGATTGTTCCGGTGTACTGATCAAAAACCAATTTATCATAACCAGCTTTATTAAATTTAGAAGCATCATATTTTGTCACTTCTATAGCATCCTCAGGAGATTTTGGAATAGTTATAGTTGTTTTACCTTTATAGGGTAATATACTGTCAGAAACTTTTAAGAAATCGGTTAAAGCCAATGTTTTACCATTCTCTATTACTACAGAATTCATTTTTCTCTCATTTCTCTGGTTAAATACTTTTTTGCCCAGAACAGCGCTTAACCCGTTTCTGTACCAGTCAAAAGACCAGTTTAATCCGCTTAAAGCCATAATCAGAACTAGAATAAAAGTATAAAATCCAAGTGTATTGTGAAGGTCATGGTTAAAACGTTTCCAGTTTCCGTTGAATTTTATTTTAAAACCCGGCTTAAAACTTTTCAGACTTTTTATTTTTTTAGGAAGCCATAAAAACAATCCTGTAATAGTAAGAACAATAAAAATAAGAGTAGATGTACCAACGATGGGACGTCCGATCTCTGAATCTAAGAGAAGCCATCTGTGCATTTTGAAAAAGAACATAAAGAAATCGGTTGCAGAGCTTTTTCCTGTTCCTAAAATGCTTTGATCATAGGGATTTACATATACGGTTTCTCCTCTTTTATCTTTTTTATCTTTTGATACCTGAAGTTCATAGGGTTTGTTTGGATCATCGTAAAAAGAAAGACGGGTTACTTTTCCTTTCCTCTCTTCCTGAACCGTAGAAATTAAAGTACTAAAAGAATGTTTTGTTTCTAAAACAGCTTCTACTTTGAATTTTTCAGGTTCGATCATATGTTCGATCTCTGTCCGAAACGTGTAAACTGTTCCGCTTAAACAGACTAAGAATAATACGATCGAACTTGCTACACCTAACCATAAGTGTATATCATTAATAAATTTTCTAAAAGTATAACCCTGCTTCTTGTTCATTCTTTATGATCAGTTTAAATTTCTTTTTTCTTGACTTTTTCTTCTTTTTTCCTATCTAGGTTGTATTAACCTGAAAAAACGGTTCTTTAGCAAAGACTAAAGAAACCGTTTTAATTAGTATTATATTTTGTATTAAAACCTGTAGGTTAGTACTCCTGCAAAGTTTAAAGGATCTGTCTGATTAACAAAAGCTGTTCTGTAAGCATTATATCCGATTTTGTCAAAAACATTGTTTACTAAGAAACGAACGTCCCAGTTGTTATTAATTATATAACCTGCCTGAAAATTAACAGTAGTATAGGCTTTTATATCAAAAGGTTTTTGTCCCGGAATAATACCTTCATGTGTTACAACATTAGAATAATCATTTACAGGTCTTTTCCCAATATAATATACTCCCATACCTACAGAAAGTCCTTCCAGAGCATTGTCCATAAAAGTATAGTTTGCCCAGGCATTGAATGTATGTTTTGGTGTATTTAAAGGAGCAGAGTTTCTTACATAAGACATGTGCTCTTTGTATTTTGCATCGATATAAGAATAACCTGTAATAATTTCTAAGTTTCGTAAAATCCTACCGGAAAGTTCTACTTCAATACCTTTTCTTTCATCATTACCTCCCTTTTGGTAATATCCTGTTGCTACCCAATTATCATCATAAACAATCATGTTCATGTCTTTATTGTTGATTTGGAAGAAAGTAAAATTGAAACGTAAACGATCGTTCATCCAAGCTGTTTTCCATCCTGCTTCAAATTGATCCCATCTTTCATTTCCTAATTCTTCTCCGTTAAAACCTTGTTTTGAAGCTCCTCTTGTATTAGAACTGTTGGTATAAGAAGCAAAGAAGTTAACGTTTTTAATTGGAGAGATCATAATCCCACCCAGTGGATTCCAGGCGTCATTTTTAGTTGCTCCAATTGTAGTATTACTTGTTGTTTCTACAGAACTGTAACGAATCCCTACAAAGGTTTTGAACCACTTGTTCCAAGTTGTTACTCCTTGTGCTAATAAACCAAAACCTCTTGAAGTAGAATTTGCATATGTAGTAGGCTTTGGTGTTATATTAACCTCATTACCTTGACTATCTTTCACTTTTGGAATAGTATTATTAACAGGCTGAAAGACATCAATAACATCAACAATACCATAAGTAGTGTTTGATGTGTTTAGACTATTTCTGTTATAATCCATACCCACCTGAAAAGTGTGTTTAATAGATCCTGTTTTTAAATCCTGTGCTACTAAATCCAGCTGTAACACTTCATTCAAATCTTTTCTTGTACTATTACTTAATGATCTGTATCTTTTGTTATACTCTTTTAATGCAGTAGCACCTTTTCCAGAAGAAAGAGAAGCACCTGTGTCATCCAGATCAAGATCAGATTTAAAATAAGCAGCTCTTACAGAAAACACATCGTCTATTTTTCGGTCTAAACGAATGGCATAGGTTGCATTTTTCGTTATAGAGCGGTCTGATTTAAATCCTAAGAACTGACTGTGTGGTAAATCATAAAGAGTGTTAACATCATTTTCAGATAGATTAATTGTACCTAAATCCGGTGTTCTGCTATCATCCAGATAATCCATTTCTACAGTAATAGTCGTTTTATCATTGGCTTTCCATGCAAAGGAAGGATTTACATATAATCGTTCCCCATTTACATGACTTCTATAACTGTCTTTTGTTTCATAAGCACCGTTAAGTCTGAAGGCGACTGTTTCGTGATCATCTATCGGACCGTAAACATCAAACTGTGGTCTGAACTGTCCCCAACTTCCGGCACGAACGGATACATTTCCTCCTGATTCGAATTTAGGGGCTTTCGTTACAATATTAATAACTCCTCCCGGACTTCCTATGTCTGTTGCGACACCCTGAGTAATAGCGGCAACTCCTTTTAATACCTGAATATTATCAATTCCTGCAGCATCGGTTAAGATACCTACTCCTCTGAAATCAGAATTGACACGTACACCGTTCTTTAAAATAGGAATTCCCCGGTATCCTCTGGATCCCATACTTTCTCTTTTATTGCCATAGCTGGCAAAAGCATATACTCCGGGTACGTTTCTGGTTACATCAGTAATGGTTAAGGCACCCTGTTGTTCAATCACTTTATCAGAAATAATAGAGATACTCTGAATTTGTTCATTTGGTTTTAATGGAAGTCTTGTTAAAGTTTGAAGTTTTTCCGGTTGTTTGTTTTTTGCTCCAAAAACCTCAACCGTTTCTAATTCCTGATTCTCAAATTTTAACTGGGAATTTACTATAGTAGTAGGTTTATCAATTTTTACATTTATAATTCTGTTTCTTAATCCAACAGAAGTTATTTTAATTTTATAGATTCCATAAGGAATATCATTGATAACATACTGGCCGTTTTCATCCGTTTGAACTGTTTTATTAGCTTCCTGAGCGGTAACATTTGCATTGGTAAGCGGATTATTTTTTTCGTCGGAAAGATTCCCTTTTAAGGTTCCGCTTTGAGAGTAACTTATGACACTTATAAGAAGGGTCATAACGGTTGATAATATTAATTTCATAAAATATATTTTTTAATAGCTGTATCTAATAGCTTATTTAGACTGAATAAAAACAATACAAAAATAACAACCTCTTTAGATATTACCTCATAAAAGATTAATTTTTTTTTGACTTTAGGATTATTCATTGCTAAATCTGTATGAAACACTAACTTTTCAATCCATTTTATGCATTATTCGCAGTTTTTAAATCTCTGTAAATTGCTCATTAACACAACATTATGATTTTTTCATAATGAAAATAGAAAAAGCGAAAAAAAATTATGAAAAAAAGAGAAACAGAAGTGTTTTTTTATCGAAAAAAAGTATTTTCTGAAAGATTTTTACTGTTAACATCTCTCTAAAGTCTATTTAAAAAATCAAAAAACAACAAGTTATGTAGAATTATTATAAATAGTTTCGATCCTTTAAATGTTTTTTATGATGGTAAAAAAGAAGATAGTATTATAAAATGAGTTTGGCACTTTATTTTTTAGATAAGATTTATTTTTGAAAATAGGGTAAATGTTAAATTTTAAGATTTTATTTGGTCAGTTCAAAATTAGTTCAGAAGTTTGCCAAATCTAAAAATAGAAGAAATGAAATTTAATACTTGTAGTACGTGTACAATGATGTGGAAAAATTCCGTGGAGGACACTATTGCCTGATTTTAATTTTTTTAAAATAAATAGTAAAAGCCTCTGCCAACGCAGAGGCTTTTTTGTTTTTAAATAATAACATAAAATAAGATGAATATTTCGAAATCAAATTTGGTAATTAATGCTATGGTAATGTGCTGTCTATGCCTTTTATTTTGCTGTTGCCAAAAGCGAACGATTTAACTCTTAGTTTATTCTAACTCTTAAAGTCCTTTTGGTAAATATTCCAAAAGGACTTTTTTATTTTTATTAACCTCAAAAATAATCCTATCCACAATGCAGAAAGAATACATAAAACAAAACAAATTAATGGGGAAAACGCTATTTGCAGTTTTTCTTCTGTTTGCCGGAACAACAATACAGGCACAACATATTATAAAAGGGGGGGTCTATGATAATCAGAATTTCCCTGTTCCATGGGTCAACGTGGTTGTTAAAACAATAGCTACGACTACTACGTCAACGGATATGGATGGTAAGTTCTCTCTTGAGATACCTCAGGGACTGCCGATTAAATTGGTTTTTAGTCAGCTGGGATTTAAAACTCAGGAAATAGAAGTTTCAGATCCGAATAAACCCATTAAAGTGACTTTAATCGAAAATATAAGTGTTCTTGACGAGGTAGTTGTTACCGCACTGGGTATTTCCAGAGAGAAAAAGTCTCTGGGTTATACCACACAAGATATTAAAGGAGATGCTTTGACTCGTAGTGGAGAGACTAACGTGGTTAATTCTATGGCAGGGCGTGTTGCCGGAGTGCGTATTACTAATTCTCAGGGAGATATGGGGTCTTCTCGTATTGTGATTCGAGGGGAAACTTCCATTGCAGGGAATAATCAGCCGTTATTTATTGTGGACGGAATTCCTCTGGATAACTCTCAGCTCAATTCCGGAGGGGCTACACGTGATTTCAGAAATGCGATCGCCGATCTTAATCCGGAAGATATAGAGTCCGTAAATATGCTGAAAGGACCCAATGCAGCTGCTTTATATGGTTCCAGAGCGGCACATGGTGTAATACTGATTACCACTAAATCAGGGAAAGGACAAAAAGGACTGGGTGTATCTTTAAATATTGGTACACACGTATCTACCGTGACTACATTACCAAAATTTCAGAATGTATTTGGACAAGGTATCAACGGAGAATTTAGTTATGTAGACGGTAAAGGTGGTGGGATTAATGATGGTGTCGATGAAAGTTGGGGACCTAGAATGGACGGACAACTGATCCCTCAATTCAATTCTGATGGGAAAGCAGTTCCTTTTGTGGCACATCCTGATAATGTAAAAGACTTTTTTCAAACCGGATTTACATTTGACAGAGCTCTTTCAATAGCAGGTTCTGATGAGAAATATAATTTCAGATTAGGGATTAATAATCAGAATCAGAAAGGGGTTGTACCCAATACTGAAATTGACAAGACCAATTTTACAATCAATACGAATTATCATGTTAATGATAACATTACCATTGGGACAACGGCAAATTATATTGTTACTGATGTGCCTAATTTACCGGGTGGTCCTCTGGGTCAGCGTGCTGCCGGTGTAATGTTACAGTTCCTGTGGTTTGGTCGTCAGGTAGATATGGATGCATTAAGAAATAATAGAGAGATTAACTGGAATAACAGTTATTACAGCAATCCATATTGGAGAGCCTATTATAATACTACCTCACAAAAACGAAATCGCCTGATCGGAGATGTACATCTGGAAGCTAAGATTATTGAAGATCTTATCTTTAATTTTAAGGTAGGAACAGATTATTATAATGATCGCAGAAAATATCAAATCAAATACGGAACAAACGGAACTCCTTTTGGTTCTTATGCTGAGGATGCTTATACGGTTTCCGAAACTAATACAGAAGGAATTCTGAGATATAAAAAACAACTGTCGACTGATTTCAATTTAGAAGCACTGGGAGGTTTTAATATTATGAACAGTTCCTCAGAGAACAATTATCAGAAGGCGCCAAGGCTGGCAATACCGGATTTGTATACTCTTTTAAATTCAAGAGATCCGTTAGTTTCCACTAATACACTAAAGAAAAAGAGAATATACAGTTTATACAGTTCAGCAGTTTTAGGATATAAAAACTATGCCTTTATAAATGTAACTGCCCGAAATGATTGGTCTTCTACTTTACACCGCAATAATCGTTCTTATTTTTATCCTTCAATCAGTGGAAGTTTAGTGTTAAGCGATGCTTTGGATATTAAGAATGATGTACTGGACTTTTTAAAATTACGCGGAGGCTGGTCTGAAGTAGGTAACGATACTGATCCGTATAATCTGGAAACGGTGTATGATCTGCAACCTCAGTTTGAGGGAAATCCGATTCAGACTTCTTCTACCATAAAACTAAGTCCGGAT
Organism: Flavobacterium sp. AK-301; assembly: GCF_058310215.1. Classification (NCBI taxonomy): domain Bacteria; kingdom Pseudomonadati; phylum Bacteroidota; class Flavobacteriia; order Flavobacteriales; family Flavobacteriaceae; genus Flavobacterium; species Flavobacterium sp. AK-301. Next base: position 138,858 of record NZ_JBZEES010000003.1, read on the forward strand.
TTACGTCCTGAAACGACTCGTTCTACTGAGGTTGGTTTTGAACTGGGACTGTGGCGTAATAGAGTGCATCTTGATGTTGCGTATTATAATACTAATAGTTTCAATCAGATCATTGACATTAATACTTCTTCTACAAGTGGTTATTTAAAACAGATTGTCAATGCGGGAAAACTGAATAATAAAGGAATAGAGGTACAATTAAATCTTATTCCGTTAGAAGTTAATAATTTCAAATGGGATATTGGTCTGAATTATTCAAAGAACATCAGTAAACTGGAAAAACTGGATGATGCGGGTAATCTGCAAAATTATACTCTGGCGACTTCCGGAGGAGTAAGTGTACTGGCATCCGTAGGACAACGATATGGAGCATTATACGGAAGAGCCTATCTGAGAGACGGTAACGGAAGTATTGTTGTAGATGCAAATGGTTTGCCACTGGCGGATCCCGTAAATAAAGTGTTAGGTCATTTTACACCGGACTGGGTAGGGGGTATTACTAATTCTTTCAGTTATAAAAATGTGAATTTATCCTTTCTGATTGATGCCAGCATTGGCGGAAGCATTTATTCCGGAACCAACAGAACAGGTGATTATACCGGTGTATTAAAACAGACTCTGATTGGACGTGATGCAGCACACGGAGGACTGGCTTATTATAATGATCCGTCCGGTTCAAAAGTATTGTTAGCGGGTAATGCAGCTCCAAATAATGAGAATGTTTATAATGACGGAATAATCTTTAACGGAGTAAATGCGGATGGAACTTCAAACACAAAAGTGGTTAGTGCGCAACAGTATTATAAAGGACTTTATAATATTGATGAGGCTTATGTATATAGTGCTTCCTATATTAAGTTTCGTGAGATCACTTTAGGATATTCATTCAGTAAAAACTGGATTAGTAAAGTAGGTTTAAGTGATGCCAGTATATCCGTAGTAGGGCGCAATTTATTCTTTATTTATAAAAAAGTACCAAATATTGATCCGGAAACAGCTTTTAATACCGGAAACGGTCAGGGGATTGAGAGTCTTTCTCTACCAAGCGTAAGAACAATTGGCTTTAATCTGAACCTTAAATTTTAACCTTAAAAAGAAGACATCATGTTAAAAAAAATAACTCCTTTCATTCTTATAGTCGCTTTTATCTTCAGTTCATGTGATAATGAACTGGATAATGTAAATCGGAATCCTAATGCATCAACCATTCCTCTTCCGCAGTTTCTGCTTACCGGGATCTTAAAACAGGGAGCTGATTTGTACTGGGGATCTGAAAATAATTATAGTTCTACTATGCTTTTTGTACAATACTGGGCAGCTATACAGTATCCTGAACGAGACCGATATCAAGTGTCAAACACCTCTTTTACCACTTTGTGGGATAAAGGATATACAACGCTTATAACAGATTTGAATGCGATTCTGAATCTTCCGTCTACGCAGGCAAATGATAATTATAAAGGGGTAGCTCTTACTTTACGTTCCTGGACTTTCTTACTGTTAACAGATGCTTATGGCGATATACCTTATAGTCAGGCAGGGAAGAATATAACCCCGGTTTATGATCCACAAAGAGAAGTTTATTTAGGCTTACTGGCAGATTTAGAAGATGCCCAATCCTTACTGGATACTAAAGGAGATAAAATAGCAGGAGATGTTGTGTATAACGGAGATATTACCAAATGGAAAAAACTGGTAAATTCTTTTCGTTTACGTATTGCATTACGAATAGCAGATCGTGAACCAGCTTTGGCAAAACAGGCAGTAATAGCTGCAACAACTGATCCTGCAGGGCTGATAAACAGTAATAGTGATATATTTCAGTTTATCTATACCAGTTCACCACAACAGAATCCGATTGCAGCGACATTTGAAACACGTGACGATTATCGTGTTTCTAAAACACTGGTAGATAAACTCAGCGAATTATCCGATGCTCGTTTAGCGGTGTTTGCTCAGTTGCCCGGAGATAATTCAGTGCAGACTTATACCGGTTTGCCTAATGCGATAGAAAACCCAAGTGCAGTTGGTTTTGCAAGAACCTCTAAACCGGGAGTTTATTTTCTCAGATCTGTATCTCCTGCCGTGATTTATAGTTATTCAGAAATAGTATTCAATTTAGCTGAAGCAGCAGCTCGGGGATTTATCAGTGATGACGCAGAACAGTTGTATGAAAATGCAATAAGAGCTTCCTTTAATCAGTTTGGAGTTACCGATGTGACTGTTATTACCAATTATTTAAACAATCGGAAAGTAAAATATGATTCGTCCAATTTTAGAAAATCAATAGGTGAACAAAAATGGATTGCATTATATGGTCAGGGGTTAGATGCTTTTACTGAATGGAGACGTTTGGGTTTTCCTGAACTGACAGCCGGACCAGCAAGCGTGCTGAACGGAAAATTACCTGTTCGTTTTTTCTATCCGGGTACAGAACAATCTTTAAATGGTAATAATTATATGACTGCTGTACAAAATCAGGGATCAGATATAGTAACTACAAAACTCTGGTTTATGAGATAAGAAAATTATAAAACTCTATACTATATTAAGGAGAGTCTAAAAAGAAAAATTTATCCTTTTTGAGAATTGCTTAAAGAAAAAATTCTCCTAAGATATCTGAATAAAAAAGAGGCTGTCAGTACTTTTAGATGGCCTCTTTTTATTTCTATATTGCCGTGATGTTATTTAGGGTTTTATTAACATTTAAAAAGCTATTAAATCAGTAAATTCGCGCCCTTAATTTTTAACAATTCACATTAATCAGATGTTTATATTTACTATTTCGTAAATAAACTAATGTTTATATGTATTAAATGGATATAGTGTTATTTGTTATTTTATAATTTTTAACACTATTTTTTTTGTAAAATTAACCTTAATAATTTGTTAGTATAGTGAAGATATTTGACGTTAGAATGAAATTGCTTTTAGGGATAGTTTTTATTGGAAATCTTATGTATTCTCAAACAGGTATTGGGGTCAGAATACCAAATCAATCTGCTCAGTTAGAAATAGCAGCAAAAGACAGAGGTGTGTTAATTCCTCAGATACAGTTAAACAGTATAACAGATCGGATAACTATTGCTAATGGTAATGTCGAAAGTTTACTGGTTTATAATACTGCTACTAATGCAGAAGTAATACCGGGGTATTATTACTGGCATGATAATAAGTGGCTGAAGGTTGTTAATTCGGATGATTTAGGTTCTGTTTCCGGTAAAAATACAGTAAACGAATCGTTGAAGCAGAATGGTGTTAATTTAGAATTGAAAGATAGTGACGGAAATATAGTTTCCATTCCGCTTTCAGAAATTCAGAAATCGGAAACGATAACAACATTAGTGTTTGATGATACGCATCATAAGCTAGTTTATAATAATGAAACAAAAACTCTGGTTGATATTCCTCTTCCGGAACCCTGGCAGATACAGGGAACTACAAAAAAAGCAACAAATAATACTCAGAATATCTATCAGTTAGGATCAGTGGCGGTTGGAACCGATAAAGCAAGACCGGGAGTGTCATTAGAAATTAAAGGAGCCATCAGGGGAATGGGTTCCGATACTGATTCAGTTATAGGTTTGAATTCGAGAGCTTTTGGTCAAAATACAGAAGCTTTGGCAGAAAACAGTTCAGCCTGGGGAACTAATATAACAGCACCATCTCTTTTAGAAACGGCTTTTGGTCAAAATAATGCTATTATTTCTGCTAATGCTATTAAGTGGATTCCTACAGATGCTTTATTGCAGATTGGGAATGGTACTGATGTAGTGAACAAGAGTAATGCCCTGACTATACTGAAGAATGGAAATACAGGTATCGGGATGACAGGTACAGAAGAAGCTGCAAAACCAACGGAACGATTGCATATTGGTTCCGGTAATCTGAAAATAGATGATATCAACAAAAATATTGGTAAACCAACAGACAGAATTGTTGTGGCAGATAATTTGGGTGTTCTGAAAACAGTTGAAAGACAGGCTTCTTCTACAGGGTCCGGACCATGGCAGGTACAAGGAGGAGTTGTTCCGGCAGTTAGTAATCTTGAAAGTATTTATCAGACAGGAGCTGTAGCGATAGGGGCTAATACTGCTCAGCCAGGAGTTGGGTTCTCCGTGGAAGGAACCGTTAGAATGGGTCAGGGATACTCTCAGAGTATAGCTCCTCCGGGCATATTTTCAGTGGCTTTTGGTACCAGAAATGCAGCTTCGGGTGTATATTCAACAGCCTTTGGAACAGATAATGTTGTTGTAGGAAGTAATTCTTTTACCTGGGGAGCTAATAATAATGTTTCCGGAGCTGACGCAACTGCTTTTGGAAAAGTAAATACTGTTTCCGGATCCGCTGCGCTTGCTTTTGGTGAACAAAATCAAGCAACAGGAGAATATGCAACTGTTTGGGGGTGGGAAAATAAAGCAACAGCAGATAATGCAACATCCTGGGGAAGAAAAACAATAGCATCGTCTTATCTGGAAACGGTTTTTGGAGCAAATAATGCAATTACTACAGGAAACATTACAGATTGGGTGTTGAGCGATCCTTTATTACAGGTAGGAAATGGAGACCCTAATTCAGCCACAGATAAAAAAAATGCTCTGACTATTTTAAAAGATGGCTGGGTGGGAATCGGATATCATCAGAAATCCGATGCAGGTGATGAAAAACTACGTGTAGACGGAGCGATAAAAACAACTTCCCATTGCTATCCTGATTACGTTTTTCAGAACTATTTTGAAGGTACTTCCAATTTGAATGCAACATATAAATTTAAGAGTCTGTCGGAAATTAAAGAATTTGTTAAAATCCATAAACACCTTCCGGGTATACAAAAGGCAGACGAACTGGAAAAAGATAAAAACGGATATAGTTTTGATATTACAAAATTGTCAGTAAAAAATCTTGAAAAAATTGAAGAATTGTATTTATATTTAATTGAAGGACAGGAAGAGATGGAGAAACAAAAAGATCTGATCGAGAAACAACAGAATATAATAGAGAAAATAGAAGGCAGGTTAAAACATTTAGAGGAGAGTATTTAGGAATAATTTTATACTTGTTTTTAAAGAGTTACAAAAAAATCGGAGCAGAAATGTTCCGCTTTTTTTGTTTAAAATTATCACTGTAAGAAACAGTATTATAGAATATATTCTATTATTGTGGATTATTGTAAAAAAGTTTAAATCGATCTTTTTAAATTATAATTTGGTTTTTGACAATTGTATAAAAACACAAACATAGAATATGTTCTAATAAAACTTATAAATACAAAATAACCACTAAATTGTTTTTTAGTCTAGTCTAAATTTATATTTTTGCAAAACAAACTTAAAAAAGTGATATGAAAATAAAAATTACTATACTACTATTCCTTTTTTGTTGCGGATTCGTTTTTGCACAATCAGGAAGCATAAAAGGAAAGGTTACAATTCAGGGTGATGGTATTGAATATGCCTCTGTTCATCTTTCAGGACTTAATTTAAATACGCTTTCTGATGCAAAAGGGAATTATGAAATACAAAATATTCCTTTCGGTACCTATTCGTTAACGGTTAGTTATATGGGGTTTCAGACTTTTACAAAGAAAATAAATATAAAAGAATCCCTTCCGGTTATTTTAAATGTAAGGCTACAGGAAGATAATGGTGCATTAGATGAAGTAGTGATTACAGGAACCATGCGACCGGTAAGTCGGTCGGAAAGTGCTGTTCCGGTAGAAGTTTTTGCACCTGCCTATTTCCAGAAAAATCCGACACCCAGTCTTTTTGAGGCAGTCGGAATGATTAATGGTGTACAGCCACAGATCAACTGTAATGTCTGTAATACCGGAGATATTCATATTAACGGAATGGAAGGTCCTTATACAATGATCCTGATTGACGGTATGCCTATTGTAAGTTCTCTTTCTTCTGTATATGGTTTAAGCGGAATTCCCAATAGTCTGATCGAACGTGTTGAGGTGGTAAAAGGACCCGCTTCTTCTTTATACGGATCAGAAGCCATGGGAGGGATCATTAATGTTATTACAAAAAATCCACTAAGTGCTCCGCTGGTCAGCTTTGATGTTTTTGGGACGAACTGGCAGGAGTACAGCGTGGATGCTTCAGTGAAATTTAGAGTAAAAAAAGCAACCAGTCTGCTGGGTTTGAATTATTTTAATTATCAGCATCCGGTGGATAAGAATAACGATAATTTTACAGATGTTACTCTTCAGAATCGTATCTCTGTTTTTAATAAATGGAATTTTGACAGAGAAAATTCCCGAGTAGCCAGTATTGCTGCCCGATATGTTTATGAAGACCGCTGGGGAGGAGAAATGAATTTTAGACCAAAGCTCAGAGGAAGTGATGAAGTGTATGGAGAAAGTATTTATACTGCAAGGGCAGAGTTAATAGGAATGTATCAGTTGCCTGTGTCAGAAAAGATATACACACAATTCTCCTATAATTTCCATGATCAGAACTCCTGGTATGGCGATACCCCTTATATGGCAAAACAACAAGTTGCTTTTGGACAGATGTATTGGGATAAAGAGCTGACAGAGAAACATAATTTATTATTGGGAGCTACTTTCAGATATACTTATTATGATGACAATACGCCCGGAACAGCTTCTGCGGACGGAATGAAGAACCGACCGACTCATACTCCGTTACCGGGTCTTTTTATTCAGGACGAATGGAGGATTAATGATAAGAATACTGTACTGGCAGGTTATCGTTTTGACCATGATAAAAATCATGGAAGTATTCATTCTCCAAGAATTGCCTATAAACTGTCACCAAACTCTAATAACACAATCAGAGCCAGTTTCGGAACAGGATTCAGAGTGGTAAATCTATTTACAGAAGATCATGCTGCTTTAACCGGTTCCAGAACAATAGAAATTAAAAACGCCTTAGATCCTGAAAAATCATATAATGGAAATCTAAATTACACCTTAAAAGTACCTACGGATAATTTTATTATAGGACTGGATGTAACCGGATTCTATTCTTATTTCACGAATAAGATTGTAGGTGATTTTGATACCGATCCCACAAAGATTATTTATGACAACCTGGAAGGTCATGCTGTTTCACAGGGTATTTCTTTAAACACGGATTTTTCATTTAATTTTCCGTTAAAAATAATGCTGGGAGGAACCTATATGGATGTTTTTACAAAAGAGACGAATGATGAAGGTATAAAAATAAGAACACAACAGCTTCATGCACCAAAATGGTCCGGTAATTTTCTGGCAAGTTATACCTTTCCAAAACAGTTTGTACTGGATTTTACCGGAACCTGGACCGGTCCGATGCGTTTACCGATTCTTCCAAAGGATTATCGTCCGGAATATTCACCATGGTTTACCATTGCAAACATACAGCTTACTAAGAAGTTTGATAATGGATTTGAAATTTACGGAGGAGTGAAGAATATATTCGATTTTGTGCCAAAGTATGCTCTTATAAGAGCCTTTGATCCATTTGATAAAGAAGTAAATGATCCGGTTAATAATCCAAACGGATATGTATTTGATACGACCTATAATTATGCACAGATGCAGGGAGCAAGAGGGTTTTTAGGAGTGCGATATACTGTTTTTTGATATACGATATTTTAGAAGAAAGAATCAAGAGGTAAGAATCAAGAGACAAAGAAGCAGAGGTTCAAAGAGGTAGAAATGTAAAAAGTAAAATAGAAGAAGAATGAGAGTCTTTCGTAGTAAAAAGAAAAACAGATATATCAGCGTAAGATAAAAACCTCTGCGTCTTAGCAATAAAAACTATCAATTATCAACTATTAACTATCAACTATATTTGAACAGTCAACTAAAAATAATTATCATAATGTTGCTTACAACAACGATGTATTCACAGGAAAAAGAAGTGAAGTATGTTTCCTTTGAGCAGTTAGAGGACAGTATGCGTATTGCTCCTAAGCCGATACTGATAAAGTTAGCAACAGACTGGTGTGCGATTTGTAAACTTCAGGATCGGCAGATGCTAAAAGATCCGGAGTTACTGAAAGTATTAACAGAAAAATATTATTTAGTAGAACTGAACGCTGAAACAAAGGAAACAATAGTATTTAATAGAAAGAAATATAATTATATCCCAAACGGGATTTCCAGTGGAATCCATGAACTGGCATTTATGCTGGGGAATCAGAAAGGACAGATGTCATATCCTACCTGGGTAATTATAGATCAGAGTTACAATATCATATTCCGATACGGAGGATTAATAAAAAGTGATATTTTAAAAAAATTACAGTAAATTTAGTATTGGCTAAAAAATAATTTCATCAGACTTAAGATAAGGTCATATTTTTGATCTGAAAAAGAATAGAACATAATGACACATTCCGAAGAAAACTATTTAAAGGAGATATTTCATCTTTCTTTAAATTTAGATAAAGAAGTGAATACTAATGCAATCGCACACAGAATGGAGAGCAAAGCCTCTTCTGTTACGGATATGCTTCGAAAACTGGCAGAGAAAGAATTGGTTAATTATGTAAAATATCAGGGTGTATCTCTAACTGAAAAAGGAAGAGAAGCCGCAATGATGGTCGTTCGTAAACACAGGCTTTGGGAAGTTTTCTTAGTCGAGAAATTAGGATTCAATTGGGATGAGGTACATGATATAGCGGAACAGCTGGAGCATATAAAATCAGCTAATCTGATTGATAAACTGGATACTTTTCTGGGATATCCGAAAGAAGATCCGCATGGAGATCCTATTCCGGACAGACAGGGAAACTTCTATGTTCAGGACAAAATATTATTGTCTGAAGTATATATGGGTTCAACGGTTCTTTTAGTAGGAGTAAAAGACTCTTCAAAAGAATTTTTACAATATTTAGACAAACAATCCCTTTCATTGGGAACCCATATAAGAGTGCTACATAAAGAAATATTTGATAATTCAGTTCAGATCGAGATGAGTTCCGGCGAAAGAGTATTATCTGATAAAACAGCTTCCAATCTTTATGTAAAGAAGCTATAGCGAATAGAAGATAAATTATGAAAAAAGGTAATTCATTAGAAGAAGTACACGAATCTGTTTCAGTAGGGCAAAATATGTCTGTGTGGAAAAAGATAGCTGCTTTTTTTGGTCCAGCATATCTGATTAGTGTCGGATATATGGATCCCGGAAACTGGGCAACTGATATTGCAGGAGGAAGCCAGTTTGGGTATCAGCTGATTTGGGTATTATTGATGTCCAATATTATGGCATTATTACTTCAGAGTTTAAGTGCCCGACTAGGGATTGTTCGTAGGAGAGACTTGGCACAAGCTTCAAGGGAAACCTATTCCAAAGGAATAAATTATATTCTGTACGGATTAGCCGAAATAGCGATTGCTGCCTGTGATCTTGCTGAGGTACTGGGAATGGCGATTGGTTTACAACTGCTGTTTGATATTCCGTTATTTTGGGGAGTCTGCATTACTATGTTAGATACCTTTTTGTTGCTTTTTCTAATCAACAAAGGAATAAAAAAAATGGAAGCCTTTATCATTGCCTTAATTGCGATTATCGGATTATCTTTTTTGGTTGAAATGTTTCTTGCAAAACCGGATATGGGAGAAATGGTAAAAGGACTGATCCCGTCCGCTTTGAACGAGACCGCTTTGTATATTGCAATCGGTATTATAGGAGCAACCGTAATGCCACACAACTTATATTTACATTCCTCATTAGTACAAACCCGTAAATTTGACCGTACTGTTAAAGGAATAAAACAGGCTATCCGTTATAATTTTATGGATTCCTTTATTGCCCTGAATATGGCTTTCTTTGTCAATGCTGCTATTATGATTCTGGCAGCAGCAACATTTTATAAACACGGAATGTTTGAAATTGCAGAAATACAGGATGCCCATAAAATGTTAGAGCCTTTACTGGGAACCAGTTGGGCTTCCATATTGTTTGCTCTTGCTTTGATCGCAGCAGGACAGAGCTCGACCATTACAGGAACTCTGGCAGGTCAGATTGTTATGGAAGGATATCTGAATTTAAGAATACAGCCCTGGGTGCGTCGTATTATTACCCGATTAATAGCTATTGTTCCTGCTTTTCTTACCATTGCATATTTTGGAGAAGGAGCAACCGGAAAGCTATTGCTGCTAAGCCAGGTTATACTGAGTTTACAATTAGGGTTTGCTATCGTTCCGTTAATTCATTTTGTAAGTGATAAAGAAAAAATGGAAGGTTTCGCCATTGGAAGAATTACTAAAATAGCTTCATGGATTGTTGCACTTACCATTGTTGCCTTGAATGCAAAACTAGTTTATGATGAGATACATAACTGGCTTACCACATCAGAAGAACCGATTTATATCTGGGTTTTTGTAGTTCCGTTAGCTGTTGGAGCATCGGTTTTGCTATTATATATTATTTTCAAGCCATTTGTGGAGAAAAGAATGTCAGAAACTCGATTAGGACTACATATAGATAAGATTGTTATTGAAGAATCAGAAAGACCTATTATCTATTCCAATATTGCAATAGCTTTGGATTTCTCTACAACAGACAGTAAAAGTATCAGCAGTGCCTTACAGTTGGGAGGAAAAAAAGCACATTATACCTTAATACATATCGTTGAAACAGTAGGGGCAATGGTCTATGGTGATCAGATCCAGGATCATGAAACTTTCAGTGATAAAGAATATCTTGAAAAGTATAAAACTGGTTTAGAAGATAAAGGATATCAGGTAACCGTGTTTCTTGAATTTGGAAGCCCTAAAAAAGGAATTTCGGATATTGTCAACAGAGGGAATTATGATATACTGATTTTAGGAGCACACGGACATCACTGGTTTAAAGACCTTGTTCTGGGAACAACCGTAGATGCCGTAAGACACCGTGTAAATATTCCGTTGTTGATTGTTAAAGAAAAGTAGTATTGAGATATTAATATACGATTTACGATATTTTAGAAGAAAGAATCAAGAAGGAAGAGATTTACGATATTAGAAATAATATAACTGATTCAAAATCTAATAAACATTCTGTTATCAAAGGTTCGTATTTATAGTTTTTCTAAATAAGATTTTTAAATAATTTGCTACAATAGTTTCCGGAATATTATAAAAGAATATTGCTTTAAGTGAGGGCAAGTGAGGGTTATTATTTGTAAAATATTTATTATCAGTTAATTGTTTTTTGAAATCAGACTAAAGGTGAGGAGTTTTTTTTCGAATAAAAGTATGTTGAATTATTAACTTTGCAGAGAAATAAATTGGCAGTCAAAGATATAATCTGATGATAACCTAATTATTGTATTTAAGAATGTATCTTTGTGCTAGAATTGTTATTGAATATAAAAAATAAGATATGTCTTATAATAAAATAAAGTTAGAAACTATGATAAAATCGGATAAAAAAGCTAAAATAAGATATAATAGTTATGCTATTGATATAGAAGTAATCCAAACTTTTTTTATAGCAAAAAGTTTAGATCACTTCATTATTATGAAACATAAATTACTTTTTTTTATATACCTATTATTGGTTTCGCCTTATTTGTTTTCACAAGTTGGAATTAATACAAGAGATCCGAAAGCTTCTTTAGATGTTAATGGAGATTTACTTTTAAGAGGTGAATTAAAGTTAGGAGATGTTGATGCTATAGGAAATAATGGAGATTTTTTAATTTCCAGAGGAGTTGGAAAACAACCTGAATGGATTGGTGTAAATATTCCTGTAGTTGCTCCCGGAGTAGAACAATTAACTGCTTCACTTTCTTTCTCAGATAAATTAGGTGTTGTTCTATCTAAAGGAGCTAGTAAACGGACATATGAAGAAAATGAAGATATAAATTCCGTTCCCACAGGAGATCTAAATGCTGTCTGGACTGTTTTTAAAGGTCTAACTAACAATTTAGTTATAAAAAAGCCAAAAAATAAAGTTAATATAGTTTTGCAAACGATGAGTCATCTTAGTACCAATATGGCATCTGAGAGTACTAAAACTCCTAATTTCACTTTTGCTATTGGAGTTTTTATTAATGATAAACTTAAAGCTGTAAGGCCGTATTCAATAACAGGGGGTGGGAGTAAATTTGAAACTGTAACTTTAATTTTTACCTTGGTTAATTTAGATGTAGGATCGCATACAGTTAAAGTAGCGGCTATTCCAAGATTAAAAGAATCTGAGTATTTGGGGGTACTATCTATTGGAAGTCCCAATCCTGATTCCACCAATCTTTCCGAATTTATTGCTCAATCTTCTCTTAAATTAGATGTTCTAGAAGTTCTAAATGAATAAATTAAAGTATTCACAATAAAGAATTTAATTCCTTTTATACATACTTAATTAATAGAAGTGATTTAAACTTTTTTTCATAGAATTTTTTTAAAGCAATTATCATGAAAGCCAAATAATTAAAGCCCAGCCAGCTTGTTATAGAAGTATCAAACCTATTTAACTATGAACCGAAAACTATCTAGCCAGCATTCGTTGTTTTGCGTTTCTTTCTGACTTGATAACCAACCTTTTCTAACTGATAGTCAATTTGTCTACAATAAATTAAAAGGTAAGCATGCAATAAACAAAAAAGAAGTGGCGGTCGATGATTATGATGCTTTAAATGTAATAGATTATCCTTATGATAGTAATCAATGTAGTGTAATTATAGCATTTGGAGGTTTTTATATGTCTCATACTCTTTATCCTAGCTAATATACATTTGCCATAGGATTTAATTTATTTTTTAGATTAAAAACTGCCCGACTATTTCCCGACAAAGATACAAGTAAAAGACTTAATTAAATACACCTATACTTTTAGCACAAATGTTAATAAAATAATATAGATTTCTGTTTTATAGGTGTTTAACATTAAAAAAAGCGCTATAATTAAAATTATATTAGATTTACGATATTTCATCTACGATTTATCCTGCAAAGGTCTTTTTATAGTTTATATACGATTTACGATATTAGATATCATAAACTGATTTTGTAGTCAACCTATATCAGGGACGTACAATACGATAAAGTTGAGAACTATCAATTAATAACTAACTATCAACTCAAATCACCCACATCCACAATTATCACTACCGCATTTAGAGTCTTTCTTTTTCCATAAGAATTTACGGATTAAGAAAGCTATTGCGATCAGTAAAGCAGCACCTGCTAAAATTTCCTGTATCATAATAATTTATTATTTTAAGAGCTGATAAGCTATTAAAGCAACTATATAAGCCAGCCCACTCATAAATACGAGTTGTATAATGGGCCATTTCCATCCATTTGTTTCCTTCTTTGTAATTGCGACTGTACTGGCGCATTGCATGGCAAAAGCATAAAAGAGGAGTAAAGAGCATCCTGAAGCAAAGTTAAACACCTTTTCGCCGGTAGCAGGATTAATTTCTGCTGCCATCTGCTTTCGGATTGTATTTTCATTTTCAGTACTTCCCACACTATAAATAGTAGCCAGAGTACCTACAAAAACTTCTCTTGCGGCAAAAGAGCTGACGATTGCAATACCGATCTTCCAGTCATAACCTAAAGGTCGGATGATTGGTTCAATACCTTTCCCTACATAACCGATATAAGAATTTTCCAGTCTAAAAGAAGCGATATGATTTTCCAGTTCCTCTTCCGAGTAGTGGTTTTGTGTATTCTGAGCAGTTATGATTTCTTCCGCATTAGAAAAATTCTTACCCGGACCATACGATGCCATAAACCACAGAATAACAGAGATTGCTAATATGATCTTACCCGCACCATAAATGAATGCTTTCGTTCTTTCCACAACATTATAAAACACATTTTTAAACAAAGGCATTTTATAATTTGGCATTTCGATTACGAAGAAAGTCTTTGTTTTTATTTGTAAAATCTTATTCAGAATATATGCCGAAATAATTGCAGCAGCAAATCCCAGTAAGTATAAGAACATTAATGCCAGTCCCTGTAAATTAAAGATACCAAATACTCTTTCATCCGGAATTACCAGAGCAATAATAATAGTATATACCGGTAATCTTGCCGAACAAGTTGTAAAGGGAGTTACCAGAATAGTAATTAATCGTTCTTTCCAGTTTTCAATATTTCGTGTTGCCATAATTGCCGGAATAGCGCAAGCTGTTCCCGAGATCAGCGGAACAACACTTTTTCCACTCAGACCGAATTTTTTCATAACCTTGTCCATCAGAAAGACTACTCTGCTCATATAGCCGCTTTCCTCTAAAATGGAAATGAATAAGAACAGGAATGCAATTTGAGGTATAAAGATTACAATTCCTCCAATTCCGGGAATAATACCCTGAGCCAATAAATCTGTAAAAATACCCGGAGGTAAATGTTCGCTGGTATAAGCACTCAGAGAGGCAAATGACTCATCAATAAAATCCATTGGAATACTGGACCAGTCAAAAATAGCCTGAAAGATCAGTAACAAGATTCCGAAGAAGATCAGGTATCCGAAGATTTTATGTGTAAGGATTCTGTCCAGATGACCACGTAATCCTTTTGCTGCAGAAGAATCTACTTTCAGTCCGTCTTTCAGAACAGCATTAATGAACTGATAACGTTTAATAGTTTCTTTCTGTTGTAATTTTTTTAATTCCGCCTTTGATTTGGTAAAAGAAGGATCTGGTAATTCAATTCGGTTCAGGTGTGTGAAGTTCACATCCTGTGTAATGATCAGCCAGAGTTTGTATAATAACTGATTTGGGAAAGCTTTACGTAAATGGTTAAAATATTCTGTATCAATAGTTGAAGCGTTCAGACAAGGTTCAGTAGAGATCGTTTTGTGATTAACGATCAGTTCCTTTATATCCTCAATTCCATGTCCTTTTCTGGAACTGACCAATGCAATTTTGGTTTTTAATTGTTCTTCTAAATATGGAATGTCGAGACTGATCCCTTTATAGACCATTCTGTCAGACATATTAATAACCAATATTGTCGGAATCTCTAAATCCTTTATTTGGGTGAATAACAGTAAGTTCCGTTTTAGATTTTCTACATCTGTTACTACAATAGCAACATCCGGATAATCGGTATCATTCTTATTTAATAATAGTTCGATTACTACATTTTCATCTACAGAACTGGCATTTAGGCTATAGGTTCCGGGTAAATCTATGATTGTGGCTTTGGAATGATCCGGTAATTTACAAATACCCTGTTTTTTTTCGACCGTGATCCCAGGATAGTTCCCGACTTTCTGATTCATGCCGGTCAGCTGATTAAAAACAGATGTTTTTCCTGTATTTGGATTACCTATTAAGGCGATTTTAATATTGTTATTCATTATACTGTACTACATTTTATACCATTTCAATTTCAATTTCACTTGCCGTTTCCATTCTTATGGCTAAATGACTGTCATTTATGTTTAAGTATAACGGATCACCAAATGGTGCGATTTGTACGAGTTCAACAGAGTTACCCGGAAGACATCCCATTTCAAGTAACTTTAGTGGAATATTATTAAGGTCAAATTCTTTTATAGTGGCTTTATCGCCCTTTTGGAGATGTGCTATAGTTGTTTTCAAAGCTTATTTAGATTAAATAAATTGATTTTCAAAAATACGAAGTTATTCTGGTTTGGACTAATAAATCAATTTATTTGTTGTCCGATAACCAGTTAATATCTTCTAATAATCGTTTCATATCTTCTTTTTTAGTTCCGTCATAAAAACCTCTGATACGTCTTTTTGTGTCTACTAAAATGAAGTTTTCGGTATGAACCATGTCATATAATTCGCTGATATTAGAGGTTTTAACCGCTAAATAGGATTTTCGGGCAATACCATAAATATCTTTTTTATTTCCTGTGACCAGATTCCATTTTCCGTCAATGACTCCTTTTTCTTTTGCGTATGCTTTTAATACAGGCACGCTATCAATATCCGGTGTTACGGAGTGAGAAAGTAACATTACTTTTGGGTTATCTTTTATTTTTCCCTGTAATTCTACCATATTATCCGTCATGATCGGACAGATGGTCTGACAGGTCGTAAAGAAAAAATCAGCAACATAAATTTTGTTTTCATAGTCTTTTTGAGTGATTGTATCTCCATTCTGATTGATAAAAGCAAAATCAGCAATACGAAAAGTTTGTTTATTTGCCTGATGTTGTATCAGTGAATCTACCAGTTCCGCATTTACCATTGAAGGAGTATAAACAGGCAGCGTTTTTTTAGGAGATAAGGCATTATAAAAAAAGCCAAGAATAACAGCTGATAATACAAACATAAAAATAAAAAAGAAACGGTATTTCCTGAAAAAGAGTAACATAATAACTGAATTTTGGTGCAAAAATACAAAACAAGAGAACCATCTCCTCCTTAATTATGAGAAGCTTTTGCTTTTTTTAACACAGTCATATCAAATAGGAATTAATTTACTTGGTATTTTTGTAACAACTAACACAAAAATCTAACAATGAAAAAAATCTATTTAAACAGGAATTTCCTTTTGCTGACTGCTTTTTCGATAGGACTTTCCGGATGTAAAACTGGTCAGTCTGTAGTTGCGACTCCTGCTATCGAACAAAAACAGCAGGTAAAACCTGAAGTAGCGGTACAAGAAGAATCCAAACCGGGAATTAATGTGTCTTTTATGGATAAGAGTGTTAAACCGGGAAATGATTTTTTCAGATATGTAAACGGTAAATGGGTAGATAATACAGAAATTCCAGAAGACAGAACCAGTTGGGGAAGTTTTAATGAACTACGCAAGAATACAGATCATGACGCACTTGAGATCCTTCAGGAAGCAGCGGTAAACGCTGCTTATAATTCGAATACAGATCAGGGAAAAGCAGTAAATTTGTATAAAACGATCATGGATACCATAGGAAGAAACGAGCAGGGGATTTCTCCTTTAAAATCGTATCTTACTAAGATTGATGCAGTAAAGAACAGTAAAGATCTAAATGCATTATTAACGGAAATGGCACCTCAAGGAGGTATTGGTTTTTTTGGAGTATATGTAAGTTCTGATGAAAAAGACAGTAATAAGAATACCGTATATCTGGTGCCCGGAAGCTTAGGTCTGCCGGATAGAGATTATTATGTTTCACAGGATGCTGATTCAAAAGAGAAAAGAGCAGAATATGTACTTCATGTAACCAGAATGTTGCAGTATCTGGGTGAAACTCCTGTACAGGCAAAAACACATGCTGAAAAAATTCTGGCTTTTGAAACCGCCATGTCTCAGCCAAGGTTGGACAGAGTAGAAAAAAGAGACAGCAGAAAGACCTATAATCCAATGACCGTTGCTCAGTTACAGAAACTGACTCCGGTTATTAAATGGGATGCTTATTTTAAAGGTATCGGAATTCAGAAATTAGATGAAATCATCGTTTCAGAACCTAAATATATGACTGCACTTCAGACTCTTTTGGCTAAAAACAAAATTGAAGACTGGAAAACGTATATGCGATGGACTTTATTAAACGATGCAACATCTGCTCTGTCGACTGAAATTGAAACGGCAAACTGGGATTTTTACAGTAAAACATTAAAAGGAGCTTTAAAGCAAGTGCCTAAAGAAGAAGATGCTTTACAGACGATCAACAGAACAGTAGGAGAAGCTTTGGGTAAACTATATGTAGAGAAGAAATTCCCACCGGAAGCAAAAGAGAAAGCAGAAAAAATGATTAAAAATGTTTTCATTGCTTTTGAAGCTCGTATCAACAAACTGCCGTGGATGACGAAAGGAACGAAAGAAAAAGCAATCGAAAAACTACACAAAGCAAGAATCAAGATCGGTTACCCTGATAAATGGAAAGACTACTCTGCTTTAACGATCAAGAGTCCGGAAGAACACGGAACCTATTTCCAGAATATGGTAAACATATCCAAGTGGAACTTTAAAGAGAATATTGATAAATTAGGAAAACCGGTAGATAAAGATGAGTGGTTCATGGCGCCTCAGGTAGTGAATGCTTATTTTAATCCGTCGTATAACGAAATTGTATTTCCGGCAGCGATTTTACAACCTCCATTCTATGATTATAAAGCAGATGAAGCAGTAAATTATGGAGGTATCGGAGCTGTAATAGGACATGAGATTTCTCATGGATTTGACGATTCAGGTGCCCGATATGATTCAGACGGGAACTTAGTAGACTGGTGGTCAGACAATGACTTGAAGCAGTTCACAGCGCTCGGAGGGGCACTTGCAGATCAGTATAGTAAATTACAGCCTCTTCCGGGAATTTTCGTAGATGGTAAATTTACATTAGGAGAAAACATTGGTGATCTTGGTGGTGTAAATGCTGCTTTTGACGGATTGCAATTATACTTAAAACAAGCTGGTGATCCGGGATTAATTGATGGATATACACCGGATCAGCGTTTCTTTATTTCATGGGCAACCATCTGGAGAACAAAAACACGCGATGAAGCCATAAAGAATCAGGTAAAAACGGACCCGCATTCACCGGGAATGTACAGAGCGTATGTGCCTTTACAAAATGTTGATGCTTTCTATGATGCATTTAATATTAAAGAAGGAGATAAAATCTATGTGAAACCGGAAGACAGAGTACGAATCTGGTAATTATCAATTAGAAAAAAGAATCAAGAGTCAAGAAGAAAGATTTTTAAAGAGCAAACAAATGAAGTAATAAACCTTTTCTTCTTGAGGATATAAAAACAAAATCCCGGACTCAAAAGTCCGGGATTTTTCATTTTTAGAATGTTTTGATAAGAAATTGTTTTTTAGAATAAAAAGACACTTTTAACAAGATATACTAGAGGAGTACTAATTAACTTGGTATTTTTGTATTAACTAATTTAAAAAACGAATTAATGAAAAAAAGCTATTCAAATAAGAATTTCTTCTTGTTAGCTGTGATTTCGATAGGGTTTTCCGGCTGTATAACAGCTCAGTCTGTACCTTCGAAGTCCAAAACTAAAAAAAAGACCCCTGTTCAGGTAATAAAACAGGAAGATTCTAAACCAGGTATCAATCTGTCTTATATGGATAAGAGCGTAAAACCGGGAGATGATTTTTTTAGATATGTAAACGGTACATGGTATGATAAAACAGAGATTCCGGGAGACCGAATCCGTTGGGGAAGCTTTGATGAATTACGCCAAAATACAGATATAGATGCATTAACCATTCTGAAAGAAGCCGTAAACAATAAAAATCTCGATCCGAACTCTGATCAGGCAAAAGCAGTAAATGTATATGTAACCTATATGGACACGGTTGCAAGAAATAAAAAAGGAATTCAGCCCATAGAATCTACTTTAGCAAAGATCAATGCTGTAAAAAACAGTAAAGATTTGAATGCACTGTTAACAGAAATAGAATCAGAAGGAGGTTTAGGTTTTTATGGAATACGTGTATCTGCTGATGCAAAGGACAGTAATAAAAATGTTGTCTATCTAAATCCGGGAAGTTTAGGGTTACCGGATCGTGATTATTATGTTTCACAAGATGCAGATTCAAAAGAAAAAAGAGAAAAATATGTGCAGCATGTTGCCAGAATGTTACAGTTTCTGGGAGAAGATCCTATAAAAGCAAAAACAGATGCAGCAAGAGTACTGGCATTAGAAACAGTAATGGCAACACCAAGACTGGACAGGGTAGAGCGTCGTGACAGAAGAAAAACGTATAATCCGATGAAAGTTACCGATTTGCAAAAGTTAACTCCTTCTGTAAACTGGGATACTTATTTTAAAGGTGTAGGTTTTCAGAATTTAGATTCTATTGTGGTTACTCAGCCTAAATATATGACGGCTCTTCAAACCATTATCACGAATAATAATGTAGAAGACTGGAAAGCCTATTTACGTTGGACACTGATCAATAAATCAACAGGAGTTCTGACTACAGATATTGAAACCGCAAACTGGGATTTTTATAGTAAAACATTACAGGGAGCAGTGAAACAACGTCCAATAGAAGAAAGAGCTTTATTAGTAGTAAATGGAACAGTAGGAGAAGCTTTGGGGAAACTGTATGTTGAGAAAAAATTTCCACCAGAAGCAAAAGCGAAAGCGAAAGCGATGATTGAAAATGTGTTTATTGCTTTTGAAAACCGTATTAACAAATTATCATGGATGGCACCTGCAACAAAAGCAGGAGCAATCGAAAAATTAAAAAAATCTACTGTTAAGATTGGTTATCCTGATAAATGGAAAGATTACTCCAAGTTAGAAATTAAAAGTAAAGAAAATGGAGGTTCCTTTTACGATAATATGAAGAATGTTACGAAATGGAATTTTGAAGAAAATATAGCTGATTTACAAAAACCGGTAGATAAAACCCGTTGGGGAATGTCTCCTCAAACGGTAAACGCTTATTTTAATCCGGCCTATAATGAGATCGTTTTCCCGGCAGCAATTTTACAACCTCCGTTCTATGATTATAAAGCAGACGAAGCTGTAAATTATGGCGGAATCGGAGCCGTGATCGGTCATGAGATCTCTCATGGGTTTGATGATTCAGGATCACGTTATAATGCAGACGGTAATTTAGTAAACTGGTGGACAGATGAAGATCTGAAACAGTTTACAGGTTTAGGCGGAGCATTAGCAGCACAATACAGTGCGTTAGAACCTCTTCCGGGAATTTTTGTAGATGGTAAATTTACATTAGGAGAAAACATTGGTGATCTTGGTGGTGTAAATGCTGCTTTTGACGGATTGCAATTATACTTAAAAGAAAATGGTAATCCGGGATTAATTGACGGATATACGCCTAATCAGCGTTTCTTTATTTCTTGGGGAACGATCTGGAGAACAAAAATGCGTGATGAAGCCATAAAGAATCAGGTAAAAACAGATCCGCATTCACCGGGAATGTACAGAGCCTATGTGCCTTTACAAAATGTTGATGCATTTTACAGTGCTTTTGATATTAAAGAAGGAGATAAAATCTATGTAAAACCGGAAGACAGAGTACGAATCTGGTAATATACGATTTACAATATTAGATATACGATATTGGTATAGATATATTTTAGAAAAAGAAGAAAGATTTTTAAACGAGATTCTGAAATAGTGAACAGATGAAGTAATAAACCTTTTCTTCTTGAGGATATAAAAACGAAATCCCGAACTTTTTAGCTCGGGATTTTTTTATAGAGTAGGAATTTATTATGTTTCCTGACAGATCATAATAAGTACAAGTCCTTAATTTGTTGAATTGTAAACATATTCTGGTGATTTTAGGATTAAGATAAATGTTTGTTTCTAATCTTTTTGAAGTATTTAAGACTTTCTGACCAGACTATATTTCCAGTTAGAGAAAGTTTATACAGCTGCTAAATAGAGATTTACAAAACATATATTTCCGATTTTAAATAAAAAAACCCAAAATTATTGATGTAATTATTAAAGGTATTATTATTAACAAAAAGAATCTGACCCACCATTTGTATTCTAAATCTTTATTTTCTTTTGAAAATGTTTCAATGCCTGTACTTAATGAAGCCCATCCTAAAAAAACCCAAAATCGCCATATAATATCACCAAATATAGTTGTGTTTTCAATAAAACTTAAAGGGTTTATCATGATAACTATTAAAAAAAGTATGTTGGATATTCTTAAGTAATTAAGTATAACTTCAACTTCATTTTTTGTTGTGATGTATGTTAGATTTATATTTATTATATTTTTAGAAGGAATAATCATTATGTGTCCTGGAACTGGTTTATACTTATAATCTCCGTTATTTTCTTTTTTATGTCTACTTACCTCAGTTAAATAAATAGCTTTTAATTCTCCTGTGTTTTTACAGATTGTATGTTGTTTGATAAATCCTTTATATAATTTTGTTCCTTCCTGACCTACATCAACAAGAATGTCAGCTTGAGTTAAAACAATCTTTTTTTTAACGGATAATTCTCTGAAAGCTTTAAACTTTAATGATTCTCCGCTAAAATAATAATGCCAATGATTATTAAATCTTATAAATGAATATGATTTATCCAGATTAAATCCTCTAACAACTAAAAAGCATAGTTGTGCAATAAGAAAAGATAAAATTATAGTTATGGCTAGATAAAAAGCTATCCACAAAATTAGGTCAAAATCAAAAAGTTCTTTAGGAATTTGATTAAGCTTTAACGTTTCATAAAAACCATTTATAGATTCATAGTTGTTATTTAGTGGTTGTTTATAAAGGAACCCTGTAAAAATATTATATGATAGTATTTGAATAATAATACCTGGAATTAAGCTGGTATATAAAGTGCTTATCCAATTAGTAGAATTGAATTGTTTAGAAAACTCTCCAACAAAATAAAATCTTCTGAATGCAATTCCGGGAAAGATAAAAATAAGAAATAAAAATAAAGAGTTAAAAGCAAATTCCATTGTTAAAAATTTGCTTTTATTGAGCGTTTATAACTTCAAGATTACCATTTTCTATTTTTATTTCAATAGAAGAATGTATGTTTTTTTCTAATGTTTTAAAAAGCTTTTCTTTGTTTTCTGGATTATTCATGATAAGCTCTAAAGTTTCTTTATCTATCTCTGAAGTTTCTCTGTCAAAAGTATTAACGATCTGATTGACCAAAAGTTTTATTGATTTTTTAAAAGCCGATACAATTATTTTAGTTTCCATGATGATAGTGTAAATGTTATATTTTAGAACTGTATAATGTTCCGTTTTAAATTTTCAACAAAATGAATATTGTTGTATCTATTTACAAATATAAAAAAATAACAACACAAAGAGGTTAAAACAATCCTATAGTTGACATATTTATAAAGATACTAAAACGTTTATAGTCGTATAAGATTGTTTTCGTGTTTTGTAATTAAATTTGTAGAATATAAGTTTGGTTGAAGAAAAAGGTCAAATAAAAGAATAATAATGCGATTGTATAAAATTAAAGTGATGGATTTGATGTCCAATAATATTAAATCCCATCGCTAAGATAGAAATTTTATACTTCCAGTTGATGCCGGTTTTTAATAAATCTTCATTGTCAAAACTTTTATAAAGTGAAATGGTTGCCTGTCGGACGGTTAGCAGTTCCCGGATCAGATCTTCGATTTCTTTGTTATTTGCTTTTGAATTTCGGGCAATTTCATTTTCATCAAAGCCAATAACATAAGTGCTTTCGCCTCTTGCAAATCGCAGTACTCCCGCAGTCAGCAAACGTTCAATATCGGTGATATGCTGAATAATCTCATTAATGGTCCATTTCCCCAGCTGATAAGTTTGTTTTCCTATTTTGCGAATAAGAGCAATATCCAGTGTAGTAATTTCTTCCAGACTGTTTTTAAAAGCAATATCCAGGTCAATATCTTCTATCAGATTAATATAGCGGTCAAAATATTCCGGCATTGGATCAATATCCGATCTTTTCATGTATATACTATTTAGTATTGGCATGGCTAACTCCGATAATTACTCCAAAATCGCCGTCGGTTTGCATCCATTTTTTTTCAGGAAGATAAGTACGAGAGACAAAACCATCCAGATACAATGCATTTTTACAACCTGATTTTTTAAAATAATCGGCAAAATCATAAAAACTGATTTCTTCCTTAGACATAGCAAAAAGAATGGTTCCGTCAGGGAGAATACCAACACCGTTACGGATATTTAAATTCTCTGAACCTTTTTTGAAATCAGGATGGATCGTCCCATCAATGACCAACATTGGTCCGGATTGTGTTGCAAATCGGATCTCTTTAGTCTTAATGAAATTAGTTGTTTCACAAATAACGGCTTGTTTTTTTGCTGTAATATAAAACACACCATTGGGTTTTAAATAAAAATTACCACTTCCGGAAGTAGTATCTAAAGAGGTTATTGTATGCAGATTCTGAATAAAAAGCCCCTGAGGAGAATGATCCGGTTTAAACATCCCTCCGTTTACAGCAAAAACAAGCGTTTGGTTCTTTAGTTCAAGTCCATTCTTTAGATTTAAAATACTGCCCATTCTTTTTGAATTTTCATCCTTCCAGTAAAATTGTATATCCTTTGATTTAGGATCAACATTATAACTTAAAATAGTTTCATCGTTAAAAGGGAAAAGGGTATTAAGCGATAATAAAGAAATTAGAATTCCTGCAAGCAGGAATAATTTATATTTTTTAAGATAGATTATAAACATACTGATTGTTTTATTTCTTCCGTTTCTTCGATTAATTCTCTGAAAATAGCAGCAGCCGGTTTTTCTTTTGCTCTCGAAGCGGATTGTCCTGCCCAGAGACTCATAAAACCAGGATTATCTTGTTGTCTGGCAATAGATCTTAATGAAGTGGTTAGACTATTTTGTATTGGATAAGGAGGAATTGGATTGGTGTATTTCTCCATTTCTGTCATAAATTTATTTCTAATCCCTCTTGCCCAACGTCCTGAGAAAGTTTTTGTAAGCACGCTGTCTGTTTCTTTCGAATACAGAACAGCTGTTTTATAAGATGGAGTAGCTGCACTTTCATCACAGGCAATAAAAGCAGATCCAATCTGTACTCCTTTTGCACCTAATGCAAAAGCAGAACGTATCGTTTTTCCGTTATAAATACCTCCTGCAGCAAGTACAGGTTTATCAATATGATCTGTGATTAGAGAAATCAGAGTATTTAAGCCAATTAGTGGTAGAGGTTTTTCATTTAGGAATGTTCCTCTGTGACCACCTGCTTCAGCTCCCTGTGCCGTTATAATGTCAATTCCGTTTTTATCTAACAGTATTGCTTCTTCTACAGAAGTTGCTGTTCCAATAAGAATAATACCATTTTTTTTTAGTTTTTTTATACTGTCCGAATCAGGGATACCAAATGTAAAACTAACAACCGAAATTTTTTCTTTTATAAGAATATCAATCTGTTCTTTGTAAGAATAAAAACGAAAGGTTTCAACATCCTGTTTTTCGATTCGAATAGTATTCTGAGCCGCCAGTTTCTGTAAAAACCCCTGCATCTCATCTGTTTCTTTTTTATTCGGAACAGGGATATCATGTGCAAAAAGGTTTACAGCAAAAGATTTTTGGGTTAATTTTTTTGTTTTCCGGATAAGAGAAAGTGTTTCTTCTGGAGATAATCCACCTACAGGCAGAGAACCCAAACCTCCAAAATTTGATATTTCCGCCACCATTTCAGGAGTGGTTACACCTAACATTGGAGCCTGTATAACAGAATATTGTATGTTTACTATTTCGGTTAATTCATTTTTCCATTCCATGATGTTATTTCCTTTAGGTTAGTATAAAGAATAAGAAGATATTCAAACTTACATAATATATGTGATCTTTTAAAGGTTTTATAGTAGAAGGAATGCAGAAAATACTTTTTTTTAACCTGTTAGGTATTGTTTTTCAAACAGATTGTCTTAGGAGTGGAATTTTAATCCGCCAAGGGCTTT
Organism: Flavobacterium sp. AK-301; assembly: GCF_058310215.1. NCBI lineage: Bacteria > Pseudomonadati > Bacteroidota > Flavobacteriia > Flavobacteriales > Flavobacteriaceae > Flavobacterium > Flavobacterium sp. AK-301. The sequence goes on from NZ_JBZEES010000003.1 coordinate 164,153, forward strand.
ATTTACTTTTTTGTTTTCACCATAGATAACAATTCCGACTAAGACATGGTTGTCATCATTGCATTTCGACATTTCGACATGGTTTTCTTCTTCGCATTTAGTAGAAAATAGAGGCTCAGTATAAATCCCGATAGATAATTCCCGGTCTTTTGCCCGGCTAAAAGCTCGATTAATTTCATCACCCGAATTTGCTGTATATATCATAATAGGCTGTTTGATCAAAGGCAGGTAGGTAGAACCCGATGCATTTATAAACTCTTTCCCATGAGTTTCAGGATATTGTATAGCAACAGAGCTTGCTAAAAAAGATGCTACATTTAGTTTCTGCCAGTTTTGCAAATCATTTTTAATTACAATTGCAATTTTATTTTCGTATATCATATTTCTTCGTTATTTAGTATTAATTCCATTTGTATGTTACAGCGTTTATAAGGAGTTGAATGTCCCGCTATTTTCTGAAAGCCCAGTTTTTGATAAAGATTGATTGCAGGTTTCAGAATAGTATTACTTTCTAAATAGATTTTAGAAGCTCCTAACTCTGTCGCTTTTTTTAAAGCTGTTTGCCCTAAAAGAAACCCGATATTTTTTCCTTGTGCTTTAGGACTGACAGCCATTTTTGCTAATTCGTAATTGTAATGTCCATCTGTCATTTTGAGCAAAGCACAAACACCAATCGGTTCTTCTTTATATAGAGCAACAAAAATATGTCCGCCATTTTGTATTATATATTCTTGTGGATTATCCAATGCTTTGTGATCTGCCTCTTCCATTTCAAAATAAGTATTGATCCACTCTTCATTTAAAGTTTTAAATACAGATTGGTAGTTTGATTCATAAGGGACTATTTTCACATCTTTACTCTCTCTTGCTTTTTTTTCTTCCACAACTCGTTTTAAAAGAGATTTTTCTGATAGAAGAAATTCCCATTCCTCGATAGCTTTCCATAAATCATATTTCGTTTGTTTGGAGATATTATCAATGGCAGCAGTTACATCGGCATACTGGTCAACTAATTTTTCAGCAATTTCTTTACCTTTCGATGAAAGAATAATTATGTTTCTTCTTCCGTCAGTTTGATCCTTGCACTCTTTTATAAAACCTTTCGCTGACATTTCTTTTATAATATTACTAACCGAAGGATGAGAATGTCCTATTTCTTTAGCAATAGATGTAATCGTTTTCAATTCTCCATTTGACAAAACAAAAAAAACAGGAAACCATTTTGCCTTTAAATCAACCCCATAGAGCTTGTAAATCCGAGATGCGTCCTCGGTTATTTTATCCGTTAACATTCTAAGCCTGCTTCCGATAGCCATTTTGCCAGTTTGATTAAAAAAATCCATAGCTCTATTATTAATGTATTTGAATACGTAATCAGTTACGCAAATATGAATAAATTTTTTAAATAGAACAAATATTTTATAAGTTTTTTGGAATAATGGAGAAACGAAGCAAAATAATATATTCCGCTTGTTTCTAAATTGTTATCCATTGCTAGCTTTTCGTTTTTTTATACTATTTGAATCAAGGATTCCAAAAAAAACGTTCTTTTTTCCTGGATTTGGCTCCTAATTTTTTATAAAATAAAATAGTTTTTTCATTAAAATCAGGAGTTTGCCATTGTATTAGTTTACAACCTTGATTTTCAGCATATTTTCGTATTTCTCTCATTATATTCCCCTTTCCGATTTTTCTAAAGTACATTTAATAATTCATTCGTATCCATTAGAAACTGTTTTTGTATATCAGAATTTTTTGCAAAAGAATAAGACAGAACCTTTGAAAATTTCGGCAATTCCTCTAACAGAAGTTTCTTTGGAAATGGTAAATGCAGGAATGGGGATAATGTGTCTTCCTGAAAAAACATTGAAACCTTTTCTGTTACCAAAAAATCTGATTTTAAAAAGGATTGGGGAATCAGGTTTAAAAAGAAGACAATATCTCGTTTTTAGAAAAACAGATCAAAATCAGAAATATTATAGAGATTTTATTCAGAATTTCCAGGAAGATTTCTCAGATTGGAAAGGATAGTTTATAAATGTAAAACCTCAAATTTATATTTCAGAATAGTCTTTATTTTTTCGCTTGAGATTATTTTTCCAGAAGAAGGTTTTTCATGGTTGAAAACAGGGGAGGGTAATCCTAAATCAAGAGCTTTTTGGGTATAATACTTTTTACGTGTGGGATGCGTTGGAGCAGCAGCGTTAAAAGTTTCATTCCAGATGTTTTTTTCGATTATCTTTAAAATGATTCCGATACAGTCTTTTTGATGAATTAGGTTGATCGCTCCGTCAGGATTTTCAATGTTTTCACGTCCTGAAAGATAGTGTATCGGGTTTCGGTCTTCACCAATCAAACCACTAAAGCGGAGAATAGTAGTTTTAAAGTAAGGGTTATTTTGTAATAGCTGTTCTGCCATTAATAACTGTTTTCCGGAGTCTGTTTCTGGATGAGGGGCTGTTTTTTCTGTTATGACCGAATTATTATCCGCATAGATAGAGGTCGAACTGATAAACAGTACTTTTTTAATACCAGATTGTTCGATAAAAGGGATTAGTTTTTCTATTTTGGTTGTAAAATCCTCTGTATCGATTCCTCTCAATTTAGGAGGTATATCAATAATTATAATTTCAGACTGTGCTAAAAAAGTTGTTATTTCTCCCAGAATAATATCAGAATGAACAGTAATAAGAAAAGGACTAACAGAAGCAGATTTCAACTGTTTTATTTTAATATCTGAAGTCGTAGAACCGTTTATGTAGAAACCTTTATGAATTAAGCTTTTTGCCAGAGGAAGTCCTAGCCAGCCACACCCTAGAATACTGATCTGTACCATTGTGTATTAATCTTTTTTCACTAACATATAATAATCATTTTCTAACGGAAGATAACCCTGATCATACAAAAAATAATAGACAGCACCTGCTTTTGTAATGTAATTACTGGTAATGAATTCAAAATCAAAACCCTTTCCGAGTAATTTTGACCGGGTTGTTTTGGTCTTTCCGGTTGTATTTAATTCCGTTAGGATGCGATAGTTTTTTCTCAGTTTATTATTGATATTTCGCATCAGGTTATTACTGTCCTTATTTATTTTGTTATTGTAAGCATTTCTGCAGGCATCGCTACAAAATTTTTTGTCTTCACGACCTATGATTTTTTCTCCACATTCTAAACATTTTTTCATAAATGAATTCTTTTTTATAAGAGCAAAAAAGGCAATTATTCGGTCAATTTGTAGTTTAATTTCTGATTTCTTTTTCCGAAAGAAAACTACTTTTTTTTAATTGTTCTAAAGACAATATGTAAAATGCGATTTTAATTTAAGTTCTTCTTTCTTGACTCTTTCTTTTTAATTCTTTTCTCTAACTTAGGATTTCATTTTTTTGATTTGATATAGGTCGTGTCTTCTGTCTTTTAAAATTCGGACACTTCCGTGTTCATGTAATTCTTTCAGCAAATCTAAATCTACATCCACAATAATAGTCATTTCAGTATTAGGAGTAGCTTCCGCCTTAATTCCGTTAGAAGGAAAGGCAAAATCAGAGGGAGTAAATACAGCTGCCTGAGCATACTGAATATCCATATTGTTTACCTTTGGTAAATTCCCCACACATCCTGCAATCGCCACATAACATTCATTTTCTATAGCACGTGCCTGAGCACAGTGTTTTACACGGGTATAACCGTTTTGAGTATCTGTTAAGAAAGGAACAAAAAGAATGTCCATACCTTCATCTGACATTAGTCTTGATAATTCCGGAAACTCTACATCATAACAGATCATAATACCTATTTTACCGCAGTCTGTATCAAAGGTTTTAATTTCAGAACCTCCCTGCATTCCCCAGTGTAGCGTTTCGTTAGGTGTAATATGAATCTTGGTATACATTTCAGAAGTACCATCACGTTTGCATAAAAAGCCTACATTATACAATATATTATCTTCCATATAAGGCATACTTCCGGTTATAATATTGATATTATAAGATATGGCAAATTCCTGGAATCGTTTTCGGATTGTATCCGTATATTTTGCGATTTCGCGGATTGCATCTGCTTCCGATAAATGGTTATAATCTGCCATTAATGGAGCAACAAATAATTCCGGAAACAGTGCAAAATCACTTCCATAATCAGAAACAGCGTCAATAAAAAATTCAGACTGTTCAAATAAAGCTTCCAGATTATTTAACGGACGCATCTGCCATTGAATCAATCCGATTCGGATAACACTTTTTGTAGTGTTGATCAGTTTCGGGCTTTTATCATAATAGATATTATTCCATTCCAGTAATACGGCATAATCCTGTGAGCCGGCATCCCCTTCCAGATAATTTTTCATTACTTTCATTACGTGGAATTCATTGCTCAACTGAAAAGAAAGTACCGGATCATATAATTCTTTTGTCTTTACTTTTTCAATATATTGTTTAGGAGTAAGTTCATCAGCATATTCTGAATATTTTGGAATTCGCCCTCCGAATATGATCGATCTCAGGTTTAGTTGTTCACATAATTCTTTTCGTGCTTCATATAAACGTCTTCCCAGACGAAGACCTCTGTATTTTGGATGAATAAAAACATCAATACCGTATAATACATCTCCCTGATCATCATGTGTTGAGAAGGTATAACTACCAGTTATTTTCTCATAAGTATGAACAACACTTGCTTTTCTGTAATCAACAATTAAAGACAATGCAGATCCCACGACTTTATCATCCACTAAAATCACCAGTTGTCCTTCTGGAAAAATAGAAAGTAGTTTTTTGATCTCTTTCTCTTCCCAATATGATTCTTTAAGCCCGTTATAGGCTTCCATCATTGAGTTCTTTAACTCTTTATAATCTTTTATTTTTAAGTTTCTTAACTCAACTTTTTTGATTTCCGTTTGCATAAAAACAACTTTTTGCTAAAGGTACGAAAAAAACATTATCCATTTACAAACGGTTACAAACAACTATAAACGAAAGGAATTGATTAACAACCGAATAAAGTAGTGGGATTTTCGAATCTTTGCAGTGTTGATTTGAAAGAGAATCAGCAGATAACATTAACCATTAAATTTTATACGCCATGAATGCATTAAGAAACAGAGTTCAGTTAATAGGGAATGTAGGAAATGACCCGGAGGTCAGAACATTCGAAGATGGGAAAAAATTAGTAACTTTCAGCATAGCAACAAACGAAAGCTATAAAAATGAAAAAGGAGAAAAAGTAGAAGATACCCAGTGGCATTATGTAAAAGCATGGGGGAAAATCGCAGAAATCATAGAGAAATATGTTGCAAAAGGAAAAGAAGTTGCAATAGAAGGACGATTAGTACACAGAGAATATGAAAGTAAAACAGGAGAGAAGCGTTATGTAACCGAAATTCTGATGACCGAAGTATTGTTGTTAGGGAAATAAAATTTCATATACCCGTAGAAACACAAATTATTACGTTTCTTATTATGTTTTTTACTGTGTTTCTGTCATGACTGATAGAAATGCAGTAAATTACATTTTTACGGATTGCTTTTTAAAGTAGCTATTTTTTCTTCAAGATTAGCAAGTTGTTGTTCTGTTGGATTCCCTTGAGGAGTTATAGTGTAAAGAAATAATAAATACTCTTACAGCAGGAGAACAATAACGATGGAGAAAAACTACTTTTGTGAAAAACAATAAGCTAAAGAGTTTTAGAAATAAAAATGAAATGGCACAGGTTCTTTCCCTGATTATGGAATTTATAAACCACGTAGAAGATATCAAAGAAGTTTTAAAAGTAGAATTAAAATAATAAATAATGAAATATAGTATAATAATATTGAGTTTTTTTTTGTTTTCCTGTACTGCTAAAACAGAGAAAACAAAAGAGATTATATCAGATTCTGTGCAACAAATAAAAGAGGATCAGAATGCAGAAAAAACAGTTTATATCAACAGTTTATATAGTGGAGATTCGATAATTCGGAACAAAAGTTTTGTGAAAGAGATACATGAAACCTGTGTTTATACAGAAGGAACTCTTTATGACAGAACAGAAGAGCAAATAGCTCAGGATAATAAAAGATGTGTGTTGTCAGAACTTACATTTAAGTATGAAAAACTTTTTGATTTAGGAAATCAGAAAGTAGTTATCGGAAATAGTGGAGATATCCGGCTTTTTATAAAAGTAAAACCAGCAGATCCTAATGTAGTTTATTATGAGGAAGAAGTAAATCTGTTAGTTGAAAAAGAAGGTCAGATAACCGATCATATCATAATTCATAAAAATAAATATTCAGAAGCATCTGCTTTAACAGGTTATTATTATATAGATTCAAATTTAGAATTGTTTTTGTTAAAAGTAGTGAATGATGAGGAAGGAACAGATTTTGTCTTCTGGAGGAAATATAAAATTGATATAGAGACAGGAAAGATTGTTTTAATGGAAGAAGAGAAAAATAGTCAATACAAGATGTTTGAATAGTAATATCTTGTTTTTATCTTAAAAATAAATGGTATCTTTATGTGATGCAATTAAAACTGAATTATTATGAAAACGAATTTCGCTTTTCTTGTTGTCAGTTTATATTTTTTAATTTCCTGTAACTTAAAAAACGGGAAAAAAGACTTTGCAGAAACAGAATTTAAATCGAAAATGGATAAAGTTCGATTAGTTCCTCCTGAAGATATTGTAATAGAAAAAGACCTTCTTTACGACCAGCACACACTAGCAGACAACTATCCTTATAAAGATACGATTCGTGTATTTCAGTGGGATAAAATACGAAAAGGATTGTTTCTGGTAGATTCAATTGATAGTGCTCCAGCTATTTGGGCTATCCTTCAGAATAATAAGAACAGAAACGGAGTGGCTGCACCTGTAAAGAACTCTCATATAAACGAATATAATCATATAGCAGACAATTATGATGTTGAACAATACCAGTCTGTACCTTTATTTCTGCCGAGAAACAGTATTGCAGAACGTTATGGAAGAGATGGCTCTCTGGTAAGGTATATAAAAGATAGTATGGATTTTGCTAAGGTAGCAACTGTAAATTTTGAAGGAGAGTGGATGGTTCCTAAAAAGTATATTAAGGTAATTCATGATACTATATCATTTAATAAAGTCATTTTTATTGATAGAACGAATCAGAATATAGCTACACTGGAAAGATTAGAGACAAAATGGCTTATCAGAAGCATGAATCCTGCTACTACAGGTTTACATAAACCACCTTATAAGCGTCCGACACCATTAGGACTTTTTGTTATTCAGGGAAAAATTCCCAGAATGGTTTATCTGGCAGATGGATCTCATGAAATAGGTGGGTTTGCGCCTTATGCAAGCCGTTTTTCTAATGGGGCTTATCTTCATGGAGTTCCGATAGATGAACCGAAAAAGAAACCTGTTGAATTCAGTTGGTCTTTAGGTACGACACCCCGATCCCATATGTGTGTTCGAAACGCGACCTCACATGCTAAATTTATCTACGAGTGGGCACCTGTAGAGCAAACTCTAGTCTTCGTTATTGATTAATTAAGTTTATATATTTTCATTTATAAAGGAACTGCAGAAGATGTATACCCCTTAAGAAAAAAATCTAATCCATGAACTTTCTTAAAACATATTTTTGATCGTTAATATCATAATACCCTATGATAAAATGGTCTTTATATTTAAAAACGGTTTGAGCAAATATCTGATGTTGATAGGTGTCATAAAATCGATCTATTTTATCAAAAGCAATAGGTTCTACTTCAAAAGGTTTATGATTCATGTTTTCATCAAATAAACCATCAAAATAAACACTTTTTCCATTAATATAATTATTGTAATTGCTAGAAGTACTGTGGAAATTAGGACCGATAAATATTCCAACACCTGATCCGGAATTGGATATCCCAAAACCAAAACCAATACTGACAGCTCGTCCTCCGGAAAAAGAACCAGTGTTTTGCTGTATTCCGCCAATAGTTACGATTATGTCCTGTGGTGTTTCATAAACTGACAGAGCGACATTCATAGCAGTAATCTTTTTTAAAAAATGATCTGTAGTCTGTAAGCTCAGATTAGAAGAAGAAACGCCGCCTTCCTCTATTATATTCGAATTTCGGAAGTTGATTGTATCCTCTTTATTTATATGGTATTCTTTTATAACTTCTTTGTTATCGAAGTCTTTAACAGAGAAAGCCATATTCTCTTTGTTGGATTTTAACTGGTAAAGTTTTTGTTTATAAAAAAAAGAATTACTCTTAGCAGAAGAATTATCAGATTCAGATTTTAGTTTAGGCTGTGAAAATAGTTTTTCAGTAACAGTATAATCGTTAAGATCGATTACAAATGTCTGAGTGAAATTCAGTAAATGATCAAAAGTAAGAATCAGCTGACGGTCTGCAGAATACATTTTTCTTGTTTTAGCAGCATTAGAAAGTGCGCTGGGAGACTGCGAATCTATTTTTTCAATAGACAGATCCGGATCAATTCCGGTAGTAAATATTTTATCCAGAGTTATTGTTTTGCTTTTTGAAGAAACAAAAGAAAAAGAAGAAAAGTCTAAGATATGTTCTACATACTGATCAGTCTCATTAAAAGTATAGAGTTTCATCTGATTTTTCTTTTTCAGAAGACTCAATACATAGAACTGATTGTTTTGAGTAAAACTTTGTAAGACGGTTTCCCTTTTTAAAGGAAGTTTTAATGTTACAGAAGAAGTCTGTTTTGTTTTGAAATTAAAGGTTTCAGAATGAATTTCAGAATAATCTGGGGTAGATGAATAGATTCTGTAATTGTTATTGTTTACCGTGGCACCAATAACACTGAATTTATCAGTGGTTTTTTTAAATTGTATAGAATCAGTAATTATAAAATCGGGATTGTACAGATAAGTAATAAAGCTATTCTCATTACCAATTAATAAAGCTGTTTCTGAAGTTGTTTCATTAACAAGAGGGAAAGCCTCCTGGTAAGTTTTCCATTTCGATTTTAATAGAACTGAATGAGTGTTTAAAATTTCTTGTGAATAAGAAGAGATACAGAACACTAAGAATAATAAAAGGGAAATATTCTTTCTCATAATCACGGGATTGTTTTTCAATTATAAAAGTAAGTTATTTTCTTTATTCTTTTGAGAAAGGATAGAACTATTTAAAAAGTTAGATTTATAGGTTTCTTTGTCATCATTCCATTCCTAAAAGAGGCTGCCTTTTTTAGACAGCCTCTAAGGATAAACGTAGATTTGTATACATTAGTCAACTTAATTTGGAACCAGACAGAATAAAATTTTAATCCATAAACTTTCTTAAAATATATTTTTCATCATAGGTGTCATAGTAACCTATTACAAAAGTATCATTATGTTTAAAAATCGTTTTAGCAGAAATCAGAGATTTTTCATTTCGATAAAACTGATTAATTTTATCAAAAGCAATAGGCTTTATTTCAGTAGGTTTATGATTCATGTTTTTATCAAATAAACAGTCAATGTAAACACTTTTTTTATTAATATAAGATTTGTAGTTATGAGAAGGGGTATTAAAATTAGAGCTGACAGGCGCATTTATAATTGCTTTTGCTGATTTGGATCCCGTCATTCCTAATGCTTTTCCTGTAGAGGAGATAGATGCAGAAGGGGTTCGTGTACTGCCAATTTTCACAATAATATCTTGAGGAGTTTCATAAACAGTAACGGCAACATTTAGTGTGATAATCTTTTTTAAAAACTGATTAGTTGTTTTTAAATTTCTATTAGAGCTAAGAAAACCATTTTTCTGTATTATATCAGAGTTTTTAAAATTTATAGTGTCGTTTTTCCCAATATAATATTCTTTAAGGATTGTTTCCTCATTGTAGTCTTTTACAGAAAAAACTAAATCTTCTTTACTGGAGATGATTTGATAGAGTTTGTTTTTAGATAAAAAAGAATTAGATTTTATAGAAGTTTCCGTTCCGGTTGTTTTTAATTTAGGTTGTATGAATTTTTTTTCAGTAACAGAGTAGGTGTTTAAATTTATAACAAAAGCTTGCGTATAGTCTGGAGAATAATCAAAAGTAAGAATTAGTTGATTATCTATGGAATACATTTTTTTTGTTTTGGCAGCTTTAGAAAGAGAATTAGGACTTTGAAGATTCATTTTTTCAATGCTTAAAGTAGGAGTAGTTCCCATATTGAAGACCTGATCTAATGAAATTTGTTGATGTTTTGAATTAACAAAAGAGAAAGAAGAAAAATCTAAGGGATGTTCTGTATAATGACCTGTATCATCAAAAGAATATAGTTTCATCTGATTTTTGTTTTTTAAAAGGCTCAATAAATAAAAATTATTGTTTTGATTGAAACTTTGTAAAATGTTTTCTTCTTTTAATGGTAGTTTTATTGTTACCGAAGAGGTTTTCTTTGTTTTGAAATTAAATGTTTCAGAATGTATTTCGGAATAATTAGAGGTGGCAGAATAAACACTATAATTAGCATTAGCATCACTTATTGCACTGCCAATAAGGCTAAATCTTTTAGAAGGCTTTTCGATGAACATAGAATCAATAATTTTGAAATTTGGTAGATACTTGTAAATCGTATACTTCTTTTTATCACCTATCAATAAGACAATCTTTTGATTTTCTTCATTAACAATAGGAAAGACTTCTTTGTAATTATTCCATCTTGAGTTTAATGAAAAAGAATGGGCGTTTAGAATATTTTGTGAAAAAGAATTTGTGCAGAATAATAGAAAGAGTAAAGAGAGGATGTTTTTTTTCATAATTATAGATAAAGAATTATTTCTGTGTTTATTTTGAGTCTGCTAAGTTATGTTAATTTATGTTTTATTTTAAATTTTTTACTACAAATAACACAATAAACCTGTCTTATTTACAATACACACAACTCATAGTTCAATTTATTGCACTTGTATTAAAAAAAAATAAAAAACTAAATATGGAGAATAGCAGGTTTCCCTGATCTGAGGAAATTCAATTAAAAAAAGAAGTAATTATACAAAACAAATAACTTTTTTAATGTATTTTTCATTAATAAGTATACAGAAGCATTTTGGCCTGTAAAAACAGAAACAGAATAATAATAATTAGCTTATTTATGCTCTGTAAAAGATACAGAATATCGAAAGTTCAGAAAGAACCTTTTGCTAAATTTATTTTTTAGCGGAAAACATAATGTTGTTTGTATGTGGAGAATTGTTTAACGGATCATTTATTTGAGTCTTAAATTTAAAAGTACGAATATATTATGAATTCATCAGTTTTTGAAAATACTCTATAAATTGTCCCAGATGATACCCATCCATTAAAGCATGATGCACATGAACAGAGATAGGGAACTGTTTATTTCCGTTTTCATCTGTAATCATTTTTCCAAAAGAGATTTTTGGACAGCTATCCGGAAAAGAAAAGTTTCTTGCGTGTGACAGGGAGGTAAAATGAACCCATGGCACAGAAGAAAAATGAATATGATTAATAGCACTAAAATCTCTTGTAATAAGTCCGGGTGTATTGCGAACTCGTTCAATTTCTTTTTGAGTTGCTTCTGCAAATATTTTGATGTCTTCCGAGTATTCAATTAAAGAAAATCCAAAAGTAGTATCCTCTCTCAAGATGGTTGAAGAAACATCAATTCGGTCAAAAATAAGAATATCTTCTCCACTGATGCGATAACGAAAAGGTTCAATGGCATGTACTGCAACTAAGGTCTTATGCATATAATAAGTGAAGAAAGAAACTCCCTGTTCTTTTGAAGCAACATAAGCTTTAGTACAGTCAATATTTGCAGCCATTCCGAAAAAAGGCTCATCAAATTTTCTGAAAAACTCAAAATGTTCTTTTCTATTCCAGTTTGAAATATCTAATTTTTGTATCATCTTAGTAAAAGAGGCAATATATTATTGATTTTTTCTATCATTTTAAATTTAGGATGTTCCACTTTATGATTGATACGTTCATGTTCCCAAGTAGTGTGAAAAGGAATATGTACAGCATAACCACCTATTTCCAGAACCGGTAAAATATCAGATTTCAGTGAATTTCCGATCATAAAAAATTCTTCTGGTCTAATGTCCAGTCGGTTAATTAGTTTTTTATAATCGATTTCCTGTTTATCAGACATCACTTCAATATGATGAAAATAATGACCTAAGCCAGAATCATGTAGTTTTCTGTGTTGGTCTTTCAAATCTCCTTTAGTAGCAACGACTAAACGATATTCTCCTTTTAATATTTCCAGAGTTTCTTCTACACCGTCCAGTAGTTCAATAGGTTTTTCCAGTAGTTCTTTTCCAAGCTGAATGATCTTCTCAATACACTCAATATTCAGCGTATTATTAGAGATTTTCATAGCAGCTTCAATCATGGAAAGAATATATCCTTTGATTCCGTAGCCATATAATGGCAGATTCTCAATTTCAATTTTAAATAGTTCCTGTGATAACCCCTGATGAGATAAATAATCCTCCATTAAAACACAGAATTTTTCTTCTGTTTCCTGAAAATAAGGTTCATTAACCCAAAGGGTGTCATCTGCATCAAATGCAATAACTTTTATATTCATTGTACTATATATATTATAACACCCAAAGTTTTAAACTTTGGGTGTTATTAAAAAAATCTAATTTATAGTTTCCCCGTTTCCGACATTTTCTGCATCCGGATTAACGAAGACCAGTTTACCTTCTGCATTTTGCGTCATTAATATCATTCCCTGACTTTCTGTTCCACGTAAGTTTCTTGGTGCCAGATTAGCTAAAACCGTTACTCTTTTACCAATGATCTCCTCTGGGGTAAAACTTTCTGCAATACCTGAAACAATAGTACGAACATCAATACCGGTGTCAATTTTCAGAACAAGCAGTTTATTTGCTTTTGGCATTTTTTCCGCTTCTATGATGGTTCCTACTCTCAGATCCAGTTTTGAGAAATCTTCAAAAGTAGTTGTTTCCTTTTGAGGAGTTACGATTCTGTTTTCTGCACTATTTGATTTTTTTGTTGCTTCCAGTTTGTCTATTTGTCTCTGTACCTCTTCATCTTCGATTTTTGCAAACAATAATTCAGCTTCACCGATCTGGTGTTTAGCTGGAATCAGATCAGAAGTATTTGAAATACTGTTCCATGAAACAGAATTATCCTGTTTCAAAATATTTTTCAGTTTAGCGGTAGTAAAAGGCAAGAAAGGTTCTGCAAGAACACTTAAAGCACCCGCTATCTGTAATGCCACATACATTTGTGTTTTTACTCTTTCTGGGTTATCTTTAATTACTTTCCACGGCTCTTCATCTGCCAGATATTTATTTCCTAATCTGGCTACATTCATTACTTCACCTAAAGCCTCTCTGAATCGGTAACGTTCCAGTGAACTTGCAATTACAGTAGGATAAGCTTTTAATTCAGTTAAAGTTGCTTCGTCTACTTCATTGAATTCATTGGGTTGTGGTACAACACCTTCATAATATTTGTTTGTTAAAACCACAACACGGTTAATGAAGTTGCCAAAAATAGCAACCAGTTCATTGTTATTTCTTGCCTGAAAATCTTTCCAGGTAAAGTCATTATCTTTTGTTTCCGGAGCATTAGCCGTTAAAGCATAACGCAAAACATCCTGTTTTCCCGGGAATTCTTCTAAATATTCATGCAGCCATACTGCCCAGTTTTTTGAAGTGGACAGTTTATTTCCTTCTAAATTAAGGAATTCATTAGCAGGAACATTATCCGGTAATATATAGCTTCCCTCCGCCTTTAACATTGCTGGGAAGATAACACAGTGAAAAACAATATTATCTTTACCTATAAAATGTACCAGTTTGGTTTCTGGGTCTTTCCAGTAAGGAGTCCAGTCTTTTCCTTCTCTTTTTGCCCATTCCTTAGTAGAAGAAATATAACCGATAGGAGCATCAAACCATACATACAATACTTTTCCTTCAGCACCTTTAACCGGTACAGGGATTCCCCAATCCAGATCTCTGGTTACTGCACGAGGTTTTAGACCATCATCCAGCCATGATTTTACCTGACCGTATACATTTGGTTTCCAGTCGTTTTTATGACCCTCCAGGATCCACTCTCTTAAAAAAACATCATACTGATCCAGAGGTAAGAACCAGTGTTTTGTTGATTTTAAAGTAGGAATACTGCCTGTTATAGTCGATTTAGGGTTGATTAAATCTGTTGCATTCAGGGAAGAACCACATTTTTCACACTGATCCCCATAAGCCTCTTCATTACCGCATTTTGGACAAGTTCCGATTACGAAACGATCTGCCAGAAACTGGTTTGCTTTTTCATCATATAGCTGTTCTGTCACCTCTTCGATGAATTTCCCATCGTTGTATAATTTCAGAAAAAACTCAGAAGCAGTGTCATAATGGATCTTTTCAGATGTCCGGGAATAATTGTCAAAAGAAACCCCAAAATCTTCAAAAGATTTTTTTATGATCGCATGGTATTTATCAATGATTTCCCTTGGAGTAATACCTTCTTTTTTCGCTTTCATCGAAATAGCTACACCATGTTCATCACTTCCACCGATAAAAGCAACATCTTTACCTTGTAATCTCAAGTAACGTGCATAAATGTCTGCAGGAACATAAACACCTGCTAAATGACCAATGTGTATCGGACCATTTGTATAAGGCAAAGCTGCCGTAATCGTGTATCTTTTTGGATTTTGTAACATTTGATTTCTTTATATATAGTGCAAAAATAAGGAATAGGATTGATAATGAGATAAAAATTGAGAATTCGTTGATTTATTAAAGATTTAAATGATTAAATTTGTTTACACTAATATTTCTAGAAAAGAATTGATGAAAAAAGAAGTATTTATATTGTTTTTTTTCAAAAAACTTTTAGAAAAGAAGGTAGTTTTCTTTTTTATTATTATTTTACATTTCAATACCACCATTGCACAGGAAAAAATGATCATACCAAATTATTTACATAAAGGAGACTCTGTCGCTATTGTAGCAACTGCCAGAAAATACGTACTGGAAGATTTACAGCCTGCCATGGAATTATTAGAAAACTGGGGGTTGAAAGTAATCATAGGAAAAACGATAGGATTAGAAAATAATCAGTTGGGCGGAACCGATATAGAACGAGCAGCCGATTTTCAGCAAATGATTGATAATCCTGAGATCAAAGCAATTTGGTGTGTCAGAGGTGGATATGGAACTGTAAAAATGATTGATCTTGTCGATTTTACACATTTTAAAAAGCAACCTAAATGGATTATTGGTTTTAGTGATATAACCGTTTTACACAATCATGTTCACAATATAGGAGTAGCTTCAATACATGCAATCATGCCTATAAATGTGATGAGTACTTGTGAAGATTCAAAAGAGACTTTGAAAAAAGCATTATTCGGAGAACCTCTGAAATATGAGTTCTTTTATAGCAGTTATAATCGTCTAGGGAAAGCAGAAGGAGAAATTGTAGGAGGGAATTTATCTGTGCTATACAGTTTATTGGGTTCAAAATCAGAAATAGACTGTCGAGGTAAAATTCTGTTTATTGAAGACTTAGATGAATATCTGTATCATGTGGATCGAATGATGATGAATCTGAAACGGAATGGTTGTTTTAATGGTTTGAAAGGTCTCATTGTAGGCGGAATGACAGATATGCACGATAATGAAATCCCATGGGGGAAAAACGCGATGGAAATTATACAGGAGATCACAGCAGAGTATGATTTTCCAATTGGTTTTGATTTCCCTGCAGGACATATAAAAGATAACAGAGCAATACCACTTGGAAAAGAAGTAGTGCTGGAAGTAAATGAAACCGGAAGTATTCTGAAAATAAAAGAATAAATATGGCTGAACATAATGATCTGGGAAAATTAGGAGAAAAATTGGCAGCAGATTATTTACAGGAGCGAGGATATACTATTGTAGAAAAGAATTGGGTTTTCCGGAAAGCAGAAATTGACATAATAGCTCAGAAAGAAGGAATATTAGCAGTTGTAGAAGTAAAGACCCGCTCATCACTGGATTTTGGTAACCCACAGGATTTTGTAAATCCCAAGAAAATAAAGCTTTTAGTAAAAGCAGTCAATCAATATGTAAATCAGAAAAATTTAGAAATAGAAGTGCGATTTGACATTATTGCTATACATAAAGAAGGCAGAAAATACAAAATAGAACATTTAACAGATGCATTCTATCATTTTTAACAATGTTACACATGTAACATTTTGTTTATTTAATTAAATTCGTGTTATTTTAACGAGTTATAAAAATCATTATTTATGAAAACGATTTCATCAGTAGTAGAACATTACATCAAAACAAAGCCTTTCTTACTAAGTGCGTTGTCACAGGGAATCATTAATCTAACCTCTTTGTCACGCAATATGATACCTGAATTAGAACAGGAATTAGGTAAAGAAGTAAAACAGGGCGCTATTGTAATGGCATTGAAACGGCTTTCAGAAGATTTGGATTTTAGATTGAATCATAAAATTTTAAAAGTTTTAAAGAATATAGGAGAAATAACCGTTCGCTCCTCTTTGATAGACTATACGTACGGAGTTTCGGATACTATATTGAATTCTCAAGCTGATTTGATTTCTGAGATTAACGATCATTCTGATATCTTTTATACTTCCTCAAGAGGAGTAGGAGAGACGAATATTGTAGTAAGTGAATCAGTAAGTCATTTGGTAGATAAACATTTCAAAAACGAAAAATTGATACAGAGGCTGGATGATCTGGCTTCCATTACAGTAAAACTCCCAAAAGAAAACATTTCGGTTCCGGGAATCTATTATTTTATCTTTCAGCGTCTGGCGTGGGAAGGAATTATAATTAACGAAGTTATCTCTACCTCTAATGAGTTTACCATTTTAGTGAGTGAAGAAGAAGTAGATATTGCTTTCAGAGTTATTAAGGATATGAAAAGTTTATAGATAATATTTAAAACAATCTTTTAGTAGAGCCGCACAGCTGTGCGGCTCTACTAAAAGATTGTTTTAAATATTTTTCATCATTTCCATTAACTCCAGTGCTTTTTTGATTGATTTTACATTTTCGAAGGTCAGCAGAAGACGCAGTCCTTTCTTTGTTTGTTTCTCTTTCATTTTACAGATGTTCGGATATTTCTGAACGAACTGTAACACTTTATGGAAAGTACCGGACTGATAATATTCAGATTGCTGATCCGCTACAAAATACCCAACCATTTTATGATGCTTGAATACCAGTTTTTCAATTCCCATCTGTATAGCGATCCATTTGATATGAATACTGTCCAGTAAAGCAATGGCGGGTTTTGGTAAAGCTCCAAAACGGTCGATTAGTTTCTTTTCATAAGAAAGTAAATTCTCTTCATTTTTAATAGAGCTCAGTTCATTATAGAGGTTCAGTCTTTCCGAGATATTGTTGATATAATCATCTGGGAATAATAGTTCAAAGTCAGAATCAATCTGTATCTCTTTTACATATTCCTTCGATGTACCATTTTTCTCTTCAGCATAAAGATCCTTAAACTCATTTTCCTTTAGTTCCTCGATTGCTTCATTCATGATCTTCTGATAAGTATCAAAACCAATTTCGTTGATAAATCCACTTTGTTCACCACCCAGCAGATCTCCGGCACCGCGGATTTCAAGATCCTTCATGGCAATATTAAATCCACTTCCCAATTCACTGAACTGTTCTAGTGCCTGAATACGTTTTCGGGCATCATCAGTCATTACAGAATGAGGAGGTGTAATAAAATAACAGAATGCTTTTTTGTTACTTCGCCCTACACGTCCGCGCATCTGATGTAGATCGGATAGACCAAAATTATTTGCATTATTAATGAAGATTGTGTTGGCATTAGGTACATCCAGTCCGCTTTCAATAATAGTTGTTGCAACCAGTACATCAAAATCTCCGTTCATAAAGGCAAGCATCAGTTCTTCCAGTTTTTTACCATCCATTTGCCCATGGCCGATACCTATTCTTGCACCTGGAACCAGTCGTTGGATCATTCCTGCTACTTCCTTAATATTTTCAATTCGGTTATTGATAAAGAATACTTGTCCACCACGCTGAATTTCATACGAAACAGCATCACGGATCGTTTCTTCATTAAAGCCGATTACATTAGTCTCTATCGGGTAACGATTGGGCGGAGGAGTTGTAATAACCGATAAGTCACGTGCAGCCATCAGAGAGAACTGTAGTGTTCTCGGGATAGGAGTAGCCGTTAAAGTCAGCGTATCCACATTTTGGGCTATTGTTTTCAGTTTGTCCTTAACATTGACCCCAAATTTTTGCTCCTCATCAACGATCAGTAATCCCAGATCTTTGAAAACAACATTTTTATTGACCAGCTGATGCGTACCAATAACAATATCCAGTTTTCCTTCCGCAAGATTCTTTATGGTTTCAGCTTTTTGTTTTGCCGTTCTGAAACGATTGAGGTAACCGATGGTTACCGGCATATCTTTTAAACGTTCCGTAAATGTTTTATGATGTTGAAAAGCCAGAATGGTGGTAGGAACCAGAACAGCAACCTGTTTTCCGTTATCGACAGCCTTAAATGCTGCACGAATAGCAACTTCTGTTTTTCCAAAACCAACATCACCGCAAACCAGACGATCCATTGGTCTGTTGCTTTCCATATCTGCTTTTACTTCCTGAGTGGATTTTATCTGATCCGGAGTATCTTCATAAATAAAAGAAGATTCCAGTTCATTCTGTAAATAACTATCCGGAGCATATTGAAATCCTTTTTCCAGTCTTCTCTTGGCATATAGCTGGATCAGGTTAAAGGCAATATGTTTAACCCTTGCCTTTGTTTTTTGTTTTAACGCTTTCCAGGCATTAGAACCTAGTTTGTAAATCTTAGGCGGAGTACCATCTTTACCATTATATTTAGAGATTTTATGTAAGGAATGGATACTTACATATACAATATCATTATCGGCATAAACCAGCTTGATGGCTTCTTGCATTTTACCTTCTACCTCGATTTTCTGTAAGCCACCGAATTTCCCGATGCCATGGTCAATATGAGTAACATAATCCCCAACGGACAGGGTGGTCAATTCCTTTAAGGTTATAGTTTGCTTTTTTGAATATCCATTTTTAACATTGAATTTATGATAACGTTCAAAGATCTGATGATCTGTATAAAAGGCAATCTGAAGTTCTTCATCAATAAATCCCTGATAAAGAGGAAAAACAATTGTTTTATATTGTTTGCTAACATCTTCCTCTTTTTCTTCATCCAGAGATTCGAAAATATCAGTGAAACGTTTTGCCTGCTGGTCATTAGAACAGAATAGATAGTTCTTTATATTGTCCAGACGGTTTTCCTTTAAGTTATTAAGCAACAGATCGAACTGTTTATTAAAAGAGGGTTGAGGTAATATATAAAATTCAAATGTTTTTTGAGTAGAGTAAAGATTCTTGGTGCTTAATTCAACAATTGAAAAGTCCAGTGATTTTTTTATAAATGCTTTCTGATTTAAAAACAATTCTTCCGGTGTAGCATGTTTGATTTCTTTAGATAATTTATCAAAGGCTTCATATGCTTTTTCGAAGAGTTTGTCTAACTGATTGAATAAAAGATCACTGTTCTGAATAAAGAGAATTGTATTTTCACTGATATAATCTAAAAAACTTTCTCTATTAGTTTGTAGGAGCTTATGTTCCACATTAGGAATAATTGTTATTTTTTTTTGTTTATCCAGTGACAATTGTGTTTCCACATCAAAATCTCGGATAGAATCTACCTCATTACCAAAAAACTCAATACGATAAGGATTATCATTAGAAAAAGAAAATACATCTATAATTCCTCCACGAACAGAAAATTCTCCTGGTTCCGAAACAAAATCAACTCTTTTGAACTGATATTCAAATAATACTTCATTGATAAAATCGATTGAAATAGCATCGCCAACCGCTACTTTCAATGTGTTTTTGTCCAGTTCTTTTCGGGTCACTACCTTTTCAAAAAGAGCTTCCGGGTAGGTAACAATAATTGCCGGTTTTTTTCTGGAATTGATTCGGTTCAGAACCTCAGCACGAAGCAGAACATTAGCATTATCCGTTTCTTCTATCTGATAAGGACGACGATAAGAACCCGGATAGAATAATACATCCTGTTCACCGATCATTTGTTCCAGATCATTCAGATAATAAGCCGCTTCCTCTTTATCCTGAAGGATTAGCAGAAAAGGTTTTTCCGTTTTCTTAAAAAGTGATTGTACAATAAATGAAAAGGAGGAACCAACAAGTCCTTTAATATGGATTTTCTGCTCTTGTTTTTCCAGACTTTCAGCAATCTGAATAACTTTTGAAGACCGATCGTATTGATTAAGGATAACTGACTTACTCAAGATTTTGTTTTTTTTTACAAATATAAGTTTTTAGAAGATTAAAGCCTTAAAGTTATTTTAGTTGATCGTTTTTGTAAAATGTAAAAAGTGAAATGACGATAAATTCCCCTCTTGAGGGGTCCCTGAAAGGCGAGGTGGTATTTTAGCTTTGGATAGTTGATAGTTTTGAATACTGTGTACTGAATATTGGGAACTGATTACTGTGTACTAATCACTGAGAACTCTTTACTTTCCTTTCTGAGCTAAAGTATCCGCCAATGATTTCAGCATTTCAGCCTCACCTTCTTCAAGATGAGAGTTTGCTCTCATGGTTGTGATTTGCATTTGTTCCTGTAAAGCTACAATTTCAGTATTAATATCAGATATCAGCGTAATTATTTTTTTATCAGGGATATTATCCAGGCTGATAAAGGTTTCCAGTGCTTTTATTTTAGTTACCAATGCTGTTATTCTGCTTCTGATTGGAGGTATATTAAAGGTTTCCGGAATATTTTTATTCAGTTGATCTGCCTTAATCGCAATTGCTTTTGCTTTCTGCTGAAAAGCACTGATCGTACTTTTTGGCTTCTGAACTAATTCAGACTGAAAACTTTTCCAATCATTCCAGTTATTGACAATAGACTGAGTTGTAGGATTAAAAGGCTTGTTGGAAAACTGCCATGCAGTATTAATATTGTTAAAAATAGAATCCTGTTTCTGACTAGCTCTTAAATTCTCTGCCTCTTTTTCTTTTGAATTATCTTTACAGGAGATCAATAGTCCCAAAAAAGCAGTAAAATATAGTAGTTTCAGTTTCATTTCAGTTTCATTTAGTGCCACAAAGTTACAAAGGAATATTTTTAATATTGTAAAATGTTTTAAATGAGAGGTAAAATGTATTGCGAAATATAAATCAGGAGCTATAAGTAAAAGGATTTTTTTATCTAAAAATATCTATATAAGATATGTTTTAAATATAAAATTATATCAATACATCTTTAAATTGGTATAGAAGTTGGTAAGAGAAAGAAAAATACATTATTTTACATCTTACCTAAAAACAAATGGAGCATTTAGAAAAAGAGCAGAATAAAGAAACAGAGACATGGAAGTATATCAGTGTTCGGTTAGGCAGTTTGCTGGTTGGAGTTTTCTTCTTTTCAATCTGTGTACCCTTTCTGATTGATCTGATAAAAAAAACAGGAAAACTATCCGGTATATTTAATGCCTATAGTTTATTTCTCACATTAAATATTGTATCTTTTATAGGGTTTGTTTTTCTTCTTTGCTGGTTTGCCTTTATGATAACCGAGTCAGTACTTTATATAACCAATCGAAAAATGCCGTTTTTCTATTTAAACTCTCTTTTAATACTGGTAGTTTCAGTAGGTTGTTATTATTTTTATTCTGATTAATAAAAAAGAATAGAGATATAAAAACCGGATTAAAATACTTTTCACCTCTTTTAAAACTTTTATTTAAACATGATAGATAAAATAAAATACGGGAAATATATAGGTCTCCGACTAGGGATTCTTATTATAGCAATTATAGTTGTTAATTCTATTGTAGAAGCAACACAGACTCCTGTTAGAGGTCCCTCAAGTGGAATGGCAAATTTGACAAACTGGATATTTTATGTGGGAGGGACTTTTTTAATTTGGCTGTTATATCTGACAACAGAATTAGTATATTATAAAATAAAAGGTAAAAAAGTATATTTTAAAATAAATGTCATTTTAATCTTATTACCCGTAATAATATTAGCAACTTGGTTGTACAGTATCTGGTCGTTTTAGCATTTAATTGATCGTTAATTTCAATGAAATATCTTTAATTATAAGACTAATAAAGATTTTTAATAATATTGTATAATTTTTTATTTTTTAACTCTTGGTTCTTTCTTCTAAATATGGTGTATCATAATTTTTTTACACTGTTAAAGTAACACTATTTAAAGGGTGAAAGTACTATATTTGTGCATCTAAAATCCCGTTAAATGAATACCACTATTTTGATTATCGGAGCCTGTGGTCAGATTGGAACAGAGCTGACCATGAAATTGCGAAGTGTATATGGTTCCGATGCTGTAATAGCATCAGATATAAGAGAAGGAAATGCAAAAATGATGGCTTCCGGACCCTTTGAAGTTGTCAACGCAATGGATTATAATCAAATTGAAAAAATAGTGGATAAATATAAAGTAGATGAGATTTATTTAATGGCAGCGATGCTATCCGCTACTGCAGAAAAAAATCCGGCAATGGCATGGGATTTAAATATGAACTCCCTTTTTCATGTACTGAACTTAGCCAAAGAAAAAAAGATAAAAAAAGTCTTCTGGCCTTCAAGTATTGCTGTTTTCGGACCAACAACTCCCCGTATAGATACTCCGCAGTATACCGTAATGGAACCCTCAACCGTATATGGAATTAGTAAACAGACCGGAGAAAGATGGTGTGAATACTATTTTAAAAATTATGGAGTAGACGTAAGAAGTATCCGGTATCCCGGTTTAATAAGCTGGTCTACCCCTCCCGGAGGAGGAACGACAGATTATGCTGTGGATATTTATTATAAAGCATTACAGGATAAAAAATATGAATGTTTCTTATCTGAAAACACAGGACTTCCTATGATGTATATGGATGATGCTATCAAAGCGACCATTTCCATTATGCAGGCTCCCGCTGAAAAAATAAAGATCAGATCCTCCTATAATTTATCCGGAATGAGCTTCACTCCCGATGATATTGCAAAAGAAATCAAAAAACATATTCCCGAATTTACTATTAGTTATTCTCCCGATTTCAGACAAAAAATAGCAGACAGCTGGCCGCAGAGTATTGATGACTCATCAGCAAGAAAAGACTGGCAGTGGCATCACGATTTTGACCTGGCTTTAATGACTACAGATATGCTGGAACATCTTAATCGTTAGTTTTCAGTATTCAAAACTGAAAACTGCGACTGAGTACTGAAAATCGAATACTTCTCTCTTTAAAAAGACCTTTATCTAAAAAAATATGTATTTTTGCCAGTGATTATGGTATTGCAAATTATCAGAATATATTTTGATAATTTGCAATAAAAGGGAATCAGGTGAGAATCCTGAACAGACCCGCTGCTGTATGCTCATAAAATGATTTTGAACAATTCTTTTGCCACTGTTTTATAAAATGGGAAGGCCGTTCAAAGTTGAGTAAGTCAGAATACCTGCCATAATGAAGGATTCCGTTTCAGTTTTAACGGAGATCCAGCAATAAGTTTAAAGCTTTCGAGGAATGGAGCTTAAGCATAACATAGATAGAGAGATTTCTTTATTTCTGCTGTATATTTATTCTAACAAAAGCTTTTTGATTTTTTAATATCAAAATGGCACAATGTATTTTAGTAGTTCAAAAATTTATTACAGTATTGTTCTGAGTATTCTTTCCGTTGCTTGTTTTTCACAAAACAAAACAGACAGTATTCATCAGATGAAAGAAGTAATAATAAAAAAGTATGCAGAAGAGAGAGCAGCCCGCTCAACAACTCCGATGCAGATACTTACATCTGATGCTATTGAGAAGTTAAATGTATTGCAGTTATCCGATGCCGTTAAGTATTTTTCCGGAGTTACGATAAAAGATTATGGAGGAATCGGAGGACTTAAAACAATTTCAGTACGAAGCCTTGGAGCAAATCATACCGCAGTCAGTTACGACGGGATTACAATAAGCGATGCTCAGACCGGGCAGATTGATCTGGGGAAATTCTCTCTGGACAATGTTGAAAGTATTTCGTTAAATGCTGGGCAAAGCGATAATATATTCCAGACCGCACGATTATTTGCTTCTGCAGGAGTATTAAACGTACAGACCTTATCTCCACAATTCAGAAAAAACGAAAAATATACTATTCGAACTACACTTAAAGGAGGTTCATTCGGTCTGATAAACCCCCGTTTTCTGGTTGAAAACCATATTACTAAAAAGATGTCCACATCAGTTAATGCAGAATATATGTATTCTGACGGAAGATATCCTTACACGACTCATTTTGGAAACGCCGGAGACCTAACTTCAAAAGGCAAACGAACCAATTCCGATGTAGAAGTATTTCGTGCAGAAACAGGATTGTTCTACAATATTAATGAACACAGTAAGTTTCGTGCAAAAGCTTATTACTATCAGTCAGAAAGAGGATTGCCCGGAGCAGATATCTGGTATAACGAAAGCGAACCGATTCAGCGATTATGGGATAAAACATTCTTTGTACAAGGACATTATGAAAATGATCTGAACGAAAAATGGTCCGTTCAGGCTAATTCCAAATTTAACTGGGCTTATCAGCGTTATTTGGATTCCGGTTATCGCGGTACAGGAGGCAAAGAAGAGAACAATTATTATCAATGGGAATATTACCTTTCAGGAACCCTGTTATATAACCCGATTAAGAACCTTTCCTTATCCATTGCTTCCGACGCTTCTATTAATACAATGAATGCCGACCTGAAAGTTTTTGCTTATCCGACTCGTTATTCCTTTCTGAATGTCTTTGCTGCCAAATATACCACAGAACGATTTTCCGTATTAGGAAATGTTTTGTCCACTATCGTAGAAGAGCAGGTAAACTATGATAAGAATGTAGGGGACAATCACAGTATTAATTATGGCAAAAGCGGTAAGAATCAGAACCGTTTATCTCCCTCTCTGAGTTTTTCATATAAACTGTTCCGTAAAGAAGATCTGCGTTTACGACTGATGTATAAAAGTATTTTCAGAGTCCCCACCTTTAATGATCTGTACTATTCAGAAGTAGGAAATCCCGATCTGAAACCGGAATTTACAAAACAATATAATGCAGGGATTACCTGGGTAAAAAGTATTGGAAAATATATTCCTTTTATTTCCGTAAGTATTGATTCCTATTATAATAACGTAAACGATAAGATTGTTGCCAGACCCTCAGCCAATATATTCAAATGGTCAATTGTCAATGTAGGAAAAGTAGATATATACGGCACCGATATCACGTTTGACGCACAGATAAAACCGTCCGATAAATACAGTATTACGTTCTCTGGAACCTATACGCTTCAAAAAGCATGGGATGTGACTTCAAAAACGGATGAAGTAGAGAAATTGCAGTACAAACATCAAATAGCCTATACCCCCGAACATTCCGGTTCCGGACGTATCAGCTTTGATAATCCTTTCGTTACCGTTTCCTATGCAGCCGTTTATTCCGGAAGTCGTTACAAACTCGGAGAGAATATCCCCGAAAACTATGTTGGAAAATATTCAGATCACAGTGTTTCGTTCAATAAAAAATTCAGATGGGACAAGGTTGATATTTCCTCAAGTGTAGAAATACTGAATCTGTTTGATTCCCAGTATGAAGTAGTTAAATCCTATCCGATGCCCGGACGTTCCGTTCGAGGCACACTTATAATTAAAATATAAAAAATGAAGTATATTTCCGGTAAAATAATAGTATTCCTTCTCTTCATCAGCCTGTTTTTTGTTGCAGCCTGTGATGACAGTGATAAATATGTAGGTCCCCCAAGTGTGGTCAATCCTCCCGGAACAGAAAATGAAGCTACTGCACTTTATATCTGTAGTGAAGGACTGTTTAGTATGAATAATAGCAGTATTGCTTATTATTCCTTTAAAGAAGCGGTCCTTAAAAAGAATTATTTTTTAGAAAAAAATCAGAGAGGATTAGGAGATACAGCTAATGATTTACAGTTATATAGAGATAAATTATACTGTATTATCAATGTTTCAAATATCATCGATGTTATTGATGCCAGAACCGGTTTATCCATACGACAAATTCCTATGGTCGATGAGAACCACATTGGCAGACAGCCCCGTTATATTGATTTTCTTGATGGTAAAGCCTATATCTGTTCCTTTGACGGAACCGTTGCCAGATTAGATACCACAACCCTGGAAATAGAAGCATTCGTTAAAGTAGGACGTAATCCGGATGGACTATGTATTGCAAATGGAAAGATTTATGTATCCAATTCCGGAGGACTCGATTTTCCCAATTATGACAATACCGTTTCAGTTATTGATACTAAAACATTCAAAGAAATAAAACGAATTGAAGTACAGAAAAATCCATCCAGAATTCATGCCGACAGTCAGGGAGATGTTTATGTAATATCAAGAGGGAACTATACAACAATCCCTTATGTGTTGCAGAAGATAGATAGTAAAATCGATGAACTGGTAACTACTTTTAGTGACATTAAAGCACTGAATTTTACAATCCATAAAGATATAGCCTATGTCTATAACTATGACTTCGATACTAAGAAATCATGGATTAAAGTATTTGACTGTATCTCAGAATCCATTATCAAAGAGAATTTTATTGCCGATGATACAAAGATCAACACCCCCTATGGGATTAATGTAAATCCCGTAAACGGAGATGTTTATATCACGGAAGCACTGGATTTTACCAAACAGGGAAGTGTGTTTTGCTTTGATAGCAAAGGATTCTTCAAATTTAAATTAAATCAAATTGGATTAAACCCAAATACAGTTGTATTTATAAAAACTGAATAAAACCTAACACTTAAATAAATATGAAAACGTTCAGAATCCAGAATTATTTAATAAAAGCAGTATTTGCTTTAGCGGTTGGCAACATTATTATAGGGTGTTCCAGCAGTGATGACAGTCAGGAGTTTATTACTCCTCCCGGATCAAAAGATTATTCAAAATACGTGACCAAAGTAATTGAGTTTATGCCGGCTCCCGGACAATTTGTAAACGAGCTGCCACAATATGTTAAAGGAGACGATGCAGTAGCGATGATCCGTAAAGTAGAAGCACAGGTAGCAGGACGAACTGACGGAGTGATTTCTCTGGGTGGTTATGGTGGTTACATTGTAGTAGGCTTTGATCATACCATACAAAATATTGTAGGAGAAAAAGATTTTAAAGTATACGGAAATGCATTTCCAAATAACAGTGAACCGGGGATCGTAATGGTTGCTTACGATAAGAACAAAAACGGAAAACCCGATGCAGATGAATGGTATGAACTGGCAGGAAGCGAATACAGTAAATCCGTTAAAAAATATACAATCACATATACACGTCCTAATCCGTTAAGCGGAGATTGTACATGGAAAGACAGCCAAGGAAATTCAGGTGCAGTATATCGTAATAAATTTCATGATCAGGGCAGTTACTTTCCTTTATGGTATACCGGAAATGAGTTAACCTTTACCGGAACTCTTTTGCCTAAAAATGTAATAGACAAAAGTGTTGGCGAAGATGAGTATTGGTCACTTCCCGCTTATGGCTGGGGATATGCGGACAATCAGGTAAACAGTAGTACTCTATCTAACTTTGATATTGATTGGGCGGTAGACAGTACTGGTCAAAAAGTAACACTTCCAGGTGTTGACTTTATTAAAATATACACAGGGATAAACCAGAATGCGGGCTGGTTAGGAGAAACCTCTACCGAGTTTTCAGGAATTGAAGATCTCCATATAATCAAATAAACTAACTATAATAACTAATTAAAATCAAATGAAATCAGTAAAACAGAAGTGTTTTTTAACAATAGCAGTAGTTTTTAGTATCGGACTTACAGGTTGTTCCGGTAATGATGATGATATTACATTAGCAGGAGATTCAAGAACAGAATCGTCAGGGATTTATTTTGTAAATGAAGGATGGTTTGGTCATGAGAACGGGTCTGTTAACAGACTGACTAAAGAAGGAAGTTTTATTTATAATGCATATCAGAAAGCAAATCCAGGAGAAGATCTTGGGATAACGACACAGTATGGTACGATCTACGGAGATAATTTCTATATTCTTTCAAAACAAGGAAAGAGAATAGTTATTGCTGATGCTAAAACATTAAGATTTAAAATAGGAATTGATAATATAGGAGGGGAAGATGCAAGAGCCTTTCTTGGAATAGACGAAAAAACAGCCTATATCAGTACCACAGATGGAATTGTACTATTCAATATTCAGGGATTTACTGTAGGAGATAAAATAACAGGAACAAGCGGGCAAGTAGGAACCATGGTTCACGTAGAAGATTACGTATTTGCAGTTCAGTCAGATAAAATTATTATTATTGATGCAGTAACACATACCATAAAAGAAACAATCAATGATAAAGGATTAAGTTCTATTGTGCAAAGTAAAGACGGCTCCGTATGGGTAGGAGGAACTTCTAAATTGATAAAGATCAATCCCTATACTTTAGAAAGAAAAGAAATAGCACTTACAGATCAGGCTATTAATACAGCATGGGGAGCATGGAATGCAGGTTCTTTTTCAGCAAGTATTAAACACAATGTTTTATATTGGGCAAAATCGAATTCATGGGGAGTAGGAAACATTATTATCCGTTATGATATTGACAGTAATACCTTCAATAATACTTTCTATACTTTACCAAAAACAGACGATGGAAGTACAAATCAGGTCTTTTACGGAGCAGGTTTAAGAGTTAATCCTGTGACCGATAATTTAGTAATTACTTCCCGAAAAAGCGGTTACGGAGAAAGTTACAAACAAAACTGGGTACATATCATAGACGGAACAACAGGAGCATTGATTACAACGAAACAAGTTAAAAACGATGCAGGAGAAGATCATTACTGGTTTCCGGCATTACCCGTTTTTGAGGACAATAATGTACCGAGTATCTCCAATACATTATCCATAATAACAGTAGGTAAAAATAGCAGAAGAGCTATTTATCTAAGAGACAAAGTAACTGACATCGATAATTTAGATGCTGCTATTATTAAAAAAGCAAATACAACTTACAAAGATATGCTAGATGTGTCTGTAAAATCAGATTCATTAATAATAGTAACTAAAGGAGTAGCAGGAAAAGCAGCGATTAATCTGAGTTGTAACTCTAATGGAAAAATAGTTTCAAAAGAAATCCCTACAATTATAAAATAAGGCAACAGAGGATCGATGGTTTAAGAAAATTGTATGCTGTAAAGCATATTCCTCCATATCTTTTAAAAAGAGTGTTATTCGATATAGCGCTCTTTTTGTTTTTATAAACCCCAGGAATTAAAAAACACAAACAACAAAATATATTTATACTCTTTCATCAGATGATTATGAAATGTGCTGAAAATGCATCATGCGATAATCGTATGTGAAACAATACTATTCTTTTAATAATCGAAATTTAGGTTTATTTTCAAATTATCACATCTTTAAATTTCCAAATTCTTCATAATACTATTTCTTCCTTTTCGTATTAAGCTTGATTTTAACCTTATCATTATTAGTATCATCCGTAGCGATTAAGTGCAGAACGACTCCCCGGTTTCTCCTTTTCTCTATTTCCTCAGGATCCGTTAGGTCTACATCCTTTTTAGGATTGCGCAAAGGAATATCCATAGCAATATTAGTCCCCTTAGAAAAAGAATAAATCCCCGAAATATCCATGTTTAGTATACTTGAGTTGATCTGCATGGGTTGGATAATAACCTTTTCACCCATAATATTAAACTCCCCTTTTAGATCACTAAAAGTAATATTTTTTATATTTCGAAAAGGAAAAGCTAGTTTTCCGATTGTTTTTATAGGTTCAAAATTCACAAGAGCTCCTTTCTCCATATTAAACGAAATAGTACCATTAATAGATTTTGGTACGATTTTTCCTTGGTCCGTGATATTTCCCGCAATATTCATTTTAGAAGAAACATTCCCCTCAATATTATCAGAAGTAAGTGATTTCAGACCAAAGTTTTCAAAAGAGTAAAAGAACTTTTTAACATCAATATTCTTTATTGTAGTGTTGAGTGTAAATCGATCCGTTGTACTTTTCTGAGAAAGAGTTCCATTCAGTTGTACCGTTCCATTCGCATAATTTATACTGGAATTTTTGATTATAATACCCGATTCTGACAAAGCTGTATTCATTTTAGCATTAGTAGCCATAAACTTATTATAATAGAGTTTGTCCACCAGAAGCTGCATATTTACATTACTTTTCTCAAATAAAAAATTCAGATGGTCTGTTGTATTGCTTTTATTCGTTTTCTGAGCAATTCGGTTCGTTTTACGAGTGCCTAAAAAACCAAGAAATTCACCCAGATATAATTGAGGACTGTGAATTTTCCAGTTTAGTACAATCTTTTCAGGAGTAGTGTAATACAAGTTTAGAAAGTTATCAATAGTACCCTCCATATATACAATACTTTTTCCACTTTGCAGTCGGATGTTATTGATTAAAAGATGATCCTCCGTAAAATTCAGAGCAACAGCCGTATTTTTAAAATTCAGATTTCTAGGAACATAATTGATATCCGCATCCGTAATAATAACAGTTCCCGTAACCATTGGTTTTGTCAGTCGAAATTCCTTAACATCCGCTTTGTAGTTCAGTTTCACATCCGCAGAACCCTTTTTGAATTCCAGCAGATCCTTAGTCACTATAGAATTGAGTTTAGCAATATCAAACTGAGAAGTTATTACACCCGTTGCAACAGGATGATCAAGATTATTGATAATAGTGCTGTCCATTACAAAAGGAATCTGTTTATATTGTCCCGAAAAATGAAACAGTTTTATAGCAGAATTGGCATCCTCAATTCCGCTGTCTTTTATATATTCATTTGTGAATTCACCATCAAAAGAACAATTTTCGATTACTCCTCCCGGAACACTTAATACGTTATTCTTTATCTTTGCTGTAACATGAATATACGGATCCCCTTCCACATTAAAATCCCCTACTATATCACATTTTACAGCAATAGGTTTCTCTATGGTGAACAAATTTAATTTACTGCTGATATTATTAGATAACAGATTAGAAGCATTTCTCCATATAATATCCGTTTCGATATTTAAAGTAAAAACAGAAGATTCTTTAGAAACATTAAATTTCCCTCCGATAACAAAAGTATCTGTTCCTATTTTCAGCTTATTTGGGTCAATGATAATAGTTCCTTCCTTTTCATTATAATGAGCCGATAATATTCCTTTAATCATTTTGTTCTTTACAAAACTTCCGTGAGCAGTATTAAAAGCTAAACTTTCAGCTAGTACTGTTAACTGCACATTAGCATTCCATCCCTTAAAAGTACGGTCTATTTTCCCATTCAATTTCTTAGCATCAAACCGGAAAAATTTATCTCTATTTTCATTTTCAGAAGTAAAAAGAACATTCTGGAGTACAATATGTTTAATTTCCGCAGAAGAATTATTTT
This sequence comes from Flavobacterium sp. AK-301, assembly GCF_058310215.1. Taxonomy (NCBI): domain Bacteria; kingdom Pseudomonadati; phylum Bacteroidota; class Flavobacteriia; order Flavobacteriales; family Flavobacteriaceae; genus Flavobacterium; species Flavobacterium sp. AK-301. Next base: position 195,662 of record NZ_JBZEES010000003.1, read on the forward strand.
TCTTTTTTTCCGTATCTTTTTTGTTTCCGAATACAGAAGTATTACTGTAACCACCTTTATTTACATATAAATAAAGAGAAGCATTATTAATCTCCACTTTTTTGATTTGAACTGTTCCCTTTAGTAGAGCCAGGGTATTTACAGAAACAAAAATATCTTTTGCATTCAGTAAAGAATGTCGATGCTCTTTCCAGAGACTGTCCCGTAGAACGATATTTTTAAGATGTATCGAAACACGGGGGAAACTTTGCAATAAACTGGGCTCCATGCTTTCTATTGACAATGTACCATTCAGGTTTTCATTTAGTTTGTTCGTAATAGAAGTAAGAACTTTTTCTTTATGAGTTGTAATATAAATTGAAATAGAGACATAAACAATAGAGAGGAACAGAAGCAAACCGGCAGGAATCCAAAGTAAAACTCTGATCCGGTGGGGTATTTTCAGATTCTTTATTGAATTGATACAGCCCATAATACGTTCAATATAATAATATATTTATAAAAGAAGCGCATTAAATGCGCTTCTTTATATTTTGAAATATTACTTTTTTATTTTTTAAGAATATAGAGGTCTGCAAATTCACCTTCAATTTTATTTCCATCCATATCCAGTTGAGTCAAAGTATTTTCACCAACAAAATATTTTTGAGGAGAAGTTTCGTTACCACTAAAAATAATAGTAGATCCGTCTTTATCCCAGATAAAAGTTCCTTTATTTTCAAAAATAGGCTCCTTAGCCTTACCCAGATATTTCATTTTTACAGTATAAGTAAGATCTTTTTTCAGTTCGATCTCCGTTTCAATACCATCGCAATCCGCACATGGAGTTGTTCCTTTATAGACACCATCCCAATCTAAGGAGTTTTCTGCATTATGTATATTATCGATTGTAATAGTATCTTCAGTTATTTCTGAGACTGTTTCATCAGGAGTAGTTTCAGCTGGTATTTTTGTTTGGTTATTGCAACTCCATAAAAGTACAGAGACTAATGCAAAAGAGAATATTGATTTTTTCATTTCTATATTGTTTAGTTGGTTACTATTATTCAAAACGTATACCATTTTGTATAAATGAAATAGAATAATTATTATAAAATTAAATAAAATAAATTAGAAATACTGAATTTTAAATCTTTTAAGAAGCAAAATATTTTACAATAAATCCTATTAAAAAAGAATTATTATTATTTCTTTTTTAATTGAACAGAAGAATTAACTTTCTGTAAATTATTATTTTACGATAATATTTCAATTTAAAAAAGTAAAAAGAATTAAATTTACATTTTGTTTTCAGTTAGAGATTTATCATTCCGTTTTATGATTTATTTATGTTTATGATAGATTAAACAAAGTTAGAGTTATATAATAAATTTCGATTTTGTCTTTAGAGTAAAAATTAATGATGTCAAAATAGGTAGGAAACTGATATTCAGATTTTTGGTTGAAGATCGTTGAAATAAGGCTTTCAGTATTAAAAAACATTAATTTTTTTTTAACACTTAAATCGGTTCGGTTAGTTTGGTTGTTTCCGAACTAATTGTATATTTGCGGGAAATTATTTAAAAATTAATCAATGGATAAGCAACAAAAAGAAAAGAATGAGTTGATTGAGTTGTTTGGTATTCACTTTGAAACATATTATAATCTACCTCCATGCGCATCAAGAATATTAGGAGTTTTGATTTTGAACTGTAGAACAAAGGGGATGACTTTTGAAGAATTGGTAGAAAATGGTAATGCCAGTAAGAGTACTATTTCAACCAGTATCAATTTATTATTAAAGCTTGAAAAGATTAATTATTACACTTTATCCGGAGATCGAAAAAAGTATTTCAGACCATCTCCCCCAAGTGAAAGAATTCTGAATCATTTAAGATTTATAGATTCAGAAAAAAAAATGATTGAAAGAGTAAAAGAGTATGAAATGAAATACCCACTAGACGATGAATATTCAAAAAATATGAGAAATACGATTGATACTTATATGAAGTATCTGGTAGAATTTGAAGATTTACTAAACAGATCAATTAAAGAGAAAGACCTTAATGAAAATAAATTTTAATAGAGAACCCAAAAAAAATTATTATAATAAATATTTAGATCCGATGAAAAATAAATTAGTATTGAGTATGCTGGGAGCAGCACTTGTTTTATCATCTTGTGGTGACAAGCAGCCACAACAACAAATGGGAGGACCAGTTCCTTATCCTGTTCAGAAAGTAGTTAAAGGAGACGCAATAGTCTATCAGGAATATTCAGCAAATTTAGAAGGACAACAAAACGTTGAAATCAGACCAAAAGTTACCGGTTTTATTGAAAAAATATATGTTGACGAAGGTCAGGCTGTAAAAAAAGGACAGATTTTGTTCAAACTTGAAGCTGAAACCGCTACTCAACAGGCAGATGCAGCTAAAGCAGCAGTAAATGTAGCCCAAGTAGAAGTAAACAGACTTGTTCCTCTTGTAGAGAGAAAAATCATAAGTAATGTAACTCTTGAAACAGCTAAAGCAAATTTAGCTCAGGCTAAAGCAAATTATAACAGTATTTATTCCAACATTGATTTTGCTACCGTAACAAGTCCTGTAGATGGCGTTATAGGAAGTATTCCTTATAAAGTAGGTAGTTTAGTAGGACCAACTATAGCTGATCCTTTATCTACAGTTTCAGATATTCGTAACATCCGTGCTTATTTTACAATGAATGAGAAACAGATGCTGAATTTTGACAAAACATTTCCCGGAGCTACTATGGCACAGAAAATTAAAATATTGCCACAAGTAGAATTAACACTAGCTGATAATTCTGTTTATGACCAAAAAGGGAAAATAGAAACGATCGACGGTTTAATGAATGCAAGAACCGGTAGTACAAGATTCAGAGCACAGTTTGCTAATCCACAATTGTTGTTGAGAAGTGGAGCTAGTGGTACTATCCGTTTTCCAATAGAAGAAAAAAACGTGATCTTATTACCACAACAGGCTGTGTATGAGGTGCAAGGTAAATATATGGCGTATACTGTTGGAAAAGAAAATAAGGTGGAATCTAAAATGATCCAGGTAAGCGGAGTCTCAGGATTAAATTATATTGTAAGCGGAGGTATTGAAGCGGGTGAGATAGTTGTAGTTGAAGGAGTAACAAAATTAAAACCGGGACAGGAGATAATTCCTCAGGAAGCAGGTAAAAAACAAGCAGAAGGAGCAACTCCTGCTAAACCACAAGAAAAAAAGTAAATCATGATTAAAACATTTATAAACAGGCCGGTTTTATCAACCGTAATCTCAATTTTAATAACCATTTTAGGGATATTGGGATTAATATCTTTGCCTATTGAGCAGTACCCGGAAATCGCACCGCCTACCGTTCAGGTAAGTGCTACCTATACGGGAGCTAATGCTGAAACGGTGTTGAATAGCGTGGTAACTCCAATAGAGGAAGAAATCAACGGTGTAGAAGGAATGACCTATATGACTTCTACATCTGCAAACGACGGTTCAGCAAATATCAGTGTATTTTTCGAATTAGGTATCGATCCGGATATTGCTGCAGTAAACGTTCAGAACCGTGTAGCAAGAGCAACAAGTAAATTACCTCAGGTAGTTGTTAATACAGGAGTAACCACAATAAAAAGCCAGACAGGAGCATTAATGTTCTTTGCTTTATTTTCTAAAGATGGAGCATATAATGAAACCGATGTTCAGAACTATGCAAAGATTAACTTAGTACCAAAGTTACAACGTGTTAAAGGAGTTGGACAAGTAAATGTATTCGGAGCAAAAGATTACTCTATGCGTATCTGGATTGATCCTGAAAAAATGGCAAACTATAAAGTAGTGCCTTCAGAAATTCAGGCAGCATTAAGAGAGCAGAATCTTGAAGCAGCACCAGGTAAATTTGGTGAAAATGCAGAAGGGATTTATGAATATGTAATGAAGTACAAAGGACGTTTATCTCAGGTTGAAGAATATGAGAATATTGTAATTAAATCAATTGGTAACGGAAATTTTTTACGTTTAAAAGATGTTGCAACAGTAGAATTAGGAGCATTTAGTTATGCTGCTAGAAACATAGCAATGGGACATCAGGGGGTTGCTGTAGGTATTTTCCAAACATCAGGATCTAATGCTCAGGACATTATGACTGAAGTAATGAAGATTTTGGAAGAGAATAAACAGGATTTTCAATTAAAAGGAATGGATTATGTTATTCCATATAACTCAAAAACATTTCTTGATGCATCCATTGATAAAGTTATTTCTACTTTATTAGAAGCATTCCTTTTGGTATTTATCGTAGTATATGTATTCTTACAGGATTTCAGATCGACCTTAATCCCTGCTATCGCAGTACCAGTAGCTATTATAGGTACTTTTTTCTTTCTTCAGATGTTTGGATTCTCAATTAATATGTTGACCTTATTTGCGATGATCCTTGCTATTGGTATTGTCGTCGATGATGCGATTGTTGTCGTTGAGGCGGTTCATGCAAAATTTGATGAAGGAGTCAAGGATGCCAAGGTAGCAACAATATCCGCAATGGATGAAATTACAGGAGCGATCGTTTCCATTACATTAGTAATGTCGGCAGTATTCGTACCGGTATCTTTCTTACAAGGACCTTCAGGGGTGTTTTACAGACAGTTTGCTATTACATTAGCAATTGCAATTGTAATTTCAGCGATAAACGCATTGACACTGAGTCCGGCTTTATGTGCGTTGTTCCTAAAACCTCATGATGATTCCGAACATGCTAAAAAAGGATTTAAAGATAGATTCTTTACTTCTTTTAATACAGGATTTGAATCATTGACCAATAAATATACCAAATCATTAAACTTTTTGGTAAAAAGAAAATGGTTAACAGGACTGGGATTAGCAGTTGTAGTAGGAATCATTTTATTATTATTCCAAACAACCCCTTCCGGATTTATTCCAAATGAGGATCGTGGAATCATAATGTCAGATCTTACATTGCCTCCGGGAACTACTTTAGAGAAAACACAATTAGCAGTGAATGAGTTGGATTCTATTTTAGCTTCTATGGACATTGTAGAATCCCGTATGAGTGTTGTTGGTTTCAGTTTGTTAAATAACGTGAGCGGTGGTTCTTATGCCTTTACTGTTATTAAATTAAAAGACTGGTCTCAACGTAAAGAGAAAAGTCAGTCCATTGATGCCGTAGTAGGAGAGTTGTTTATGAGAACCGCACACTTTAAAGATGCAAGAGCCTTATTCTTTACTCCTCCGAGTGTACAAGGATTTGGTACTGCTGACGGTTTTGAATTTAAACTGCAGGATAAAGGAGATGATGATTGGGCTACAATTGGTAAAGTAAGTGGAGAGTTTTTAGGAGCATTAAATGCAAGACCGGAAATTAATGGAGGCCTTGGCCTTGGTGGTTATGCTATGACTAACTTTAATCCTACTTTCCCTCAGTATCAGCTGGATATTAATATTGAAAAAACAAAAGATGCCGGAATTTCCGTAGCAGAGATATTCAATACACTTCAGGGATATTACGGAGGTTTATATACAACAGACTTTAATAAGTTTGGTAAACAATACCGTGTTATGATTCAGGCAAAACCGGAAGACAGAGCGACAGAAGAAAGTTTGAATAATATTTATGTCAAAAACGCAAATGATGAGTTGGTGTCAATCAGTCAGTTTATCTCTATTAAAAAAGCTTATGGACCAGAGTCGGTAACTCGTTTTAACTTATTGAAATCTGTTAATATTAATGGTAAAGCGAATGCAGGATATAGTTCCGGAGATGCAATTGCTGCTATTAGAGAAGTAGCGGCAGAGCATTTGCCAAAATCATATACCTATGAATTCTCAGGTATGACTCGTGAGGAGATCGCATCCGGTAATCAGGCAGCAGCGGTATTCTTACTTAGTTTAATATTTGTTTATTTCTTATTAAGTGCACAATACGAAAGTTATTTATTACCATTATCTGTAATTTTCTCATTGCCGGTAGGTATCGCAGGAGCAATTGCTTTTGTGAAACTTGCAGGACTGGAAAATAATATTTATTTCCAGATTGCATTAATCATGTTGATTGGGCTTCTCGCCAAGAACGCCATTTTGATTGTCGAATATGCCATACAGCGTAGACGACACGGTATGACTCTGTTTGAATCAGCAATCGATGGTGCCCGAGCTCGTTTACGTCCGATTTTGATGACTTCTTTCGCTTTCATTTTTGGTTTAATGCCTTTAGCATTATCATCAGGTATTGGCGCAGTAGGAAACAGATCAATCGGTATGGGAGCAGTAGGAGGGATGTTAATAGGAACACTTTTAGGAGTATTCGTTATTCCTGTATTATTCGTTATTTTCCAGGGATTACAGGAGCGTATCAGTGGAAAACCTGTCGTTGAGCCGATAAGAGAAGATAACTCAGATAATGTTACATTATAAAATTATGAAAATGAAGTATCAAAAATCATATAGAATATTGGTTCTCGTTGCAGTAACATTCTTGATGCACTCATGTTTTGTCGCTAAAAAATACGAAAGACCAGAAGTAGAAACCGATAATCTGTACAGAACAGAAGAAGTTTCTAAAGATAGTATATCACTAGCAGGTGTTTCCTGGGAAACACTCTTTAGTGACCCGATTTTGCAGAACCACATCAGAACCGGACTGCAGAATAACTATGATATCAGAATTGCAATTCAGTCTATTGCTGCTGCTGAAGCAAATATGAAACAAGGTAAAGCAGGTTATTTACCTACGTTTAGTGTAGGAGGAAACTGGACACACCAGGAACTGGCTAAAAACAGTCAGTTCGGTTCATTCTTTAACGGATCTTTAGACCAGTACCAGCTTGCGGGAAATTTATCCTGGGAAGCAGATATCTGGGGGAAGATCAGAAGTAATAAAAGAGCAGCAAATGCTGTTTATTTACAATCTGTTGCAGCAAATCAGGCTGTTAAAACACAATTGTTGTCAAGTATTGCTTCTACCTATTACCAGTTATTAGCTCTTGATGCACAATTAAAAGTGGCAGAAGAATCATTGCTGAATCGTGAAAGCAGTGTTGAAACCATCAAAGCATTAAAAGAAGCCGGTAATGTAAATGAAGTTGCTGTTAAACAGACAGAAGCTCAGAAATATGGTACTGAAGTAATTATAGCAGATTTGAAAACGAATATTACAGTGTTTGAAAACACAATGAGCATTCTTTTAGGACAAGCACCTGCTAAAATTCAGAGAAGTAAATTAGAAGATCAAAAGATCAATGTTGATGTTAACTTAGGTGTACCGGCAGAATTGTTAAGTAAAAGACCTGATGTTATTGCAGCAGAATATAATCTGATCAGTAATTTTGAGTTAACAAATGTTGCAAGAAGTAACTTCTATCCGTCTTTCACAGTAACGGCTTCCGGTGGATTCCAAGCTTTAAAGTTAAAAGACTGGTTCAGTTCAAATTCCCTTTTTGCTAATATTGTAACAGGGCTGACACAACCGATCTTTAATAAAAGACAAATCAAAACGCAGTATGAAATAGCAAAAGCAAATCAGGAAACAGCGTATTTACAATTTGAACAGTCTTTATTAAATGCAGGAAAAGAAGTTTCAGATGCATTAGCACAATATCAGAATGAAACGTATAAGATAACCGTTAGAGAAAAACAAGTTGATGCTTTACGTAAAGCAGCCAGTTATTCAGATGAGTTATTAACCTATGGTTTAGCAACATATTTAGAAGTATTGACTGCTAAAGATGCTGCTTTAAATACTGAATTGGATTTAATTAACAATAAATATCAACAGTTTAATTCAGTTATTACATTATACAAAGCCTTAGGAGGTGGATGGTAATATCTAAAATTAAAGGTTAATTCAAAAAGAGCCCAACAAAGATTATTTGTCGGGCTCTTTTTATATATAATGAGGTAATCTAAATTCTATCTTTGTGCCACAATAGCACAAGCTAACCCAATTGGACCTCCGCCAATAATGATAAGGTCATATTCCTTATTTGTCATACCACAAAGTTAAGAACAGAAATTAAAAAACAGTAGAAAACTATATTGTCTTTTTCCATTTTTTATAAGGAAACCGACTCAGATAAGAATTGTAATATCTTTTATCTCCTGTTACTTCCGATGCGAGCCAGTCCGGTTTTTCAAAAGATTCATCTTCAGAAGCCAGTTCTATTTCAGCAATAATAAGCCCTTCATTATCTCCTCTGAATTCATCCACTTCATAAATATGTTTTCCTTTTTTTATTTCATATCGAATCTTATCAATCTCCCCTTTTTCGCATAATTGTAAAAGAGATTCAGCTTCTGCCAGAGGAATTGTTTTTTCCCATTCAAATCGTGTAGTGCCGGATAAATTTCCTTTCCCTTTGACCGTTAAATACCCTTTATCCCCTTTTATACGTACCCGAACAGTACGTTCCGGAGCTGAATTCAGATATCCCTGAACAATTCGGGTTTGTCTATAAGCTTCATCTTTAAAGTGGTCTGAAGCAATTAAAAATTTTCTTTCAATCTCTGTCATGAGTAAGATTAATAAATTAAAGGCAAGTTAGCGAAATAACATTAACATATTTGTATTTTTGCAGACTAATGAAGAAGAATAGAAAATTGATATGAAGTTACTAAGATTTAGATCCAGAATAACATTGGTAGGTTTTTTTCAGGAAAATTTTGATGAAAAACAACACTGGAAATATAAAACAGACGATCTGGAGTTAATGGTAAAGCTGATCAATATAATCAGACCCAAAAATCCTCAAAACAAGAACACTGTTGATCTGCATGAATTAGTTTATATACTTGAAAAAAACCCTCTTTATAAAGAAAACTTAGCAGAATATATCAAACAGGTTCTGATAAATAAGAAATTCAATACTATTTTATCTGATGCAGGGATTTTACAAGATGCAGACTTTTTTCACGAAGTCAGAAAAAGAGTTTTTGCAAAACTAATTCCCGATCAGCCCCAAAAAGACACCTTAGGATATGTTCTAAACCAGGTATTCTTTGTTGATACAGACCCGATATGGTTAAAAAAGATTCCGGCAGAACAGGTAATGGAGATCTTCAGATTACTTGATTTTGATATAATTTACAGTTCCAATTCATCCGATTCGCCATTGTCAGAATTGTTTTTTGCAATGGGCGTTCTTTCCTATCGTATTTGCGGAAGAGCAATGGAAAGTGAAGTGATTAAAATGGTTCCTGAATACCAGAACTTTGAAAGTCCGTTTATAGCATTTCAGAGAGAATTGACTCTGATGGGTAAAAAGTTGATGGAATCACAGCAAAACTATATTTCTTCCGATGATTTAGATTATAAACAGCTGGTGATTTTACACAAACAATGTACTGATTATGTTACCACAGCTTTCAGTAATAGTGAAAAGTACGGGATTTCCTTACGAGTAAATCAAAACCTGTTAAGAATCAGGCAGCAATTAGTCCGATTGGGAACTTTGATTCCTTTACTGGTTCTTGATAAAGAAGAAGAAGCTGTTAAAAACACGATTTTCTTATCTTATAAATTAGTAGAATACAATTGCGATAAAAATAATATCAAAAAACTGATTAATGAAAGTACAGAATTACTTTCCTATGAAGTTACCCAGCATACAGCAAAAACAGGAGAACATTATATTACAGAAAGCAGAAGTGAATATTTTAAAATGTTCAGAACCGCTGCAGGTGGAGGATTCATTGTTTCAATCCTCTGTATTATAAAGTTACTCCTAGGAACCGTACAATCAAGCGATTTCGGACATGCCTTTTTATATAGTATGAACTATTCCATTGGTTTTATTATTATATATATGTTAGGCTTTACGTTAGCAACAAAACAACCAGCAATGACCGCATCCGCATTAGTGAGAGCTTTACAAGAAGGTATGAAAACGCCCGGAGAAAGTAGAGATAAACACAAAGCTTTTGCTGTCTTTTTTGCCCGTGTATTCCGTTCCCAGTTCATTGCTTTCGTAGGTAACGTACTGATTGCTTTCCCGATGGCTTTATTAGGAATATGGCTGATAGATATTATTTTTGATTATAATATAGCCAGTGAAAAGTGGCCTAAATTAATCAATGACATAAGTCCCGTTGCATCACCCGCTATTTTTCATGCCGCTATAGCAGGAGTATTTTTATTCCTGTCAGGAATTATAGCAGGAAGTATAGCAAATAGAGATAAACACGATCATGTTTACTACAGAATTCAGGAACACCCGTTACTAAAGTTAAGTTTAGGAAAAAAAGCCACTAAAAAAATAGCCGATTTTTATGAAAAAAGATGGGCAGGTATTATTTCTAACTTTTGGTTTGGGGTTTTCATGGGAAGCACAGCCTCAGTAGGTGTCTTTTTAGGCTTAAATTTAGATATCCGACATATTACTTTTGTTAGTGGGAACTTAGCTTTAGGTTTATATGGTGCAGATTTTCACATTTCAAACTGGATGCTGTTCTGGGGGATATTCGGGATTGGGATTATCGGTCTCGTTAACTTTACAGTTAGTTTTGGTTTATCATTAGGATTAGCCTTCAGATCCAGAAATATTCCTTTATCAGAATTAAAATCAGTAACCAGATCAATCTGGGAGCATTTCAAAGAAAAACCAAAAGAATTTTTCTTTCCGTTAAAGAAAAAACCTCAGACAGAAGAAGAGAAGACAGACTAATTAGTACTGCCGATCTTCTGTAGTATATCAGACTGTATTTTCGAGGTGTTATAAGAATTATTAGCCAACCATAGCATTGCCTTTGCAATAGTTTCCGGTGTGATGCTTCTGTATTTTTTTATTTTACCAAGAAGAATAGGATTTATTACTTTCATCAAGATACCCGCTAATTTTTCGATTGTTCGTTGTTCCTTACGAGCACCAGTAGTAATTAGAGAAGGTTGTAGAATAAAAGTATTCGCTATTTTCTGACTGAGAATGTTTTCTTCCATTTCTCCTTTAGTCCGATTATAGAAAACAGAACTGTTTTTATCTGCTCCCATTGCTGATATTACAATAAAAGTATTAATACCATTTTCTTTGCTGAGCTGAGCAGCAGTCACAGGAATACCGAAGTCGATGTTGTGATACATTGTTTTATTAGGAGTTTTGGCTTTAGTCGTTCCGATACAACAATATACTTCATCCGCAGTAAAATCATTCCTATGTTTTTCCAGTTCAAACAGATCTATGATAAACTCCTCTGTTTTTGGATCAAAAACGGCATTTTTACTCCTTGAAAAAAGTTTAATCTTTTCATAGCGATCATCTTTTATTAGTAATTGTAGAAGAGCATTGCCGGTTACACCCGATGCCCCCAAAATTATAGCAGTCTTCCCCATGGTTAGATTGTTTTTATCTAAAGATACAGTAATTTTACAGAATGGAAACACCTGAGATTTCGAGAAAAATAATTCATATTGATATGGATGCATTTTATGCCTCCGTAGAACAAATGGATCTCCCTGAACTCAGAGGCAAACCGATTGCTGTAGGAGGAGGAGAAAACCGAGGAGTAGTAGCGGCAGCAAGTTATGAAGCCAGAAAATTTGGTGTTCGAAGTGCTATGAGTGGTTATTTAGCAAAGAAGAACTGCCCTGAGTTGATCTTTGTCAGACCTCGTTTTGACAGGTATAAAGAGATCTCAGACAAGATTAGAAAGATATTTCATGAATATACAGATTTGGTAGAACCTCTTTCGTTAGATGAAGCTTATTTAGATGTTACCTATAATAAAAAAGGAAACCCAAGTGCTTCCTTAATAGCAGAAGAGATCAGGAAGAAGATTTTTGAAGAAGTAGGTCTAACAGCATCAGCAGGGATCTCAATTAATAAATTTATAGCTAAAGTTGCCAGTGATTATAATAAACCAAACGGTCAGAAAACCGTAAACCCGGAAGAAGTAATTTCTTTTCTGGAAGAATTACCCATTCGAAAATTCTATGGAGTAGGAAAAGTAACAACTGAAAAGATGTATAGTCTCGGGATTTTTACCGGTTTAGACCTAAAGATGAAGTCAGTAGATTTTTTAATACAACATTTCGGAAAATCAGGAGCTTATTATTATGATGTTGTTCGCGGAATTCACAAAAGTGAGGTCAGACCAGACAGAATAACAAAATCAGTAGGTGCAGAACGTACATTTGACAGTAATATATCATCCGAAATTTTCATGAAAGAAAAACTGGAAAATATTGCCGGAGAACTGGAAAGAAGATTACAAAAGAGTAAAATTTCTGGTAAAACAATCACGTTGAAAATAAAATACAGTGATTTCACACAGCAGACCAGAAGTAAAACACTACCTTATTTTATTGCGGATAAAAATTTAATTCAGGAAACAACATTGGAATTGTTATATCAGGAAAAATTAAAAGAATCCGTTCGGTTATTAGGGATATCCTTAAGTAATTTAAATACCGAAATTCGAAAAACAGTAGTGGTACAACTCAAGTTTGATTTTTAGCGATTCAGAAGATTATTCATTATAAACAGAAAACCCTTATTGAGATCAATAAGGGTTTTCTGTTTATTTGAAGAAGTAAGTTTAATTTCTGCTGGCTAGTTTAGATAATAGGCGTAAAAACTCTATATAAAGCCATACCAGAGTTATCATTAACCCCATGGCGCTAAACCATTCCATGTATTTTGGAGCCCTCACAGCTTCTCCTTGTTCGATTTGATCAAAATCAAGAAATAAGTTCAGAGCAGCAATAATGATTACAAATACACTAATTCCGATACTCATAAGAGAATTTCCATAATGTACCGGTACAAAACTGGTGAATAGTGATAAAAGCCAGGAGATGATATAATAAGTTGCAATTGCTAAAGTAGCAGCAATTACAATTCCTTTAAATTTTTCAGTAACCTTTACGATTTTGTATTTATATAATCCAAAACAAACAATAAAGGTTACAAAAGTAGCACCCACTGCCTGAATTACGATTCCCGGATACATCATTTCAAAAAGAGCAGAAACACCACCAATGAAAAACCCTTCAAAGATAGCATATCCCGGAGCCAGATAACCCGAATACTGAGGTTTAAAAGAAGCGATCAGTACCGTAATCAGACCAACAACAGCACCGCCAATAATAAAGGTCATGGGATTCATGCCACTATAAGTCATCCACCAAGTTACAGAAGCAGTTGCAACCAATAAAACAAGTAGAATGAAACTTTTATTAATAGCACCTGAAACAGTCATTGTTTCAATATACTCAGATGTGCGGTTTGCAGTAGCATCATTGTTATAAGCAGATACTTTTTGGAAAGATTTACTACCTAAAAAAGGGTTGTTTGATTTTAAACTCATAATGATTAATATTAGAAAGCCAAATGTAAAGATTTTTTATTTAGTACTAAATAATTTAGTTTTACTAAAAATAAAAATCCGCAGTTTAATAAAAACGCGGATTTTTTATTCAGGAATGAAAATCTGATTATTCTATTTCAGAAACTCTCAGTGTATTTACCATTCCCTTATTAGCTACAGGCATTGCAGCAAGATTAATAAGCATGTCTCCTTTATTAACATATCCTTTTTCTTTTGCGATCAAGTTAACATCATCAACAGTATCATCAGTACTTACAAACTTATCATAATACAGAGAAGTTACTCCCCATAATAAACTCATTTGAGTAAGTATTCTTCTATTCGAACTGAAAACTAAAATATGTGCCGAAGGTCTCCAGGCAGATATCTGAAAAGCAGTATAACCACTGTTAGTCAGCGTACAGATTGCTTTTGCTTTAATATCGTTAGCCATAACAGAAGCATGATAACAAATTGATTTAGTAATAAATCGATTTGTTCTTATCTGTGGAGTGTTCTGAGGAACCTGAATAAGAGGTGATTCTTCCACCGCTTCAATGATTTGGGTCATTTTTTCAATAACCTGAACAGGATAGTTTCCTACTGAAGTCTCTCCGGATAACATCACAGCATCAGCACCATCCATTACAGAGTTAGCAACATCATTCACTTCCGCACGGGTCGGAGTAAGGCTGGTAATCATTGTTTCCATCATTTGTGTAGCAATAATTACAGGAATACGAGCCGTTTTAGCTCTGTGAACCAGTTTTTTCTGAATAAGAGGAACCTCATGAGCAGGAACTTCAACACCAAGATCACCACGGGCAACCATTAGTCCGTCACAGTAAGCAACAATTTTATCAATATTATCTACCGCTTCCGGTTTTTCAATCTTAGCGATAATTGGAATTTTATAGCTCGAATGTTTAGCAATAAGATTTTGTAATTCGATAAGATCTTCAGGAGTTCTTACAAAAGAAAGAGCCATCCAGTCTACTTCATTTTCAATAGCAAACAAAGCATCTTTAATATCTTTTTTAGTTAGAGCAGGTAATGAAACTTTTGTCTGAGGTAAATTAACCCCTTTTTTAGATTTCAACGGCCCCCCCTGAATTACTTTAGCAACAACCTCATCAATTTTGTTGGTTTCAACAACTTCAAAGATTAGTTTTCCATCATCCAGTAATATTCTTTCACCCGCATTAACATCCTTTGGGAATTCTTTATAGTTCATGTAGACTCTTTGAGCAGTTCCAGGAATATCCTCAGCAGTAGTAAACGTGATGATATCTCCGGGATTTACTACTACATCTTCTTTCATCACACCTACACGAAGTTTTGGTCCCTGTAAGTCAGCCAGTATTGAAGTAGTATATCCGAACTCATTATTTAAACCTCGTATAATATCTATTTTAGATTTTACATCATCATAGTCAGCATGTGAAAAGTTAATTCTAAAGACATTAACACCAGCGTCAATCATGTCCTTAATCACGTTCTTTGTGCTGCATGCAGGTCCTAATGTAGCTACAATTTTAGTTTTTTTCTTTGTTAACATTGTAATTAAAAAATTAAATTGTTTTTAGATTTTATCTGACTGATTTCAACTTTATATACAGCTGACACCCAATCAATTTTGTTTATTGTATTGATAATATTATTTGCATTAAAAAATATATCTATATTTTCAATTTTCAAAAAATAATCTACTTTTTTCAGTTCAGGAAGGAGATATACTTTTTTTGAAATTTCAAAAGGTAAATCATAAAACAGGTTATTTGATTTTTCGGATTCATTGATTGAAATTGCTTTTTTATTCTGAACTAAATTCCAAAAAATGTCTTTCCTTAAATCTTCATATGTAAATCTTGAAAAGTGAGTTTCACCTTCATTTATATTTATATGCACTTCATTTCTATTTTTACTTAATAAGATCGGTAGTTCCTGATTAATTAAAAAAGCTAAACGATAATCTTCTAATGAGGTATGAATAGCGATAAGGCTATAATCAACCTCATCAAAATCATCAAAGCTTAATTTATGAATCGCCATCTAAATAAAAATATTATGTAAATATAGCATTTCTAAAACAGAAAAGACAGGAAGAATTGTATCTTAACTATATTTTTACAACGAAAACGATGTAGTTTTTACTAACGTTGTTTTATTTTGTGTTAATTTTTTCCTGAAACGCAAAATAGGCTCTTTGAGAAGCTTTCTCTTCCGCTTTTTTCTTTGAAGTAGCTCTGGCTTTCGCTACCACTTTATTGTCAATACTTAATTTAACACCAAAATATTTTTGAGAATCGATTCCGTTATCTTCAAAAACATCATAATGAAAAGATTTTTTCTCCTTTTGACACCATTCGATTAAAAGGCTTTTATAGCTGATAACCTTACCTTCTAGTCTTGATATATTAACATAGGGCAGGACAACCCTTCTATTAATGAATTTTTCACAATAAGTATACCCTTTGTCTAAATAGATAGCCCCGACCAATGCTTCAAAAATATTACCATGAATATTTTCACCAAAATGTTGTGGAGAAACTTTGCTTTCCACCATTTTTATTAATTGCAGATCTCTGCCTAATTCATTTAAATGTTCCCTACTTACAATTTTTGAACGCATTTTGGTCAGATATCCCTCATCTCCAAGAGGGGCTTCATTGAATAGATAAGCCGCAATAACACTGCTTAACATAGCGTCTCCAAGAAACTCTAAACGCTCATAATTGATAGGTGTACCATCCTTATCCTGTTTGTTTGAAGATCGATGTGTAAAAGCACTTTTATAGAATAAAATATTACTAGGTGTAAAACCAACAATTTTTTTAATATTATCAAAAAAAATCCCGTCTTCTGGAGAACGGGAATTTGAAAATATTTTTTTAAGGATGCTCATTTCTAAATTATAAACCTAATTTTTTAACTAATACGCAAGCATTGTGTCCGCCAAATCCAAAAGTATTACTCATTACCACTTTCATATCTCTTTTCTGAGCAGTATTAAAAGTGAAATTTAATTTCGGATCGATATTTTCATCATCAGTAAAATGATTAATAGTTGGAGGAACTATTCCATATTTTATAGATAAAATAGAAGCAATAGTTTCAATAGCACCTGCAGCACCTAATAAATGTCCTGTCATTGATTTTGTTGAATTCAGGTTCAGATTGTATGCATGTTCACCAAATACAGCCTGAATAGCTTTAGATTCTGCAATATCTCCAAGAGGAGTTGAAGTACCATGCATATTAACACCATCAACATCTTCCGGTTTTAATCCGGCATCTCTTAAACAGTTAATCATTACGTTTTTAGCACCTAATCCTTCCGGATGTGGGGCTGTTATATGATAAGCATCAGCAGACATACCACCACCACTTACTTCACAATAGATAGTTGCGCCACGAGCAACAGCATGTTCATATTCTTCAAGTACAAGAGCTCCTGCACCTTCACCCAGAACAAAACCTTCACGATCTTTATCCATTGGTCTTGATGCTGTTTTCGGATCATCATTTCTGGTTGATAATGCATGCATAGCATTAAATCCTCCAATACCGGCAATAGTTACAGCAGCTTCAGAACCTCCTGTTACCATTACATCAGCATAACCGATACGGATATAATTAAAAGCATCAATTATAGCATTTGTAGAAGTAGCACAAGCAGAAACAGTAGCGAAATTAGGACCTCTGAAACCGTATTTTATCGAAATATGACCTGAAGCAATATCAGAAATCATTTTTGGGATAAAGAAAGGATTGAATTTTGGAGTACCATCGCCTGCTGCAAAATTAAGAACCTCATTTTGGAAAGTTTCTAAACCCCCAATACCGGATCCCCATATCACACCTACTCTGTCTTTATCTAATTTATCCAAATCGAATTTAGCATCGTTAACAGCCTCTTCAGAAGAAACCATGGCATATTGGGCATAACGGTCTAATTTTCTTGCTTCTTTTCTGTCAATGAAATTGTGGATATCAAAGTTTTTCAATTCGCAAGCAAACTGAGTTTTAAATTTGGAAGCATCAAAATAGGTAATTGGAGCAGCTCCACTAACACCATTTATAAGTGCATCCCAATATTCTTGGATATTATTCCCAATAGGAGTAAGAGCGCCTAAACCTGTAACTACAACTCGCCTTAATTTCATACTTAAAAATTTATTTTAATTCTTGTTTTAATAAATAATACCCATGCAGTTCTCATTATGGAAATCAGAAAGAAACATGGGTATTAGATAGTAAATTATCTTAATGATTGAAATACAATCTATTTTCTAATTACTTACCTTTAAAATATTAACATTTAAAGTTTAATAAATAATGACATCCATGTGCTTTTGAAAACACATGGATGCATATTATTTATTATTTTCTTGCCTCTTCTATATATGAGATAGCTTGACCAACAGTAGCAATGTTTTCTGCTTGATCATCCGGAATTTGAATATCAAATTCTTTTTCAAACTCCATAATAAGCTCTACCGTGTCTAATGAATCAGCTCCTAAATCATTTGTGAAGCTTGCTTCTGTTACAACTTCGTTTTCGTCAACACCTAATTTGTCTACGATAATCGCTTTTACTCTTGATGCAATGTCTGACATAATCTTTAATTTTAGAATTTAAATTGATGGCAAAAATAAAAAACTTTATTTGAAAACAATAGATTACCTGAAAAATGTGGCACTAATTTATGAAATAATTTTCAGAAAGAAGTTAATTTACTTTCGTTTTGTGGTTTATTATTCCGTTTTTTGCAGTATAAAAAGTATAGAATTTATGAGGAAAATTGTAATATTCGCTTCGGGGGCAGGCTCTAACGCAGAAAGGATTATTTTGTATTTTGGTAAAAGTGAAAAGGTAAAAGTTGAAGCTGTATTTTGTAATAATAAAAAGGCCGATGTGATCAAAAAGTCAGAAAAATTGGATGTGCCGGTCGTTATTTTTGCAAAAGAGGACCTTTTTGGAGGTCAGGTTTTGGAAAAACTGAATAATTTTGAACCTGATCTGATTATTTTAGCCGGATTTCTATTAAAATTTCCAAAAGAGATTGTAGAAGCTTATCCAGATAAAATTATTAATATCCACCCTTCATTATTACCTAAATATGGAGGAAAAGGTATGTATGGAATGAATATTCATCAGACAGTAATAGAGAATAAAGAAACCGAAACAGGAATAACAATACATTATGTAAATGAAGAATACGATGATGGAAACATCATTTTTCAGAAGAAGATTACCGTTTCAGAAAACGATACCCCCGAAATGGTCGCAGAGAATATACATACATTAGAGTATGAGTTCTTCCCAAAAGTAATAGAACAATTAATTCAAAAACAGAATTTTGACAAATAACCACGAAGTACATATATATACAGATGGAGCAGCCAAAGGAAATCCGGGACCCGGAGGATATGGAGTGGTCATGGAATGGGTTGATAAACCCTATAAAAAAGAAGTTTTTGAAGGATTTCAGTTAACTACAAATAATCGTATGGAATTATTAGCCGTTATTGTTGGTTTAGAAATGCTGAAGATCGCAAATACAAAAGTTCTGGTTATTTCAGATTCCAAATATGTTGTGGATTCCGTTTTAAAACGCTGGGTTTTTCAATGGGAGAAAAAAGGATATGCCGGGAAAAAGAATCCCGATTTGTGGGAGAGATTTTTAAAGATATACAGAAAACATCAGGTAGATTTTAAGTGGATAAAAGGGCATAATAACCATCCCCAGAATGAAAGATGCGATCAGTTAGCCGTTATGGCATCACAAAGCAGTCCGCTTTCAATCGATGTTTTTTATGAAAAAGAAGCAGGGAAATAATATAAATGAAGATAATTTATTGAAAACGATTATTTTACAGATTGTCTTTCAGTCTAATTTTTAGAATAATCTTAATGTAGAATTCATTTAATCATACAAAACTATATCTTATATTTGCATTTTAATTTTTTAATATACTTATGAATAAATTATTGATTGTTGGAACTGTTGCTTTTGATGCTATTGAGAGTCCTTTTGGAAAAACGGATAAGATCTTAGGAGGAGCAGGAACGTATATTGGTCTTTCAGCTTCTTTTTTTGATGTTCAATCAGCTATTGTTTCGGTTATAGGAGATGACTTTCCACAAGAGTACATAGATGTATTAAAAAACAGAAATATAGACCTGTCCGGATTAGAAGTAGTAAAAGGAGGGAAAACATTTTTTTGGAGCGGAAGATATCACAATGATCTGAATTTAAGAGATACTCTGGACACACAACTGAATGTTTTAGCTGATTTTCAGCCGAAAGTCCCTGAAAATTATAAAAAAGCCGACATATTAATGTTAGGTAATTTACATCCTTTAGTTCAGATAAGCGTTTTAGATCAAATGGAAGTAAAACCAAAATTAGTAGTGCTGGATACTATGAATTTCTGGATGGACTGTGCATTGCCGGAATTACTGGAAGTAATCAAGCGTGTAGATGTTATCACAGTAAATGATGAAGAAGCAAGACAACTAACAGGAGAATATTCATTAGTAAAAGCAGCTGCAAAAATTCAGGAATTAGGTCCTAAATATGTAGTAATCAAAAAAGGAGAACACGGAGCATTATTGTTCCATAAAGAACACGTTTTCTTTGCACCGGCATTGCCCCTTGAAGAGGTTTTTGATCCAACAGGAGCAGGAGATACATTTGCAGGAGGTTTCGTAGGATATTTGGCACAAAGTGAAAACATATCTTTCAAGAACATGAAAAATGCCATTATATATGCATCTAATTTAGCTTCTTTCTGCGTTGAGAAATTCGGAACAGAAAGAATGGAAGAGCTCACAAAAAAAGAAGTTTTAGAAAGGCTTCAGCAGTTTAGATCCCTGACACAGTTTGACATATCATTATCAGAATAACGGGTAATAACCCGAAGCCTCGTTAACGAGGCTTTTTTTATCAACATAACTACAACTAAATAACTACAATGAGTGATGCTTTAAAACATGAATGCGGTATAGCCCTTCTAAGACTATTAAAGCCTTTAGAATATTATAAAGAAAAATATGGTTCCGCTTTTTATGGAATAGAAAAAATGTATCTCCTGATGGAGAAACAACATAATCGCGGACAGGATGGAGCAGGATTAGCCAGTATAAAATTGGATGTTAATCCCGGAGAGCGATATATTAGCAGAGTTCGTTCAAACCATGCACAACCCATTCAGGATGTTTTCTCTCAGATCAATGAAAGAATTAATGAAGAATTAATTTCAAATCCGGAATATAAAGACAATGTAGCCCTACAAAAATCAAATATACCTTATATAGGAGAATTATTTCTGGGGCATGTACGTTACGGAACATTTGGAAAAAATAGTATTGAAAGCGTTCATCCGTTCCTGAGACAGAATAACTGGATGCATCGTAATCTTATTGTTGCCGGAAATTTCAATATGACTAATGTTAAAGAACTTTTCAATAGTCTGATCGAATTGGGACAGCATCCAAAAGAGATGGCGGATACCGTTACAGTAATGGAGAAGATTGGTCATTTTCTGGATGGAGAAGTAACCCATTTATATCAGGATTGCAAAAAAGAAGGGCTGAATAAACAACAAGCCTCTCCTGTAATTGCAGAAAGACTAGATCTTGCCAAAATTTTAAGAAGAGCTTCAAAGAACTGGGATGGAGGATATGCAATGGCAGGTTTGTTAGGTCATGGAGACGCTTTTGTTTTTAGAGACCCCGCAGGAATTAGACCAGCATACTATTATCAGGATGATGAAATAGTAGTTGTCACCTCAGAACGACCGGTTATACAAACAGCCTTCAACATTCCTTTTGACAAAATAAAAGAAATCGAGCCAGGACATGCTCTTATTGTTAAGAAAAACGGAACCGTTTCAGACGAAGAGATTTTACCAATGCTTCCAAAAAAAGCCTGTTCCTTCGAAAGAATCTATTTCTCAAGAGGAAGTGACGCCGAAATCTATCAGGAGCGTAAAGACCTTGGAAAGCTGATTCTTCCGGCAGTTCTCAAAGCAATAGACAATGATACCGATAATACCGTTTTCTCCTATATTCCGAATACTGCCGAAACTTCCTTTTATGGATTAGTAGAAGCAGCACAGGATTTTTTAAACCAGAGAAAAATAAAAGATATTCTCGATAAAAAAGAACAGTTAAGCGAAGAAAAACTACAGGAAATCTTATCCGTAAAACTAAGAACAGAAAAAGTAGCGATCAAAGATGCAAAACTAAGAACCTTTATAACCGAAGACAGCAGTAGAGACGATCTTGTAGCTCACGTCTATGATGTTACTTACGGAGTGATAAAACCAACCGATAATCTGGTAATCATCGATGACAGCATCGTTCGTGGAACAACGCTGAAAAAGAGTATTATCAAAATGATGGATCGTTTATTACCAAAACGTATTGTAGTAGTCTCTTCCGCTCCACAGATAAGATATCCCGATTGTTACGGGATTGATATGGCAAAACTCGAAGGACTGGTAGCTTTCAGAGCAGCACTCGAGCTTTTAAAAGAAAGAGGGTTATATCATACAGTAGATCAGGTATATGAAAAATGTAAAACACAGGAAAATTTTCAGGATAAAGAAGTTATTAATTATGTAACAGAAATATATGCGCCTTTTTCAGATCAGGAAATTTCAGATAAAATAGGGCAAATGTTATGTTCAGAAGAAATTCAGGCAGAAGTAAAAGTAATATTCCAAACCGTAGAAAATTTACATATTGCCTGTCCTAAAAACTTGGGAGATTGGTATTTCACCGGAAATTATCCAACACCAGGAGGAAACAGAGTAGTGAACCGAGCCTTTATGAATTTCTATGAAGGAAAAGATGCCCGTGCTTATTAAGAAAAAAATCAATGTGTAAGTATCCTAACAGGTTTCTTTTAAACTGTTATGTATTGTATTTAAAACAGTATCTTTTCTCTTGGTTCTTTCTTCTTTTCTCTAAGGTATTGTATATAAAAAACCTCCTGAATTTCAGGAGGTTTTTTATTCTTATTTTTCAGAAGCATATCTGCTTGCTACTTCATCCCAGTTAATTACATTAAAGAAAGCTTCAATATAATCCGGTCTTCTGTTTTGATAATTTAAATAGTAAGCGTGTTCCCAAACGTCCATTCCTAAGATAGGAGTTCCGCCACAACCTACTTCCGGCATTAAAGGGTTGTCCTGATTTGGTGTTCCGCACACATCCAGTTTTCCACCTTTATGTACACATAACCAAGCCCATCCTGAACCAAACTGAGTTGCACCCGCTTTAGAGAATTTAGCTTTAAATTCTTCAAAAGAGCCAAATGCAGCATCAATAGCATTAGCCAAATCCCCTTTAGGAAGTCCGCCACCATTTGGAGACATTACTTTCCAGAATAAATTGTGGTTGTAAAACCCACCACCATTATTTCTTACGGCAGCGTTTGATTTGTCTAGGTTGATTAAAATGTTTTCAATAGATTTACCTTCTAAATCTGTTCCGGCTATAGCAGCATTTAAGTTGTTAGTATAAGCAGCGTGATGTTTAGAATGGTGAATTTCCATTGTACGAGCATCAATATGTGGTTCTAATGCATCATATGCATAAGGTAATTTTGGTAATTCAAAAGCCATGATATGTTTGTTTTTGGGTTAAAAATATTTAATCCCAAATTTAATCATTTAACTTTGGAATAGAAAATTAATATTTTCTATTCTGAAATAAATATAAATTATCAATTACAGATAAGAAAACAGTGGGTTGGTTACATTAATTGAATTTCCAGAAACAGTAAATTAGGTCTCAGACCTTCAATCATTACATTAAAGTGAACAGACACTCTTTTTCAATATATGATGCTTCCGCAGGTTCAGGTAAAACTTTTACTCTTGTAAAAGAATATCTGAAGATCTTACTGAAGGCAAAACAAGATGATGCATACCGCAATATACTTGCCATAACTTTTACCAATAAAGCAGTAGGAGAAATGAAAAGCAGAATTGTGACCAGCCTGTCAGAGTTCACAAAAGAAAGTCCGGATAAAAAAGCATCTGATCTGATGGATGTACTGGTTCAGGAAACAGGACTGACTCATACTGAGATTAAGAAGAAGGCTCAGAGTATAATTAAGAATATCATTCATAATTATGCTTCCTTTGATATTTCGACTATTGATAAATTTACACACAAAGTAATTCGTGCCTTTGCACATGATCTGAATCTTCCCATAACCTTTGATGTTTCTCTTGAAACCGAAAACCTGTTAATGGAAGCTGTAGACGCAATTATTGCTAAAGCCGGAGAAGAACAGACATTGACTCAGTTGCTTGTTGATTTTACAATGGAAAAAACCGATGATGATAAAAGCTGGGATATTACCAGAGAAATTTTTGATACATCAAGACTGCTGGTAAATGAAAACAACCGAAATGAAGTTGTTCATTTTCAAGATAAATCCATAGCCGAATTCATAGGCATAAAAAAGAAACTGATTGAGATTTGTCAGTCTCTGGAAAAAGAGATCGTTGGTCAGTCCGGAGAAACTTTACAATTAATAGAAAGTAACGCTATAGAACACAGCACTTTTAACAGAGGATTGATCCCAAATTATCTGGTTACTCTTGCAGACGGCAGAATTGAAAAGAGAGAACATCTTTTAAAATATCTGGAAGAAGGGAATCGTTATGCTAAAACAAAACCTGTAGTTCAGCAACAGGCTGTAGATACCATTGCAGGAGAATTGAATTCTTGTTTTCTGAGAATATTTCAGAGTATAGAAAAGTATTCATTTTATAAAGCATTTCTAAAAAATATTACCCCTTTATCTTTATTAAATACCGTTAGTCAGGAGCTTTCCAAAATTCAGACAGAGCAGAACATTCTTTCAATATCAGAATTTAATGCTATAATTTATCGGGAAATTCAGAATCAGCCTGCTCCTTTTATTTATGAACGTTTAGGAGAACGATATAAACATTTCTTTATTGATGAATTTCAGGATACATCCGAAATGCAGTGGTTAAATCTGATTCCGTTAATTGATAATGCGCTTTCCAGTGAAGATCTCACAGGAGACAGAGGTTCTCTGATGATCGTAGGAGACCCAAAACAGTCTATCTACAGATGGAGAGGCGGAAAAGCAGAACAGTTTATCGAATTAAGTAAAGAGTACAATCCATTCAATAACCCCGATAAAGTTATCCAGCATCTGGATAAAAATTACCGAAGTTATTCACAGATTATAGAATTTAATAATGATCTGTTTCAGTTGTTGTCCAATGAATTTGTGAATCCCGATTATCAGGATTTATATGCAAATCACAGCAGGCAAAAAACAAACGATAAAACAGGAGGGTATGTAAATCTTTCCTTTATCCCAAATACAGACAGTGAAGAAGAAGGACTAGATAAAACCGCACAGTATCTTTTGTCGACATTAGTAACAATAGAAAAAGTAAGAGAAAAAGGATTTGAATATAAAGACATTGTTATTCTTACCCGAAAAAAAGATCAGGGAATTGCAGTAGCCAACTATCTGACAGAAGCACGAATACCTATTTTGTCTTCCGAAACATTAATGATCCATAACGCAACAGAAGTTCGGTTAATAATCAATATTCTCCGATATCTGAAAAACAGTATTGATCTGGAAGCAAAAGCAAATTTCTTACAATATATAGGAGAATATATTCAGGATCAATTACCCGTTCATGATTTTATTGCCTCAGGAATGGAACTTATCAATGAGAAGAAATTTGAAGAATGGTTAAGAACATTTGACATAGCATTATCTTTTCAGAATGTGCGAAAAAAATCGTTGTATGAATCAGTAGAGATCATTATTTCAAAGTTTCTGAAACCCGAGCAGAATAATGCTTATGTTCAGTATTTCCTGGATTTGGTTTTAGAAAGAGATATTAAAAATCAGGCAGGAATAACCGATTTCCTGGAATACTGGGATAAAAACGGACATAAATTCAGTGTTCCTTCCCCCGAGGGTAATAATGCTGTCCGGATTATGACCATTCATAAATCAAAAGGATTGGAGTTCCCCGTTGTAATTATTCCCTTTGCAGAAGAAGATTATTCCAGAAAGCCAAAAGATAAATTATGGCTGGATATAGAAGAGTCTGTTTTTGGATTACCAAAAGTTTTAATTGACAATAACAGTTCCATAGAAGGCTTTGGAGAAGAAGCAACAATCGTTTATCAGCAAAAAAGAGAAGAAGAGTTACTGGACAATATAAACGTTCTATATGTAGCGCTTACCCGTGCGGAAGAACAATTGTATATTATTTCATCCATGAATTTAAGCCGTAAAGGAGAAGTGCCAAAAAACAATATGTCCGCCTTTTTTATAAAATATCTTGAAGAGTTAGGTTGGTTTGACAAAGACAAGTTAGAGTATTCCTGGGGGAGTTCAGATAAAGTCTCTTCAGAAGGAAAAGTAACAGATCCTGTAAAAACAATCCCTTTAGTTCAGAAAACATTAGATCCAAAAGCTATTAAAATCGCTCAGAAAGAAGCGCTGATGTGGGGAACTCATCAACAAAAAGCAATAGAGTACGGAAATGTAGTCCATGAAATCTTGTCTTTTGTGAAAACAAGTGATGATATTGATCTCGCAATTACAAAAGCGATAGAAAACGGATTGATTCTGTATGAACAAAAAGAAGAAGTAAATCATACTCTACAACAGGTGGTTACACATCCTGAACTGGTATATTATTTTAGTCAGGGAGTTAAAGTCCTGAATGAGCAGGCAATAATACAACATGACGGACGGACTATAAAACCGGATCGAATTGTTCTGAATAATAATAAAGAAGCTTATTTATTGGATTATAAAACCGGAGAACACGATAAAAAATATGTACAGCAACTAGCAACCTATCAGCAGGCTCTGGAAAAAATGGGTTATTTAGTAGTTAAAAAAGCTCTGGTCTATATTAGTGATGTTGTGAAAGTTGTAGATTTGTAAAAGAAAATATATTGGTGACGTGCCATTTTTGATATGAAACAATTATTAAATATAAAATAATGTACGGAAAAATTAAAGAACATTTACAAGCAGAATTAGATACTATAGAAGAAAACGGTATTTTTAAAAAAGAAAGAATAATTACCTCGCCTCAAGGAGCAGAAATAACCATTTCAACAGGAGAGACCGTTTTAAATTTTTGTGCTAATAATTATTTAGGATTATCCTCTCATCCGGAAGTAGTACAGGCAGCTAAAGACGCTCTAGATACACATGGTTTTGGGATGTCATCCGTGAGATTTATTTGCGGGACTCAGGATATTCATAAAACACTGGAACAAAAGATAGCAAATTTCTATGGTACAGAAGACACTATTCTTTACGCAGCAGCTTTTGATGCCAATGGAGGTGTTTTTGAACCGCTTTTAGGAGAGCAGGACGCTATTATTTCCGATTCTTTAAATCATGCCTCTATTATTGACGGTGTTCGTTTATGTAAAGCAGCACGTTACCGTTATGAGAACAGCAACATGGAAGATTTAGAACAACAACTTATAAAAGCAAAAGAAGAAGGAAGACGCTTTAAAATAATTGTGACTGACGGCGTGTTCTCTATGGATGGGGTTGTTGCTCCATTAGATAAAATCTGTGATCTTGCAGATAAATATGATGCACTGGTGATGGTTGATGAATGCCATGCAGCCGGATTTATTGGAGCAACAGGCAAAGGGACTATGGAAGCAAAAGGAGTAATGGGAAGAGTAGATATTATTACCGGAACATTAGGGAAAGCTCTAGGAGGAGCAATGGGAGGATATACTACTGCCAAAAAAGAAATAATTGAATTATTACGTCAGAGGTCAAGACCCTATTTATTTTCTAATTCATTAGCACCGTCTATTGTAGGAGCTTCAATTAAAGTTTTTGAATTACTGGAAAAAGATACTGCTTTGAGAGACAAATTAGAGTGGAATACCAATTATTTCAAAGTCGGAATGAAGAAAGCCGGATTTGATATCATTGACGGAGATTCTGCAATTGTTCCTGTAATGTTATATGATGCAAAACTTTCTCAGACTATGGCAAATGAGTTATTGAAGAAAGGAATTTATGTAATCGGGTTTTTCTATCCGGTAGTTCCAAAAGATAAGGCAAGAATAAGAGTTCAATTATCGGCTGCACATACCCAAGAACACCTTGATAAAGCGATAAAAGCATTCACAGAGGTTGGAATTAGTCTAAATATCATCTCAAAATAGCCTTTTTTAACTTTAAAACTGTTTTTTTTAATATTAAACTTTGTAATTAATTTATAAGACATTACTTTTGTCTGTATAACGTATTTTAATCAAATAAAATCAAGTATGAAAAATCTTAACAAACTTTTTGCTGCTGTTTTGTTGGTAATGGGAATTAGTTCTTATGCCCAAGATAGTGACAATCCATGGGCTATAAGCTTTGGGGTCAACGCTGTTGACACTAAAACTAGTGCTAGTCAGGCTTCTTTCGAGGGTCACTTCTCGGAATTTTTTAATGCTGGTGATAACTGGAATATTCTTCCTTCAGTATCTTACTTAAATGTAACGAGATACGTTGGACAAGGATTCTCTTTCGGTATTACTGGTTCTGTTAACAAAATTGACAAATTAGTTCAAAAAGCAAATGATGGTACTAAAACGGGTACTTATGTAATGAATCCTGGTGATTTAACTTACTACGGTATCGACGGGTTAATTAAATATAGCTTTAAAGATTTGATTAAATCTAAAGTTATTGATCCATCTTTACATGTTGGTGGGGGTTATACTTGGATTGGATCTGATATGCACGCGGCTACTTTAAATGGTGGTGCAGGTATTACTTTCTGGTTTACACAAAACATTGGTCTTTCATTACAGTCTAGCTACAAAAAATCGTTTGAAGACAGAGTTGATATGCCTTCTCACTTCCAACACTTAGCTGGTCTTACTTTCAAATTTGGTGGAAAAGACACTGACGGAGATGGTATCTATGATAAAGATGACGAATGTCCAGAAGTTGCAGGTTTAAAAGAATTCAACGGATGTCCTGATACAGACGGAGATGGTATTCCAGACAAAGATGACGAATGTCCGGAAGTTGCAGGTCTAAAAGAATTCAACGGATGTCCTGATACAGACGGAGATGGTATTGCTGATAAAGATGATGCTTGTCCAGAAGTTGCAGGTCCAAAAGAATTCAACGGATGTCCTGATACAGACGGAGACGGTGTTGCTGATAACTTAGACAAATGTCCAGAAGTTAAAGGTCCAAAAGAAAACAACGGTTGTCCTTGGCCAGACAGAGACGGAGACGGTGTTGCTGATAAAGATGACAAATGTCCAGATGTTAAAGGAACTGTAGCTAATAACGGTTGTCCTGAGGTTGATGAAGTAGTTATGAAAAAATTAAACGACTTCTCTAAAACAATCTTATTCGATACAGGTAAAGCTACTATCAAAAAACAATCTTTAGAGGTATTACATTCTATGGCGAAAATTATGGAAGAGTATCCAAATTCTAACTTTAGAATAGAAGGTCATACAGATATTACGGGTAGTAAAGCTGTTAATACCAGAATTTCTAAAGAAAGAGCTGCTGCAGTAAAAGATTACCTTATTTCACATAGTGTTAGTGCAGGAAGATTAACTTCTGAAGGATTCGGTCCAGATAAACCAATCGCTACTAACAAAACAGCTGCCGGTAGAGCGCAAAACAGAAGAGTTGAAGTTATTTTAGTAAAATAATTTCTTTCTAAAATATTTATTGAAACGCCCTGATTTATCAGGGCGTTTTTTTTATTTTTACCCTATGACGAATATTTCTTTTTTAAATAAACTTAGTCAGGAATTAATAGAAAATTATGGAGATGATTTATCTAAGTCTGTAATAATTCTGCCTAATAAAAGAGCAAAAATATTTTTAATAGAAGCTCTTAAAAAAAATATTGATACAATTATTTTTGCTCCTCATATTATTAGTATTGAAGAGTTTATTCAGGATGTTGCTAGTGTAAGAACAATTGACAGCGTAGAGTTATTATTTGAATTCTACAGAGTTTATTTAAGTGTAACAACAGAGGAAGAACAACAACCTTTCGAACAGTTCGCAAACTGGGGTAAGACTTTATTACAGGATTTTAATGAAATTGATCGCTATTTACTCAAGCCGGACCATGTTTTTTCTTATTTAAAAGATATTGAAGATATTAAGCACTGGTCTCTTGATCCGGAGAAAAAAACAGATATGATTGAAAAGTATTTGGAATTCTGGAAGTTGCTACCGAATTATTATTTGTCATTATACAATCATTTACTTCAAAAAGGAATAGGGTATCAGGGATTAATATACAGAGAAGCAGTTGAGAATTTAGATCACTTTTCGAATAGTTTAAAAGAAGAATTTTTCATTTTCGCAGGTTTTAATGCACTTAACGCCGCAGAAGAACGAATTATCCAGCATTTAATTGCAATTGGAAAAGCAGCCGTATACTGGGATATAGACAGAGTTTTTATCGAAGACCCGTTTCACGATGCAGGATATTTTGTCAGAAGTTTTAAAGAAAACTGGAAGCATTATAAAAGTCATCCGTTTCAATGGATTGTAGACGATTTCAGCCAGGAAAAAAACATTCAGATCATTGGCACACCAAAAACAGTTGGTCAGGCAAAGATCGTAGGAAATATTATAGAAAAGGAGATTGAGAAATCTGCCGGAGCTAATTTAGAAAATATAGCAGTCGTTCTGGGAGAAGAAAATTTACTGATACCTCTTTTGTATTCCCTTCCGTCAGGCGTTGGAAGTCTTAACGTTACAATGGGCTATTCCAGTAAGAATAACCCGGTTCAGATATTAATAAACAAACTGTTTAGGTTGCATATTCATGCAAAAACAAGGAATGAAAAAAGTTATGTTTTCTATTATAAAGACCTTTTAGATATACTGACCCATCCTTTAATAGAACCTTTTATTGAAGCGTCAGATTTGATTAATATTATCAATGTCAATAATTTCACCTTTATCACCTATCAGAAACTGATAGAGCTAAGTTCAAATTCCAATGCGTTTTTTGATCTTCTGTTCAATAAATGGGGAGATAGCTCAAAAGAAATTTTAAGTAATCTGGCTTCTTTATTATTGCTAATTAAAGATAAACTCGATAATGATAATGAAGAAGAGAAGATTACAAAAGCATTTATATATGCAGTTTATAAAGTAATAAATAAATTAATAAACTACTTTTCAAAATACCCGTATATTGATAAAATAGACACGTTATATGCTATCTATAAGCAGGTAATTGATTTAGAAGAGGTGTCTTTTGAAGGAGAACCTCTCACAGGTTTACAGATTATGGGAGTTCTGGAGTCGCGTGTTCTGGATTTTGAAACCGTTATAATTACATCCGTTAACGAAGGGAAATTTCCGGCGGGAAAATCGCAGAATTCGTTCATTCCCTATGATGTAAAAAGAGAATTGGGTTTACCTACTTACAAAGAAAAGGATGCCATTTATACCTATCACTTTTACCATTTACTACAACGGGCAAAAAACATTTATCTGCTGTATAATACAGAAAGCGAAGGACTGGATGCCGGAGAAAAAAGTAGATTCATTACCCAGCTGGAAGTAGAAAAAAGACCAAAACATACTATTACAACCAGTATTTATAATGCTTATTTACCAGAAAAAGCCTATCAGCCGATCGTTATTCCAAAGTCAGAAACCGTAATGACCCGATTACAGGAAATTGCTCAGGTAGGATTTTCTCCGTCTGCATTGACTTCTTATATACGGAATCCGCTTCAGTTTTATTTTCAGAAAATATTGCGATTAAAAGAAGCAGAAGAAGTGGAGGAAAACGTAGCAGTCAATACATTAGGAACCATTATTCATGAGACGTTATATACACTGTACCTGCCTTATATCAATACTTTTTTAAAAGGATCAGACCTGGATCAGATGATGAAGTTAGTAAACGACGAGGTACTGAATCAGTTTCAGCAGGTATATAAATTTGGAGAAATAAAAAAAGGAAGAAATCTATTAGCTTTTGAAGTTGCCAAGCGTAATATTTTTAATTTTTTAAACAAAGAGAAAGAAGCAATAGAAAGCGGTGATGCTATAAAAATTCTGGCTCTGGAAAAAACATACGAACGGATACTGGAACACCCAAAGCTTCCTTTTCCGGTAACTATAAAAGGTAATGTTGACCGAATTGAACAACGAAACGGAAAGATCCGAATTATTGATTATAAAACAGGAAAAGTAGAACAAAGAGATGTTACGATTAATAAATGGGATGATCTCTGTTTAGATATAAAAAACGATAAGATTATTCAGGTATTAGCTTACGCTTATATGTATTTGCCTAACGTATCGGATAATCAAGAAATAGAAGTAGGGATTATATCGTTCAAGAATTTAAAGAATGGATTTTTGCCTTTCAGATCATTTAAAGAAAAAGAAGAAATAACGGTAATCTCTTCTGAGATTTTGGATTTTTATATTGAAGAGTTGGTAATTCTTTTGAATGAAATTTTGGATAAGGATATTCCTTTTGCAGAAAAGATCAATTGATTGTTTTAATAAAATCGATCAGAACTTCCGCTAAAGCCTCTTTATTTTCAATATGACTCATATGTCCGTCCGGAAAATGAACCAGTTGTACAGCAGTATCCTTTATTTGCTCAATAGTTTCATCATAATTCAGAACTGGGTCTTTTTTGCCTAATATAAGCAGAATAGGACAAGTGGCAAGGTGTAATATTGCTTCTCTGTTCTTTCGGATTTTCATTCCTTCTAATGCCGCAACGATGCCTTGAAGTGGTGTTTTCAGAGCCTCTTTTTTTACCTGTTCTATCTCTGTTTGTAACTTTTCTCTGTTATCGGGACTGAAAAGATTCCCTATAGATAGACTGATGAAATTAGTATAATTGTGTTTTACGGCTTTTACCGCGCGATCGCGATTCAGTTTTCGCTCATCACTGTCTTCGATGGCAGTAGAGTTTAGCAATACCAGTCCTTTTACACTTTTCGGATAGAACTCGGCAAACGATAAAGCAACATAACCACCCATAGAATGCCCTATAAGAACAGCCTTTCTAATATGTAGTTCCTGTAAAACCGAATGTACAGCATCCGCCATATCTTCCATAGTATGAATATAACCCAGACAATTTGTAGCACCATGACCTAACAGGTCAATTGTGATGATTCTATTTTTTTTGGATAAAACAGGTATAAAATAATCCCACATCGTATGATTTTCCAGAAAACCATGAAGCAGAACAATTGTAGTTCCTTTTCCGGTATCTGTAAAATTAATTTTAGTATTCTTATAAAGGACTTGTTTCAAGGTTTTATATTAGGATTTTATAAGACAAAATTAATATATATAAAACGAAAACAGTATATTTAGAGATAAAATATTTTAAAGAAATATAAAATGGAAAAGATTTTTTTGACTTCATCATTTATTGACGTTGCTAATTATTTAGAGTCATTTATAGGAGAAAGTAGTAAAGGAAAGACGGTGACTTTTATTCCTACGGCAGGCAAAGTAGAAGAATATACAGGCTATATTGATGATGACAGGAAAGCATTGAGAGAATTAGATTTAGTAATAGATGAATTAGATATAAGTTCAGAGAATTACGAACGGATTGCAGAAAAGATTCTACAGAATGATTATATATTTGTTTCCGGAGGTAATACCTTTTATCTATTACAAGAACTGAAAAATAGTGGTGCCGATCAGCTTATTATAGATCATATTGCTAAAGGAAAGTTATATATAGGAGCTTCTGCAGGTGTCATTGTATTATCCCCGAATATTGAATATGTGACATTAATGGATGATCCGGATAAAGCCAACAAATTAAATGATTTTACAGGTTTGAATATGCTTGATTTTTATCCGTTACCACATTATACAAACGAACCTTTTCGAGAAGCTGTTGAGGAGATTATTTCCCAAAAGAAAGACGTGCTTAATCTTGTGCCAATAAGTAACACACAAGCTATTGAGGTTGAAGGCAAAAACTGCACTGTTATTGGTAATCAATGATGAATTTTCGTAAATCTTTTTTAGGTTTGCATAATGAATTATTCTAACAATTAAACAGATGAAAGTATAAATACGAATAGTTTTGATACCCACATATTACCTAACAGGTTTCCAAAACCTGTTAGGATAAATATATAAACCTGAATTTTATATTAATTAAGAATTCATTAAATGCTCAATTTCATCCGCTTCAATAGGGATGTTACGCATTAAGTTGAACGGTTCCCCTGTTTTTTGTACGACAACGTTATCTTCCAGACGAATACCAAATTTTTCTTCCGGAATATAAATACCCGGTTCTACAGTAAACACCATGTTTTCTTTTATAGGTTCAGTCAGAATACCATAATCATGCGTATCTAATCCCATGTGGTGAGAGGTTCCGTGCATATAATATTTTTTATAAGCAGGCCATTCCGGATTTTCATTTTGAACATCCGCTTTGTCAAGCAATCCCAGACCTAATAATTCAGAAGTCATGATTTTACCTACTTCAAAATGATATTCTTTCCATAATGCACCTGGAACCAATAGTTTTGTAGCTTCATTTTTTACTCTTAAAACGGCTTCATAAACCTTTCTCTGGCGTGGGTTAAAACGACCTGAAACGGGAATTGTACGGGACATATCACTAGAGTAATTAGCATATTCGGCAGCTACATCAAACAAGATCAGATCACCTTCCTTACACTGTTGATTGTTTTCGATATAATGTAAAACGTTTGCATTGTTTCCGGAAGCGATAATAGGCGTATAAGCAAACCCTTTTGAACGATTACGAATGAATTCATGAATGAACTCCGCTTCGATCTCATATTCCGTTACATTAGGTTTAACGAAAGGTAAAACACGTCTGAATCCTTTTTCTGTAATATCACAAGCCTGTTGTATTAATTCGATCTCTTCAGATTCTTTTACAGAGCGTAATCTTTGTAGTATAGGGTTGCTCTTTGCAACCTGATGTGCAGGATATTTTTCTTTCCACCATTTTATAAAACGAGCCTCACGTGTTTCTGTTTCTACAGAAGCTCTGTAATGTTCATTGGTATTAATATATATCGTATCACAATAGGTCATTAATTCATATAATATTTTTTCAAAATCCTGTAACCATTGTATATTTTTGATTCCTGAAACTTCAAAGGCGCGTTCTTTTGTTAGTTTTTCTCCTTCCCAGATAGCAATATGCTCGTTTGTTTCTCTCAGGAAAAGAATTTCTCTTTGATGCTCATAAGGAGCATCAGGAAACAAGACGAGAATACTTTCTTCCTGATCAGCACCACTCAGATAAAAAATATCGCGATGTTGCTGAAAAGGCATTGTGCTATCTGCACTAATAGGATAAATATCGTTAGAATTAAAAACCGCAAGGCTTTTAGGTTTCATTTCTGCAGCAAACTTTTTACGGTTTTTAATAAAAAGATGTCTATCAATTTGGTGATACTTCATAATAGTAGTTATTTATAGTATTTGAAAAATTAGTTAATCCATTTATAATATCGTGCACCTAATAAGGGAGGTATTTCGGTTTCTGTTTTTTCCAAAATCCATTCACAAGATGGTTTCATAATGCTTTCTTTTCGTTCTTTTTTGTGTAACTGAGTATA
The DNA here is from genome assembly GCF_058310215.1 of Flavobacterium sp. AK-301. Lineage (NCBI taxonomy): Bacteria > Pseudomonadati > Bacteroidota > Flavobacteriia > Flavobacteriales > Flavobacteriaceae > Flavobacterium > Flavobacterium sp. AK-301. The sequence continues at coordinate 230,646 of NZ_JBZEES010000003.1, forward strand.
AGCATTCATATCAACAGGAGTGCTTTGTTCAATAGTTTCAAATAGTTGCTGATCAGCAATACTTTCTTTCCAGCTATTCTGAATTTCTCCTTCAAAAACTTTTGACTTTGATCCGCTTCCGTATGCTAAAAAACCAAATTTACTTCCACTGATTTCATTTTGGTTTTTATAATGATAACACAAAGTAGATAATAAAGCCATAAATATAGATCCGGTGTATAGATTTCCAATATTTGAAGAAGCTATTTCAGCAGGCATTAATTTTTCTTCAACAAAATCTTTATAGATCTGTGTTTTGCTGATACTTTTCAGTTGATTTGGGTAGTCAGGAGTATTGGTAGTTATTTTTGTAGTTTCAGAATTGCTGTCTAAAGCAAAGATCTCCGATAACATTCGTCTTCCCTGAAAAGAATATGGAAGGTGCATTATAATACTTTTCCAGTCTTTATATAAAGTTTCTTTGGTATTTTTTAATTCTTTAAAAGAAAAATAAGCTTGACGTGTTCTGTCCATATAACACTGGTTAGAATATTGTCCGTCAAAAACGGGTTGATCCTGATGTACTTCAATTTCATTTTCTAATATTCCGAACCAGACGTCATTATTCGAATTCCCTGTAATGGTCTCTTTGTTGATAGATCGTCTCGGTTTAAAGAAATCAAAAACACCTTTCGTACTTGTCGCCCAGAGATTATCAAAAGCAATTAGTTTTGGATCTTTTGAAAGAAGTATGGCAACAGCACCAGCTCCCTGAGTATATTCTCCGGTAGATTCAAGATCATATTTAGCAATATCAGTTGTAATAACAATTGCTTTTTTACTTGGGTTTACACGAATAAAATCAATGCAATTCTGTAAAGCATCTACACCCGCAATACATGCAAATGTAAAATCAACAACATCACATTCAGAAAAACTGTTTTCTCCAAACTGTTGTTCCATTAAAGCAACAATATAAGAAGCTATAGGTTTAGCACTATCAACCGCACTTTCGGAGCCAACATAAATTCTTGCTATTTCTTTCGGATTTATTTTTTCTGTGGTAAGCAACTTACTTATCGCATTCGCTCCAAATACTACTGAATCCTGATGAGCATCTGGGATAGTCATGTTTAAAAGCCCAAGTCCTTTTTCCAGTTTTTCAGGTTCTATATTTCTTGCTATAGCTAACGTTTTGATTGGCAGATGTATTTTAGGTAGATCAAATGCCAAAGAATCAATTCCAATTTTCATTTCTATTCTGTTCTTTTTGTGAAGATAAAAATAACACATAATAAGCAGAATCCGGTTAAATGAACTATAAAAAGAGAATATTTTTAATTCAGAACAGAAAAACTTATTTAGTTTCATTATAAATAATAAAGAAATCCTATTTTTGTCACTCAATCTATTAATTTGATTTCCATGAAAATAAATAAGACTTTACTGATATTTTTATGTTTGATAACAACAATAATTTCTGCTCAGAATAAACAGGCTTATCAACTATTTGATAAAAAAGGGAAAAAAATAAGTTATGAAAAAATGCTTAGAAGTATATCAGGTTCAGATGCAGATGTGCTTTTGTTTGGAGAGTTTCATGATAATCCAATCGCGCATTGGCTACAATTTGAATTAACAACTGATCTGATGAGATCAAAACATTTGATTCTGGGAGCAGAGATGTTTGAAGCAGATAATCAGCAGGTTTTAAATGATTATTTAGCAAACAAAATAGATCAGAAAGGTCTGGATACATTAGCGAGACTTTGGAATAATTATAAAACAGATTATAAACCATTAGTGGATTTAGCAAAAACAAATAAAATTCCTTTTATTGCTACGAACATACCCAGAAAATTTGCCAGTCTGGTTTATAAAAAAGGTTTTTCTGCTTTAGATACATTAAGCAGTACAGAGAAAAAATGGATTGCTCCTTTACCAATAGCTTATGACGCTACATTGCCCGGGTATGTCAGAATGTTAGAAATGATGGGTGGTCATGGTGGAGAGAATTTACCAAAGGCTCAGGCAGTAAAAGATGCTACGATGGGCTATTTTATTTTAAAGAATATTCAGGAAAACACGCTCTTTATTCATTATAACGGTTCTTTTCATAGTGATTATTTTGATGGAATAAACTGGTATTTAAAGAAAGGAAATTCAGATATAAAGAGAAGAACAATTGCTACAGTTTCTCAAAAAGAAGTATCAAAATTAGCAAAAGAAAATATAGGTAAAGCAGATTATATTATTGTTGTAAATGAAAATATGACAAAAACATTTTAAAAAGGGTTTACATTGGTTTGAGGTTTTTATAATGGATATAATTCAATTTGAAAAGGACAAACTTAAAAACAGGTTTGCCCTTATTTGTTTAAGACTGTTGTTTACCTAAAATAATTAAAGGTATTATTCTTGATTTTGTAGTAAAAAACCCGTTAACGAAATGTCATTTTTAAAGTTAGCTAAGTTCATTTTTGTAACTTTGCCCATTAAAACAAGATAGGATATGACTGATATAAAGGTGTCGAAATGGCTTCCATGGGTGGCTGCTATGGCGATGTTTATGCAGTCTTTAGACGGGACAATATTAGCAACAGCTTTACCTTCAATAGCAAAGGATCTTAATAAGTCTCCATTAGAAATGCATTCTGTTATCATAGCTTATATGATTACTTTGGCATTATTAATTTCTCTAAGCGGATGGCTTTCTGACAGATTTGGTTCAAGGAATATTTTTATACTCGCAATAAGTATTTTTACTTTAGGCTCTTTATTCTGTGCTTTAGCAACCACACTAGATATGTTAGTTTTGGCAAGGGTTGTACAGGCTGTTGGAGGTTCCATGATGGTTCCTGTTTCAAGACTGGCACTTATTTATTCCTATCCAAAAAATCAATTATTAAAAGTAATTAATATTGTTACAATACCCGGGTTAGTTGGTCCTGTGATAGGTCCGACATTGGGAGGATGGCTGGTACAGGTTGCTACCTGGCACTGGATTTTTTTAATCAATATTCCCATTGGAATTATCGGAGTCTTTTTTGCATGGAAAATAGTTCCAAATTACAAAAGAGAAAATGGTAAGTTTGATTTTATGGGGCTGATTCTCTTTAGTGTAGGACTAGTTGTCCTTTCTCTGAGTTTGGAACTTGCCGGAGACGGGGTTTCAACATTACAGAACAGTATTATATTGTTTCTCGTAGGATTAGGTTTGTTGGTTTCTTATGTTTTATACTCTAAAAGAAAAAAGAACCCTTTGATTGATCTGAATTTATTAAAAATAAGAACTTTAAGAGTAGGACTTTTAGCCAATTTATTTACTCGTTTGGGAATTGGAGGTATTCCTTTAATGTTACCATTAATGCTTCAGCTCGGATTTGGCAGATCACCATTTATTTCAGGAATGATGCTGATTTTTTCTGCAGTGACGACTATGGCTGTAAAATCGATTGTAGTACCTCTGGTGCGATATTTTGGGTATAAAAAACTATTGATCTATAATACAATTGCTTTAGGGATTACCATTGCCCTGTTTGCTTTGCCTGATAAAGAAACCCCTTTGGTTTGGTTGATCCCTGTTTTAGTGATATACGGAGGATTTAATTCTGTTCAGATGACTTCAATGAACAGTATTTCTCTTGCTGATTTAACAATGAACAATGCCAGTGGAGGAAATACAATGCTTTCTATCACTCAGCAGCTTTCTATGAGTTTTGGAATCTCTTTCAGTTCCATGCTGCTAATGAGTTTTAGTGCTTCCGATTTGTTCGATGACCTCAGTATCGCTTTTAAGGTTACTTTCTTAGTGCTTGGACTGGTAACAATATTTTCTTCAGTAATATTCCGGTTTTTAAAACTAAATGATGGTAGTGAAATGTCCGGAGTTAAAGTAGAAGAGGAATAAAATACCTGTTTTATTATTTGATTTATCTACATTGAAGAAGATATTTTTCAGACGATAAATCTGTTTTAAAGAATAATTAAGAATTCTCCGTTGAAAGTTTATTATCTTGTGTATCCAACTTTAAAAATTTCAACGTAAAATGAAAAACAATATATTATTTAATCCGTTCAGTATTAAAAATGTAGTACTAAAGAACAGAATAGTAATGGCTCCCATGACCCGTTCTTTTTCTGTTAATGGTGTTCCGAGAGAAGATGTTGCAGAATATTATAAACGACGAGCACAAGGAGATATCGGTCTGATCATAACCGAAGGAACAGTTATTAACAGACAGGCTTCGTCTAATGATCCCGACATCCCTCATTTTTATGGAGAAGAAGCATTAAACGGGTGGAAAGCTGTCGTTGAAGCAGTGCATAAAGAAGGAGGGAAAATCATGCCTCAGTTATGGCATATGGGAATTGTCTCGAAAATAAAAAAATGGGATCCTCCTTTTGAATTTGAAGGACCTTCAGGATTAATCATGCCAGATGTAAAAGGCGGTCATACAATGACCGAAGAAGACATACAGGATACTATTCGGGCTTTTGCAGAAGCAGCACTTAATGCAAAGAAATTAGGTTTTGATGGTATTGAACTACATGGAGCACATGGTTATTTAATCGATCAGTTCTTTTGGGAAGGTATGAATAAGCGAAAAGACCAGTGGGGAGGCAGTACCATAAAAGAACGTAACCGATTTGCAGTAGCTGTAATAAAAGCAGTTCGTGAGGCTGTGGGAGAAGATTTTCCTGTCGGGATCAGACTATCTCAGTGGAAACAACAAGATTACACGGCTAAAATTGCAAAAACTCCCGAAGAAATGGAAGAGTGGTTGTTGCCATTATCAGAAGCCGGAGTAGATTTGTTTCATTGTTCACAAAGGCGTTTTTGGGAGCCTGAATTTGAAGGTTCAGATTTGAATTTTGCCGGATGGGCAAATAAAATAACCGGAAAATCTTCCATTAGTGTTGGTTCCGTTGGACTGAGTGGTGAATTTACAGGAGCTTTTAAAGGAGAAGGTTCTTCCCCTGAATCTATTGATAAATTGCTGAAAAGAATGAATAATAATGAGTTTGATTTAGTAGCAGTAGGAAGAGCATTACTTGCAGATCCAGAGTGGTTGATAAAAATAAAAACAGAAAAAACAGATCAGTTAAAAGGATTTAAAAAAGAAAACCTGATGGAATTGTATTAATTGAGATTCGTTTTTCTGTTTTCTAAAAAAACATTAGATTGTCAAATTTTCGATTAATAAATAAGTACAGAAAATAAATAAAAGCCTGTTTTAAAATCCTTAATATCCGGATTTTAAAACAGGCTTTTATTATGATATTGTTTTTTGTTCTGACCATTTATCTGTTGTGTTTAATCACAAAAGATTTTCAATTTAGTGAAATTATAAAAAACACATAACAAAGATTTTTTTTTAAAGATTATTCTATATGCTATGGTTTTTTTCTTTTTCCACGTAAGTTTTTTTGAACAAATAAGATAATCTTTTTCTTGTTTTTCCAGTATAATAATTCTTAATTTCAGTATAATATAAGCCTTACAGGTAGTACTTTATATTCATTATAAATTAGCTGTGGTGTTTTGAAATAAGGAGGGATATACCGTACTTTTGTGAGTAATCTTATTTTATAAATAACACAATCAAAATATTTATGGCAAAATCTGCACTTTTAAAGTCATCATTAGCAAAGAAATATTGGATGGCTTTTACAGGTTTATTTTTATGCTTGTTTTTAGTTGGGCATTTAGCTGGAAATCTTCAGTTAATTTTCGGGACTGCATTACAGTTTAACGAATATGCATTATTCATGACAACAAATCCAGCTGTAAAAATATTATCTTACGTAACTTATATCTCGATTATTTTCCATGCTATTGATGGAATAGTTCTGACTATTCAGAACAAAAAGGCAAGACCAATTGGGTATGCGAAAAACAATGCAGCTGCAAATAGTGCTTGGTCTTCAAGAAATATGGCAGTTTTAGGAACGCTATTATTAGTCTTTATCGTAGTTCACATGGCTAACTTTTGGGCTAAAATGCATTTTGATGAAAAAATGCCTCTGCAAACTATCAGTATTGAACAACAAGGTCAGAAATTTGATCTTTATCTGACACCAACAGTTGGAAAATTTATTCCGCTTTCAGATTTTCATGAAAACGGTCTTGTGATTAAAAACAGAACTGAATTTTACGATGCTCAGGCAAATGTAAAAGTAGCAGAAGGATTAAAAGATTTACATAAAATAACAATAGCATTTTTTAAGGATGCTAAATTTGGATTAATTGCTACTATATTATATGTTTTGGCAATGGGTGTCTTGGCTTTCCACTTATATCATGGTTTTTCAAGTGCTTTCCAATCTATTGGATTAACAAAATATAATTCATTCATTAAAGGGTTTGGAAAAGGGTTCGCTATAATTGTGCCGATTCTTTTCGCTATTATACCTTTATATATTCATTTTATTTTAAAAGCATAATTATGGCATTAGATTCAAAAATTCCAAAAGGTCCTATTGCTGATAAATGGACAGACTATAAAAACCATATCGATTTAGTTAACCCTGCTAATAAACGTAATATAGACGTTATAATTGTTGGAACAGGACTTGCAGGAGGTTCTGCCGCTGCAACATTAGCTGAGTTAGGTTATAACGTAAAAGCATTTTGTTTTCAGGATTCTCCACGTCGTGCACACTCAATTGCTGCACAAGGAGGTATCAACGCTGCAAAAAATTATCAAGGAGATGGTGACTCTACATTCCGTTTATTTTACGATACCGTAAAAGGAGGAGATTACCGTGCTCGTGAAGCTAACGTTTATCGTTTAGCTGAGGTTTCTGCAAATATTATCGACCAGTGTGTGGCTCAGGGAGTTCCTTTTGCTCGTGACTATGGTGGATTATTAGATAACCGTTCTTTTGGTGGTGTGTTAGTTTCAAGAACTTTTTATGCAAAAGGTCAGACAGGACAACAATTACTTTTAGGAGCTTATTCTGCGATGAACCGTCAGATTGGTCGTGGAAAAATCCAGATGTATAACCGTCATGAAATGCTTGATCTGGTTATTGTTGATGGTAAAGCAAGAGGTATTATTGCAAGAAACTTAGTAACAGGAGAAATAGAACGTCATTCAGCACATGCTGTAGTAGTTGGTTCAGGTGGATACGGAAACGTATTTTATCTTTCAACAAATGCTATGGGAAGTAATGCAACTGCTGCATGGAAAATATATAAAAAAGGAGCGTTTTTTGCTAACCCTTGTTATACACAAATTCACCCTACCTGTATTCCGGTTTCAGGAGATCATCAGTCTAAATTGACGTTGATGTCAGAATCGTTAAGAAATGATGGACGTATCTGGGTTCCAAAAGAAAAAGAAGATGCAATAGCAATTCAGGAAGGTAGACTGAAAGCGGTAGATTTACCGGAAGAAAAAAGAGATTACTATTTAGAGCGTCGTTACCCGTCATTTGGTAACTTAGTGCCTCGTGACGTTGCTTCACGTGCTGCTAAAGAACGTTGTGATGCAGGCTACGGAGTAAATAAAACAGGACAGGCTGTATTTTTGGATTTTGCAACTGCAATTTCAAGATATGGTCATGAACAGGCTCATATCAAAGGATTGGATGAAAACGATAAAGTTTTGGTTAAAAAACTGGGAACAGAAGTAATCGCTAATAAATACGGTAACTTGTTCCAGATGTATGAAAAAATCGTTGATGAGAATCCATACGAAATGCCAATGAAAATTTATCCTGCCGTTCACTATACAATGGGTGGAACATGGGTAGATTATAATCTGATGACGACTATTCCGGGATGTTATTCAATCGGAGAAGCAAACTTCTCAGATCACGGAGCAAACCGTTTAGGTGCTTCAGCATTAATGCAGGGATTAGCAGATGGTTATTTTGTATTACCGTATACAATTGGTGATTATTTATCAAAAGATATCAGAACAGGAAAAATTCCAACAGATTCACCAGAATTTGATGCTGCTGAGAAAAATGTAAGAGATCAGATCGAAAGATTAAGTAAAAATAACGGTAAATACTCTGTAGATCATTTCCATAAGAAATTAGGAAAAATCATGTGGGATAAAGTAGGTATGGCGCGTAATGCACAAGGACTTACTGAAGCAATAAGTGAAATTGCTGCTTTACGTGAAGAATTCTATAAAGAAGTAAAAGTACCTGGAGATATTAATAGTTTCAACCAAGAGTTGGAGAAAGCAATGCGTGTAGCTGATTTCATTGAATTAGGAGAGTTATTCGCTAAAGATGCTTTACACAGAAACGAATCCTGTGGAGGTCATTTTAGAGAAGAATACCAAACAGAGGACGGTGAAGCATTGAGAGATGACGAGAACTTTGCTTATGTTGCGGCATGGGAGTATAAAGGAGATACAAGTGAGCCGGTATTACATAAGGAAGACTTGGTTTATGAAAATATTAAATTAGTAACTAGAAGTTATAAATAAGATTTGAGTATAGCGAATTGAGAGTATTGTAAAATACTTCTCAGTACCCAATACTAAATACTAAAATCTACAGCGTTATGAAACTTACATTAAAAATATGGCGTCAGAAAGATGCTAAAACAGAGGGGAAAATTGTCGAATATAAAATTGACAATATTGAACCGGATATGTCTTTCCTTGAAATGTTAGATATATTAAATGAAGATTTAATTAATAAAGGAGATGAGCCTGTTGCTTTTGACCATGATTGTCGTGAAGGAATTTGCGGAATGTGTTCTCTTTTTATTAATGGAGAAGCACACGGACCGGATAAAGGTATTACAACCTGCCAGTTACACATGAGAATGTTTAAAGATGGTGATACGATCTTTATTGAGCCTTTCCGTGCAAAAGCTTTCCCAGTCATAAAAGATTTAGTTGTTGACAGATCAGCATTTGAAAGAATTCAGCATGCAGGTGGATTTATTTCGGTAAATACATCAGGAAACACACAAGATGCTAATAATATTCCAATTCAGAAACATGATGCAGATACAGCATTTGATTCAGCTACCTGTATTGGTTGCGGAGCATGTGTTGCAACCTGTAAAAACTCTTCTGCTATGTTATTCGTTTCAGCAAAAGTATCTCAGTTTGCATTATTACCACAAGGTAAAGTAGAAGCTGCTGACCGTGTGTTGAACATGGTACATCAAATGGATACAGAAGGCTTTGGTAACTGTACAAATACAGGAGCGTGTGAAGTAGAATGTCCAAAAGGAATCTCTCTTGAAAACATTGCACGTATGAACCGTGAGTTCTTAAAAGCAAGCTTTTAAGTAATAAGAAAAGAGTAAATTTGATAAAAAAAAGAGACTGTTGTAAAACAGTCTCTTTTTTTATTGTGAAAAGTGAGAGGTTGCCATTAAATACAATTCAGATACTACCTCATTTTCAAATCTTCAAATCTTCAAATCAATAAATATTTTGTAGATTCGTAATTACGATACTTTGTATGCAGGAGATTAACAGAATGTATGTATTGTTTTATTATAATTAAAAAACGAAATCTTTATTTATGAAAATAGCTTTAATTCAGAGTTCTTTAGTCTGGGAAAATCCGGAGGTCAACAGAAATTATTTTGAAAATAAAATTACTGCTTTAACCGAAAAAGCGGATCTGATTGTATTGCCGGAGATGTTTACCACAGGTTTTACAATGCATCCGGAAGCCGTAGCAGAGACCATGGACGGAGTAACCATAAACTGGTTAAAAGAGATGGCTGTATCAGGTTCTTTTGCAATAACAGGCAGTATTGTGATTAAAGAAGCAGGAAACTATTATAATCGATTGTTTTTTGTTTTCCCTGACGGTACTGTTGAGTATTATGATAAAAGGCACCTGTTTACTCTCTCAGGAGAAGAAAAAGTATATAAGGCAGGAGATAAAAGATTGATAATCGATTATTTAGGATATAAAATATGTCCTCTTATCTGTTATGATCTTCGCTTCCCTGCCTGGGCAAGAAATACAGAGGACTATGATCTTTTGATTTATGTAGCAAACTGGCCACAGGTTCGTGTTAAAGCATGGGATGCTTTATTACAGGCAAGAGCTATAGAGAATGTATGTTATGTAGTAGGAGTGAACAGAATAGGGAATGATATTCATGATTATTTCCATTCCGGTCATTCACAGGTAATTGATTATTTAGGAGAATATCTGGTGGCACCTAGTGAAAAAGAAGGTGTTTTTATAACTACTATAGATCGTTCAAAAATGTTGCAACTCAGAGAAAAGACCAGTTTTTTAAAAGACAGAGATACCTTTAGTCTGAGCTGAGGCTAAAAGGCTGATCAATATCCCAGTTTGCCCGTACATCTACTTCTTTCGGGAAGTAGATCACTTCTTCCGGCTGACGTTTTTCAAGATAGCTTCCCGTATCCCATATTCCGTTTTTATTCTCATCATAGATGATTCTGATGGTGTACAGTTCAGGGGTAATATTGTTGAAATTAATTACCGATTCATTTTCACTGTAAGCAGAAGCCAGTATATCCCCTTTTTTATTGGTCAGTTCTATAATAACAGGAAAACTTTTTACATTCAGTAAAGTAAGTATGAGATTACCGTAATCAGATGTACTCTTTGTAGAAAATTTATAAATCAAACTGTCGTTTTTCTGTTCGAGATAATCTGTTAAAGCTCCCGGTAAAAGAGTCAGTGTATATTTTTCCAGAGGCTCAGGGATAAAATCAAAAGTCAGTTTCTGATTAGACACCTCATATTTAGTTGTAAAAGGAACTGTTAAGGAGTCTTTATTAATCAGGTTCATTTTAGTAGAATCAAAATGAATCAAAGGAACAGAAGATATGATTGCAAATCGGTCTCTCAGATTTAAAGTTGATTGTTGGTCGGCATTCAAATTCAGAGTGTCTTTTTTCTGATCTTTTATTTTCACGGTAAAATCGGCGGTATAGTCCTTTTTCGTAACCTGAAAATGTAAAGAATCTGCTTTTATTGCCGGATACCAGACCTGAACAGAATCTTTTCCTTTAAAATCAGTAATGATAGTCGGAAGAATAGTGCTACCATTTTTCAGTGTTACTTTTACATCCTTTTGATTTCCTTCATATCCCATTAACAGACGGTTTCCCGAAGCCTGAGAAGGGCGGACAGCTTTAAATTTCAGTTCTTCTTTAAATAGTTTTACCTCATAAGAAGTTTCGCTTGGTATAGTAATATATTCTTTTAGAAAACCAATTTTATCCTCTTTTGGGTCAAACTTATGATTGCCATTTTTGTCTTTCATGGCGATCAGAAGATATTTCCCTTCTTTCAGGTTTTCCAGTTTAAATGTTTTTAAACTGTCCAGTGTATTGGTAATATATCTCGGGTTCTTTTTAAAAATAACAGAGTCATTAGTGTTCTCATTTATTTCATAGAGCATAACAGAAATAAATGATTCCGGGTTTTTTTCAAAAGCATCTTTTACAGAACCACTTAAAGAAAGAGAATCAATATAAGTTCCTGTAGAAAAGATATATTTGAACTGTTGCAGAATATTCCCTTCATTATTATCCTGAATACTGTTACCAAAATTAAAACTATAGGTCGTATTAGGCTGTAAAGTGTCTGCTAACTTTATTGTAATATATTTACTGGCAACCGTTGGTGTTATAAGAGGCTGTTTCTCTAAGGGAGGAGAAATGATTAGTTGTTTCTGTACATCTTTCAGTTTGATATATTCATCAAAGGTCAACTTAATGGTATTACCTTTAAATCCGGTACTTCCGTTTTCAGGAGAACTGTATTTCAGAATAGGAGGAGTAATATCTTTTTCTCCTCCGGTAATAGTACCTCGCTTAGCACATCCGGCAATTAAAATTGACAGAATAATAAAAATATATAGATTTCGGGTATTCAGCATGAAAGTTTATTTAACAACTTACAAAATAACAATTATATTTAGTCTAAATGAAATGTTTTTTGAAATGTTTACCATGACAGAATCGATTTTATCTAAAATCAGGACTGAGACATTGCGATTGTGATAATACTAAGTTTTGCATCAGGAATTTTCAGTAGTGCTTTTCCGCAGTTTTCCAGTGTAGAACCAGTTGTTAAAACATCATCAATTAACAGAAAGTGTTTACCGTGATCTTTCTCCATAAACTGTACTTCAAATATTTCAGAAGTGATTTCAGATCGGTTTAGCAGTGATTTTTTGGTTTGTGTGTCGGAATATACTTTTCGGAATAAAAGAGCTTCATTCAGAGGGATATTCAGCCCTTTTGTAATAGACCGGGCAAATGTGGTCACCTGATTATATCCTCTTTCTTTTAATCTCTTTTTATGAAGAGGTACAGGAATCACTTCATCAATAGAGTTTAATAAATGTTTAATATCATTACAATACCAGTCACCAAGTAAAGTGCCTATTTCCTGATGTCCCCGATATTTCAGGTTATGAATGAGTTGTTGTACAATTCCTTTTTTATGAAAATACAACATAGCAGAAATATACTCCAAAGGCAGTCTGCCGTAGAATTTTCTGAAGGCAATATTTTCAGCATTAGTATGAAGCAGAGTTAAAGGCAGTTCATGCCTGCAGGAAGTACATAGTACGGTTTCATTTAGCACTAGAAAAGCATTACATCCAGTACAGGTTTTTGGAAAGAACAGATCGGTTAAAAAGTGAAGCATTAAAAAGAAGTTCAGAGTTATAAAGTTACAGCAGTTTAGAGAACTAAAGAGGGAAAGTTACAAAGATTCTCAGAATACCGGGATAAAGTTTTGAGTTTAATTGCTATATGAATGTGAGTTTGCGTTAAGAAAAGAAAAATTAAAGAGGTTGTTTCAAAACTTGTGAAACAACCTCAAATGAATTATTTTATTTTGTCAGATGCTTTACTGCCAGTGAAAAAGCATGTTTTACACAATAATTCTGAAAAATTGGATGAAGATCGTTTGTATCCGTTTCCGCAATTTGTGTTTCCCATGAATATATTGGAGTTTCATTATTATCTATATAACCGTAAGATAAAATGTAGTTTTTCTTTGTCATATTATGAATAATACGACATCGAATATTAAATCCGTTGGTATAAGTATAACTGATTTCTCGTAGCTGATCACCATTCCATTCCTGATAAAAACAAGTGATATTTTTAGTCTTTTTCAGAATGTGTTTGTGTCCTTCTTCCTTTATTTCAGGGAGACTGAATACTTTTTCAAAACCGTCTTTAAGTTGTTTACAAAAATCAGCATGAGTAAAAATCGGTATTTTGGTCTCGTCTACAATAGATTTTCCCTGTAAAATAGAATTAATCACTCCTGTTTTCCCATTTTCTTTTAAAATTGTTTTCCCGTTCTTTTTTACTTCATAAAGTTTGTCTTTAATAATGTCCTGAACATTACAGGTAGATGTAATGTAGTTCTCATCATAAATTATAGTATCATTTTCATCAGTATATCGATTCAGGAGCAGAACATCAGGATGGTGAAGATTCAGAACTGCTCTGATCTGCTGGAAATGTTCAAAAGACATTTGCATATCATCCGCAAGGACTAGCAGACACTGTGTTTCCCCTTTTACATAGAGTCCCCCATGATTATATTTGCCATAAATCGTTTCACAGTTTAATCCATTACCAATATAGTGTGTACAGCCAAACAGATGTACATTTTTACAGACAACCTTTCCTAATACGATTAGAGGAGGAGAGAAATCCAGATCTAAAGCCATAATATAGGACTTTGCTACTAGATTCTTACTGAAAATAAACCCTAGAATTTCCAAAGCTTCTGTTTCTTTCTCTAATTTCAGCTCTAATTTATCTGTTTCTGCATTCTCTTCAGCCAGCAGAAAAAAACCGGTTTTCATACTTTCCTTATCTCCGTCTGTAGAATGCATTTCATAAGGATCATAAAGAGTATTACCTGAAAAGTCAGTTAAATTACCTATCAGAACTTCTGCTTCCTGTCGATTAATCACTTTAAAATCTATTCCGTAATGTGTAATTCTTTCAATCGGTTTTAAAGGAGGATTCTTTTGATATTTCTTTCTTCTTTTGGCTTTGTTATCAGCTTCTTTTTTTTGTTTTTCTTCTTTCTTTTTTTGTTTCTGTAGATATTTTTTGTTTTCTATTCGGGTTGAATAATCTGCTTTATTGTACCATTTAACAGCTTCCATATAATATTCCCAGTCATAAAGAAAAACAGCTTCACTACTTTTATTATAACGATCTTCATTCTGCCCAGTTTGACTGGAACAGTATTTCAGTAGTACTGAGGAAGGATTATCAATCTGATTTAAATGAAAATAATATTTTCTGTAATCATCAGAATCGTCTCTAAAAAACTGTCGAGCTATAACCAGTATGCCGGGAAGTTCTCCTTCTCCGCTACGATTAAATATAAAGTTAAAGTTATGTAACCAGAAACCATTTTTATCGCTGTCCCAATAATCATTGTATTTTTTCTGTACAACCGGCAAGTTCAAAAATCTTAAAATATCAGCTGTTTTTACTGTTTTTTGAAACTCCTGATAATAATATATTCCTTTTTCAGTCCGGTTCAGTAATTCTGCCCAGATTCTTTCTAACTCTTTTATAATAGATCCAGGAGTTTCTGGTCTGAACACGTCTTCAAATTTTTCGGTTGTGCTATCCTTATAAATACAGTAAAGACCTTCCTGAATTTCGTCAGATTTAAATATTTTATTCAGAAGTCCCTTTTGTTTTTCTTTCCATTTTATGAGCTGAATAAAGAATTGTAAACCATTTTTATGCTGTACTTTTATATGATTGGTTTTATAGAGGCCTTCACCTTCTTTATCTTCATGATGAACAGTAATAAGATAATCTTTCCATTCAAATTCCTGATCATTCTCAGGATGTACTTTGGTTATTTCAAATAATTTATTAAAATTATCCAGCTGATCTTTAGTGCTTTCTCCATCTGTAAAATGGCTGTTTTCAAAAATAACAGGAATTGTTTCTGTTGTTTTTTGTGCGTTTAGTATAGTGTCCGGTCTGATAATCGTTTTTCCTTCTTGTATCAGTTTTATTATTTTTGTTCTGTTCAGCCATTCTCCCCATGAATTTAAGAATCGTTTGTCTGAGTCTTCAGTCGGGATCACCACTTCTTTTGTAAAAATAGCAGAAGGGACTGACTGGTCAAAATTATTAGAGGAATGAGCCTCTTCCTGATCGGATAAAGTATATTGTGCAGAAAAGTGATCTTTATTATAGTAGAATTCTCCGGTTATCAGGTTTACTTTACAATCTGACTTTCCTTTTATAATTAAACTTCCGTATCGATTCTTTCTCCAGGAAGATTCAGAATAAAGAATGTCATATTTTTTTTCAACAGGGTCTATTTCCATAAAAACATCAACAGAATTACCATCATCATAGTGTCCCCAGAAACAGTTTTTTACAGATAAGTTTTTTTCGATGTAAATTTCCTGTCCACCTACAATCATATTAGTAACCTCAGCATTTCCCAGAACGGCAAGCCCTGTGCTTTCAAGGGTTTTATTATTATAAATATTCTGAGCACAGAGGTTGCCTTCTGTCAGGATTAATTGTACTGGCTTTAATCCGGTAAAAGGAGTATTTAAATCCAGGTTTTTTAGCTCCCAGTCATTTTGAATGTATAAAACCGGCTTTTCCTCCATATCATAATCATAGAATTCGTCTTTGTAGCATAAAGAATATCCTTCTGGCAGCAGGTGTTCGATGGTGCTGAAAGGAACGAGCTTTGCAGAAGTAATAGTATGAGAATTGTAAAAATATACTTTTATGCTTTTATTCAGAAAAGCTGCAATCCCTTCCATCTGACCGTCTTCGAGTGTGATCTCTTCCAGATTTTTACATTCCAGAAGCGGACTCAGATCAATATCAGATGGGACGCACGCATTAGGGGAATACTCTTTCAGATTAGGAAGCAATTTTACATCCTCAATAGAAGTAATTTCAAATTTACTGCCTTTTCCGTCCCATCCCGGCATCAGAGAATAATAAACATCATCTGCGCCATCTGGTGTAAAATCAGTGATCATTGTCAGTTGTTCAGGAGTAATGATTAGATCTTCATAGAACTTTTTTATCTCAGGAATGATCTGAAAATACAGATCTTCATTTTTATTATTCCAATATTTTTCTTTCAGGACATTTAATTCCGCATCAAAAATATTTTTACCGATCAGCTGTGTAACAATATGTAGTTTAAAATTGAAATCTGTGAACATTATTATAGTACTTGAAATAGGTCTTTCTAAAGTAGGAAGCCGAATTGTATTTTTCAAAAATAGATATAAATTTCTAAAAGCATATAGTTAGTCTGAAAAAACCCCGGAAGTTCAAAGAATACAAGGATGAAGTTTTAGGATTAATTACCCTAATTTTCAAATCTAATTTGTATGCTCTACAATATTAGTGTTTTGTTCTGATTTTTGTTAAAATTGCTTTTTATTTTTTATTTAAAAACAGATTAACGAAAAATAATTTAATTATAACCGTTATTTTGGTGAATTCTAGTGCAGAAATCACCATTTTTTATTATCCATTTTTTATTATCCATTAAAACTTATATTTTTGCAACATGGCAAAACAAGAAGATTTATTTAAGAATGTAGTTTCGCATGCAAAGGAATACGGATTTATATTTCCGTCAAGCGAAATTTATGATGGTTTAAGTGCAGTATATGATTACGCTCAAAACGGAGTAGAGTTAAAAAGAAATATTCGTGAATATTGGTGGAAGTCCATGGTTCAGATGCATGAAAACATTGTGGGTATTGATGCATCAATCTTAATGCATCCGACTACATGGAAAGCATCCGGTCATGTTGATGCTTTTAATGATCCTTTAATTGATAATAAAGATTCAAAGAGACGTTACAGAGCCGATGTACTGATCGAGGATTATGCTGAAAAACTGAATCAGAAAGCACAAAAAGAAATAGAAAAAGCAAGAGTGCGTTTTGGTGAAGCCTTTAATGAAGAAGAATTCGTCTCTACCAATGCTCGTGTAGTTGAATATAAAACAAAGCAAAAACAGATTCTGGAACGTATGGCACGTTCGTTGGAAACGGAGAATTTGGCGGATGTAAAAGCGCTGATCGAAGAACTGGAGATTGCCTGTCCGGAATCGGGATCACGGAATTGGACAGAAGTACGTCAGTTTAACCTGATGTTCGGTACAAAATTAGGTGCATCGGCAGATTCTGCTATGGATTTGTTTCTGCGTCCGGAAACAGCACAAGGTATTTTTGTGAACTTCCAGAATGTTCAGAAATCAGGAAGAATGAAAATTCCTTTTGGAATTGCTCAGACCGGAAAAGCATTCAGAAATGAGATCGTAGCAAGACAGTTTATTTTCCGTATGCGTGAATTTGAACAAATGGAAATGCAGTTTTTTGTACGCCCCGGAGAAGAAATGACTTCGTATGAGTACTGGAAAGAGACCCGATTAAAATGGCATCTGTCCTTAGGTCTCGGAAAAGAGAATTATCGTTTCCATGACCATGAAAAACTGGCACATTATGCTAATGCGGCAACCGATATAGAGTTTAATTTTCCGTTTGGATTTAAAGAACTCGAAGGGATTCATTCCCGTACCGATTTTGATCTGAAAGCACACGAGCAGTATTCCGGTAAAAAATTACAGTATTTTGATACCGAGTTAAATAAGAACTATGTTCCTTATGTAGTGGAAACCTCAGTGGGTCTGGACAGAATGTTCCTGGCGGTATTCTCTAATTCTTTGAGAGAAGAAACCTTAGAGGACGGATCAGTAAGAACCGTTCTGAAACTGCCTGCCGTTCTTGCGCCTACAAAAGCAGCTGTTTTACCATTAGTGAAGAAAGACGGATTGCCGGAGATCGCAAAAGAGATTATTGAAGACCTGAAATGGGATTTCAATGTAGCTTATGATGAAAAAGATGCTGTGGGAAGACGTTACAGACGACAAGATGCACTGGGTACACCTTTCTGTATTACAGTAGATCATCAAACGCTGGAAGATCAGACCGTAACCATTCGACACAGAGATTCAATGGAACAAACCCGGGTAAAGATATCAGAAGTAAAAGGTATCATAAACGAGGAGGTTTCAATGAAGAACTGGTTGTTGAAAATGAATCAATAGATAGCATTCAGAAACAACAAAAGCTCCCGATCAGGAGCTTTTGTTGTAAAAAGACAGAAAATAAAAACCAATACATAATAAAAAATGGATCATTTAATTAATCATCCCGGATTGATAACCGCCTTTGCTGTTGTAGTTGTGGTAATGCTTTTACTGGATTTGGGAATTTTCAATAAAAAAAGTCATGTTATTTCTAACAAAGAAGCACTGGTCTGGTCTGTAGTCTGGATCAGTATATCCATGATTTTCAGTGGATTTATTTATTATACTATGGATGTGGAGAAATTCTCTCAGTTCCAGTCTGCTTACTGGATTGAAAAAGCACTTTCCGTAGATAATCTTTTTGTCTTTATTATGGTATTCGGGTTTTTCAATGTACCAAGACAACATCAGCACAAGGTACTGTTTTGGGGAATCGTAGGAGCATTAATACTAAGAGCCTTTTTCATTTTTGCAGGAGTAGAGCTGATTAAAATGACCTATCTGCCGGAAATGACAATACAAGGATGGAATTTCGTTCTGGAACATGCAGAAGGAGTAGCGATCAATTATGAAAATAAAGAATTTTTCAGACCTAATATAATACTCACTCTGTTTGGTATATTCCTGATCTATGCCGGAATCAAATCCTGGTTTGCAAAAGACGATAATGAGGAAGAGAAAGACTTTACTAAAAGTCCGGGAGCAAGAATGGTTTATAAACTGTTCAAGGTAAGTAAAGATTATGATGGAGATAAGTTCTTTACAATAGAGAACGGAAAGAAACTGGCAACACCGTTACTAGTAGTAGTTGCGGTTATAGAATTTACCGATTTACTTTTTGCAGTCGATTCCATTCCTGCTATTTTTGCCATAGCACCAGATGATCCTTTTATCCTTTATACCTCTAATATTTTTGCGATATTAGGATTACGTTCCCTGTACTTTCTGCTGGCAAACTTTATTTATCTATTCAGTAAATTAAAATATGGTCTGGCAATTATATTAGCTTTTATAGGAATCAAAATGGTCATTGCACCATTTTTCCATATTACCTCTTTATATTCTTTACTGGTAGTGGGAGGAGTGTTGATCGGTTCTGTACTGGTATCAATTGCTTTTCCTGAGAAAAAAGAAACAGCAGAGTAATTAATTATTTACTGTAATTGTTTTTTTTATTTAACCTAACCGGTACTATATATATATTATAGCTTTATAGAATTCCCTTTATGGCAGATGTTATAAAGGGAATTTTTTATTGTACAGATTTAATAAAGATAAATTTATATATAGCAAAGCAGGAGAAGATTCTCTTCGGAGATGAGATCTATACTTGTTTTCATTCGGAAAAGAGCTGTAAATTATACTATTAGGTAAATGATTGTATTTTAAAAAAGTCTGTAAAAGATATTTTTCCTTTGTAAATTTGTAAAAAGAGAAAAAAATACCAGATAAAAGATTTATTTACTAATAAGTATCACCCCCTGTTTTACCAGCTTTAAAAGAAGAAGAACAGGCGATCTGTTGGTTAAATAACAAAAAAAGAGGACATTCATTACAAGGTCTTCTTTTTTTACTTTGATTTATTGAAAGCGTTGTAATTATAAGGGTTTCAGCCGATTTCAGCCAGAATATTATCTTTGATTTTTAATCTAATTATTTGTTATTTACAGTTTATGAAATACCCTTATATCATTATAGATAATGACGTTATAACCAGTAGGGAAATAAAATCTATATTAGGTGATTTCACAAATTTTTTATATGTTGGAACGTCAAATAATTATGATGACGGACTAAATCTGATTCTGGAACACAGTCCGGAGCTGGTTTTTTTAGAAGTGGAATCTGTTATTAAAGAAGAGGGTAAACCCTTTGCTCTGATACAGGAACTATCCGTTTATCTTAATATCCTGCCTAAGTTTGTTCTGGTTACCTCCGGTAAACAGTGGGCTTATGAAGCTATCCGGAATCAGGTATATGATTATTTGTTGAAACCGCTGGATGCAAGTAATTTAAGAAAAATAATTCTACGTTTTGAAGAGGAGTTAAGGGTTCGTTATAGTAAAGAAAACTGCGTTTCAAAGTCCAGATTCAAGATCGGAAAAAACCAGATACTTTGTTTAAAATCCTATGGTGACTACCGATTTATAGAAACCAAAAAGATCTTATATCTGAAAGCAGATAATAGTTCGACTGATATTATCCTGAAAGGAGATATCACGGTAACAGCCTTTAAGACCCTAAAATATTTTGAAAATACACTCCCTATACAGTTTGTCAGAATTCACAACAGTTATATTATTAACAGTTCTCGTATTTCCAGAATACAGTTTGCCGTTTCTCTCTGTTTTATAAAGAATACCAGTATCAGAATCCCTTTTTCCAGAACCTATAAAAAGAATATTTATCTTATTATACAGCGTATTTCCAGTCTTGATTATTAATACATTGTTAAGGACTACTCCCATAGAGCAACAGTATACAAAGCAACGGTACACATCTACAACATTCGCTATAAATTTTGTTACATTTAGATTTTTCTATAGTAGTTTTGTGGTGTGAATACTTCTTTTTCAGTTATTTACAAAAAGAAAAAGAAGTATTCCGTATATAGAAGAACAATAAAAACTCATAAACAAAAACCAGTATGAAAAAAATTACTTTAATTTCGGCAACATTTTTATTTGTATTCCTGTTAAACTCTTGTAGTGCAGATGAAATAGAAGGACAATCTCAAAAAACAGATTTAGAAACGGTAAAACCGGTAACACCAACAGTCCCTAATAATGGAATGTCAACTTATAAGGGAAATGCAGGTTCTGATACAACAGGTTCAGGAAAACAAGATGAAGTAGCAATATTTAAAAATAAATAGTTAAAGAAGCTTGATCTTGAAAACTCGATAAAAATAAGCAGTAATAGGTATTAGTACTGAAAAGATTCATAAAGAACACGAAAAGTGTTAATTTATATATAGAGGGGGGTAAATACTTTTTGCCCTCTTCTTCAGTTTTATTATTTTTAAAGAAACTACCTTTTGATCTTAAAAAAAATATACTCTTCTTTTTTATTCTTTTTTTGTTGTATGATAAGTTATTTTTCCAATAAACAGAAAAACATTTTAGTTTCTGGCACAGTAGAGGACTTTAATATACCTTATTATTCCGGTATAATTTGTACTTTACGCTCTTATAGAAAAATAAGAGCGTATGAAAATGAACCTTTTAATGGTAGATGACCATCCCACTATGATTGATGGCTATAAAAGTGTCCTGCCTTTTAATACTTCCGGTTCCGAAATAGAGATTACAACCGCTTTTACCTGTGAAAAAGCATTTGAGATTATTACCGATAGTAGTACCTATCCATTTTTTGATATGGTTTTTCTGGACAGGAGCATGCCTCCTTTTAAAGCTAAAAATATCAATTCGGGCGAAGATCTGGCGTTATTGGTCAGAAAGTACCGTCCGGACAGTAAAATCATTATGCTGACTTCACATATAGAATCCTTTATTCTGTATGCAATTATAAAGAATATTAATCCGGAAGGACTGTTGGTAAAAAGTGATTTTGACGGCGAAGAGCTGCTGCGTGCTTTTGATGCCGTTCAGAACGGAGCGACCTATCACAGCATAACCGTAAGAGAGAATATACAAAGTATCCTTGCGAACGAGATTCTTCTGGATACGTATAACCGTCAGATCCTTTCGCTGATAGTACAAGGTATACAGACTAAAAATATAGCCGCTCATCTTCCGCTTTCGGTTAGTTCCATAGAAAAACGAAAAGCGCAGATTAAAGATGCCCTTGGTATAAAGGGAAATGATGAGGTTCTGATTCTTCAGGTCAGGGAAATGGGACTTGTTTAGTTGTTGTTATGTGAGATGTTTTTTGTAAAAAGTAAAAAGTTTAAAAGAAGTATAATTCTGTCTTTGCGACACACGTCTTACATTTCACATTTTACAAAAAACATTTCACTTCTTTTAACAAATTCTGCTGAAAACCCGTAATCCTGTTCGGGAATAAAAAATTAGGTTTGTAAGTGAAGAACTTAAATTTTTTTTGTGATGAATCATATAGGAAAAAGAATTAGGATGATTCGGGAAGCAAAATCATTATTACAGGAATATATGGCAGAGGAGCTGGGAATCAGTCAGGCATCATATGCCCGGTTTGAAAATCAGACTACGCGTATAACTGTAGAACGGCTGAACGAGATAGCAAAGATACTGGACACCGA
Organism: Flavobacterium sp. AK-301; assembly: GCF_058310215.1. Classification (NCBI taxonomy): domain Bacteria; kingdom Pseudomonadati; phylum Bacteroidota; class Flavobacteriia; order Flavobacteriales; family Flavobacteriaceae; genus Flavobacterium; species Flavobacterium sp. AK-301. The sequence continues at coordinate 252,934 of NZ_JBZEES010000003.1, forward strand.
TATCGGCGTTTTACTGGGGTTAAAAGAACTGGTAATCGAAGAGAAAGTAAAATAGCTTTTTATTAGTTGATAATTTTTAGTTGATAATTGACAGTTTGTCATACCGGAAACTGAAAACTGATTTGACTTTTAGACTAAAAAAAGTTTCTCGCAAAGTCGCAAAGACGCAAAAGCGTTCTGAATACTGAGAACTGAATACTACATTATAGCAGTCTGTTTGATCCATAATTCATGATATTTTCCTTTTTTGGCATAAAGTTCCTGATGGGAACCCTGTTCGATAATCGTACCGTTTTCCAGTACGATAATAGTATCCGCATTGGCAATAGTACTTAGCCGATGGGCGATTACGATGATGGTTTTTCCATCCGCTTTAAAATCGTCTATTACTTTTTTTACGATTTGTTCCGCATTAGTGTCCAGTGCTGAGGTGGCTTCATCCATTAGCAACAGATCCGGATTTTTATATAGAGCCCTTGCAATGGCGATCCGTTGTTTTTGTCCGCCGGAAAGTAAAGTTCCGTTTTCGCCGATTTGTGTTTCAAAGCTATTTGGCATTTTTTCTACAAATTCGGTGATTCCCAGTTGTCCGGACAGTTCGAGGATTCGCTGTATATCGGGCAGAGTATCTCCCAGAGCAATATTATCGATTACTGTTCCGGAGAATAAACAGACCTGCTGCGGAATAACCCCGATTTTACTGCGCAGATTCTGATAATGAATATGGTTCAGGTCATGATCCCCTATCCGGATTTTTCCTTCCTGTAGCGGATATAAGTTTTGCAGTAAAGCAATTAAAGTTGTTTTTCCACTGCCACTTTCGCCAACTACAGCGGTGGTTTCATTTTTTTTAAAAACAGCATTAAAATCTTTAAATACTTCTGTCCGTGTACCATAACTGAAACAGACGTTTTCAAAAGTAATATCTCCTGTATCGCCCTGTTGCAGGGTAATCTTATTGGTGGTCTTTTCCCGTTCCAGATCCATGATTTCAAAAAGACGGTCCGCAGCGATCAGTGCATTCTGAATCGTTTTGTTCATCGTGATTAGAGAAGCGGCAGGTGAAGTAAAATAACCGATCAGTGCATAGAATGAGAATAGCTCTCCCGGAGTGATCTCCTGATCGATCACATAACCCGAACCGATCCACAGCAGGATTACCGTAAACAGAGATGCTAGAAACTGAGTGGAGACTCCTGAAAAAATACTGTTCCTGCCGGAGGTATAGGTTGAAAAAAGCAGTTTTACAAACCGATTTTCTGTTTTCAGATTAGAGAAATCTTCTATTCCAAACTCCTTGATTGTACGGGCATTATGAATTGATTCTACCAGCTGGGTTTCCAGATCAGCTGCATTTTCCATAATACGGCGTTCCGTTCTTTTGTTCAGATAATTAATAATCAGATAAACAGCAGTATAGAGCGGCAGTACCAGAAGGATAATCAGTGCCAGTTTCCAGTAATAGGTAAACATCAGAGCAAACGAAAAGACAACAATAAAGATATTAACGATCATATCAATGGCAGTTTCATTAATAAATGCCCTTATTTTTACCGCATCATTAATTCTGGAAGTAATCTCACCCACCTGCATCGTATCAAAAAAACGCTGTGGAAGTCGAAGCAGATGTTTATAATAACCCAGAATAAGTCGGGCATCGATAAGCTGTCCGGTTTTCAGAATAAAGATGCTTTTTTTAGAGCCGATATAAGACTGTAATAGAATAATCCCAATCATGATACAGCTTAGCAGATTCAGCAGTTTTCGATTACCGCTCACCAGCACATAATCGGTTATTTTCTGTACATAAATCGATATTGCAAGTCCCAGTAGTGTAAAGATCACTGCACCGAAAAGGCACTGCATCAGGATTGTTTTATGCGGTTGTATCAGATCCCAGAAGCGTCTAATTGGTGAGACCCGCTCATTATAGGTTTTAAAAGCATCATTTTTAGCAAAAAGAATCAGTACACCGGTCCAAATTTTCAGAAATTCTTCAATAGAGTAGGTTACCATTTTCCCGTAACCGGGGTCCATTGCCTCTATGGTTCCGCCGTTTTTAGAACGGGTTACCTTATAAATAACGATATAATGGTGCAGTTCGCCCTTTACAATAACATGTGCAATGGCGGGAAGTGGAATCATATCGATAGCATCCGGACCTCCTTTTACACCTTTGGCACTAAAGCCCATCTGTTCCGCACCCTGAATAATTCCCAGAACATTAGTCCCTCTTTTATCTGTTCCGGAAAATTGTCGGATTCTTGCAATCGGCAGTTTTACATTATAGTAATTCCCAATAGATGCCAGACACGCCGCTCCACAATCCCGGATATCATGTTGTTTTATTTTGATGCTCATTTTTTTTAGTTAATAGTTGATAGTTTTTGTGAGAGGTGAAATGTTTTTTATAGTTCTGCAGATGACAGTATTGCTTTGAAAACTGAGTACTGGAACTGAGTACTCTACATCTTTTTTCTTGACTCTTTCTTCTGACTTTAAAGCTTTTGATTAATTTCTTTTTCTATACTAATTCTGATGTTAGATATTCGACTTCAATAACTATCAACTATCAATTGTAAACTATCAATTAATTATAGGGTTCAGCCAGTTATCCACTTTATCAAACAGGAGGTCAAACAGACTTCTTCTGGTAATATAAAAACGGGAGGTCAGTGTCATTCCTTTTGAGATCGAAGCTTTATAACCGTTTTTCAGTTGCAGGTTGATGGTGTCTATGGTACATTTTACTTTAAAAAAAGACTGATCTTCCTGAACGGTAATATTATGATCAATTTCGATTACCTTTCCTGTAAGAAGTCCCCATTGATTATAATTAAAGGCATCAATCTGAAAGTTTACAGTCTGATCTGGTTGTATCAGACCGATATCCGAAGCAGATACATAATTCTCTACGATTAGCCGATCCGAAGGGGACAACATCGCAAGCGTCTGGGAAGCCGAAACAGAAGAACCCGGTTGTATGCCGACAGCACTTTCGATCGTGCCGGAAAGAGGCGCGATAACATAATAGTTCTGTTCTTCGACTTCGATCTTCTGAATAGCCCCTTTCAGATTTTTCATTTTTTCTTCCAGTTCTCTTTTTTGATTTTCCCAGCTGGAGAACTGCTGTTTGTCAAAAGAATTCAGAGCTTGTTGTGCTGACTGTAGCTCAAACAGGTATTTCTCATATTCCTGTTTTGCAATAACCCCTTTTTCATATAACGGCTGATAACGGTTATGGCTGATTGTAGCCTGTGTGATCTTACTTTGAAGTTCCGTTCGCCGGGTCTGATAGCTGAAAAAATCTTCCTGAACCGTTCGGGTTATGAATCCTTTGCTGTGTTTATTAACCAGTAACGTTACGTCTTCCAGTATTGCTGCCATATCTTCCGAAAGAGTCTGATTTATAGCTTTTTCAGTCTGTAAACGTTCCGTTTCGATGATTAGCAGCGTATCACCCTTAGTGACTTGTTGGTTATTATAAAGTGATGTCCGAATCACTTTACCGTTTACAAGAGAAAGAACAGGAACCGCATCGGCAGTACTTCGGATCATACCGCGACTCTGACTGCTGATGTCGATTTTTATAACCGGAAGCAGCATAACAGAAAGCAGTACAGTCAGTATAACTGCGAGATAGATTGAAAAAGGATTAATTCGGTTTCGGGCAATTAAATTCTCAACATTATTTTCTAAATCATTACCTAGAGTGATCATAGCAGTAGTTTATATTATTCAGAAAACCACAGTTGTATAACCCGTAATTTCCTTTTACAATAATACAGGGAAACCGATATAAACCTTATTCAAAAATCGTATAATGTGCATTTAGTTGAAAGTCCTGTCATCCCGTTACATCTTACATTTCACATAAAACATTTTACAAAATTCTCAACTAATATAAAGATTCTCCGTTTAGATTTGTAGACAATACATCACTCATATAATCAAAAAACGGACGCATAGCGTTGAAAGTGTTCAGTACTTCTTTTTTAAAATCAGGGCTTAGCACTTCCTTATCCGACAGGTCTCGGGTAATTAGAAATTGTTTTTTTCGGATCAGGTCTATAGCGGGATGGTTTTTGTCAAAACCTTTGGGAGCAGTTTTTAATTCATCTCCTTTTAGTTCTCCAAAATATTTTTTAAAAAGAGGATTGGCAATAATCTCACGGATTTCAGTAGCATCGATTTCAAATTCTTTGCGAATTCGGTTGAGATCCGCACCATTCGGTTCCCAGAAACCACCACCGATAAAACTGGCTCCCGATTCGATCTGCAGATAATAGCCACCTCTCAGTAAAGGTTTAGTACGGGTAAATCCACCACTGAAGTGGCTCTTATAAGGTGTTTTATCCTTAGAAAAACGAACATCCCGGTAAATTCTGTAGAGACGGAATTTTTCGATACTGTCCTGTTGGTTCAGTCCCTGTTCGATTTCCTGAAAGAATGATTTTACTGCTTTTTCCTGTTCCTGAAAACGTTTCTTGTTCTCAGTAAACCAGTCCCGGTTATTATTTTTCTTTAGCTCCAGAAGAAAATCAAGCGCTGCCTTTGTAATCATTTTTTATTTTAAAAATACGAAAAAAGAAGATAGAACCAAGAGTCAAGAAAAAAGAATTTGTGATATAATGGTAAGAAAGATATAAAGTATTCCGTTTTCGGTATTCCGTCACAGGACGGAATATTCAAAAAACTTTGCGAACCTTGCGTAAGTCTTTGCGTTCTTTGCGGTTAAATCACCGGTTCTGCAAAAAACGACCAACTACTCCACGTTTTAAGGTCTGGCTAATGTTGCTCCCAGTTCTTGTCCTTTTTCAAAGAAATAAGCTGAAAGAATTAATGATATTGCAAATAGAAATAAAATAAGTCTAACAGTTTATTGTTTTGTTATAACTATTATTTTTATTGAAGATTAATAAATTAATTAAAAGCATGAAATAATGTAGCGCCTAGATCAGTTCCTATACACCATGTGATAACCAAAGCTATAATTATAGACATTGTTATATAAGAAAGATGATGTGTTTGCTTTTTCTTCATAGTTGTAATGTTATTGAGCGAATACTCTGCCATAATAAAATCCTATTCTAAATAGAACAAATCCAATTGTTGTGGCAAAAAGGACAACGAGTATTACATTTTCTTTATTTTTAAAATATTCTTTTATTCTCATGATAAAGTTATTTCATTGTTAGATTTTAAAAGAGATGGTATTATAAGAATACCATCTCTTTTGTTTTAAAATGAAAGAATAAAAAAAACTCTTTAATGAAGAAAATGTAGAAGAGCTTCTCCAACAGCCTCTCCAATCAAATATGAAAATATAATAATTATCATTGTGTATAGTAATATCTCTCCAGTTCTTGAAATAGTTTTTTTCATGATTTCAATTATTTATTATAGTGTCTAAGACCTTCTCCAACTGCTTCTCCTGCAACATAAGCTGCACCAATAAGAGCAATAGCAATTAGTATGAATCCTCCATTAGTATTATTCATTTCTTCAAATGATAATTCTTTTAAGTTACAATTTTTCATAATATTAGTTTTATCTGTTATAAGCATTGTATACACCTAATCCAAATGCCCATGCCATTGGGTTTGCTGCTAATGCTAAAATTACTGGAAAAATTCCTCCCTCAATTTCTCTTACTTCGACAGTCGTAAGCTCTTCTAAATTCATTTTTTCTAAATTCATAATAAAAAGTTTTTAAAATTAATAATTAATATGTGTTTGCAAACCACATTACAATATTAAGTATGAATTTGTAAAAACCTTATACATTTTTCGTATAATATATAATTTTATAAACGTATTCATTTTTTGTATATATTCCAAATACTTTTTTAAAATAATTAAAATCAGGGGAGCAGTAAAGAAAATTAAAATTGGAAGAACAAATTACTTTAGGACTGATTTATTTTATGTATTTTTATTTTTGTGCCTTATTGAATACCTTTAAATCATTAACCTTTGTCTGTTTTGAGAAAAATAATTTACTTTTTTATTTTGGGTCTGGTTACACTAAGTTGTAATCCTGAAAAGGAGAAAACAAATGTGAGTTCCGGTTTGTCCGATAGTTTAGACTTCTATTTTAAAAAAGCAAATGATAAAACGCTTTCTCAGCAACAGCGATTGTTATTTAACAAAAAAGCCGAAGTGATTGTATTACAAAATAAAAAAGATTCACTTTATCTAAAAAATCTTTTTAAAGTAGCCAATCGTTACTATAATATAAAGGAGATGGAAGACTATAAAAAGATTTCCGGAATAATAGAACAGAAAGCTTTTCGTATAAAAGACAGTGTTAATCTAGCAAAAGCATATAGTTATCTGGGAGATTATTTTAGTAATGAATTGACTAGTGATAGTGCTTATTTTTACTATTTTAAAGCAGAAAAACTTTATATAGGTTTAAAAGATAGAGAGAGTATAGGCAGAATGCATTTAAATAAAGCTTATGTTCAATATAATGAAGGAGATTTTCAGGGATGTGAAATATCCATTTTTAAAGCGTTAGAGCGTTTTCGAGAGAGTGATAAAAGCATGCTTTATGGAGCTTATAATACTTTAGGGAATGTATTTAATGAGTTAAATGAGTTTGATAAAGCAATTGAATATCATAATAAAGCTTTAGCGGTTTTAGATAAGATTACTATAAATGGTACTTTTCAATCTAAAGCAACTTCTTTAAATAATTTAGGTTTAGTATATCAGGATAATAGTAAAAATAAGGAAGCTATTGTCTATTTTAAAAAAGGATTAAGAGAAAAAAATTTATCTAAAGAAAAACCGATTATATATGCTATGCTATTGGATAATTTAGCGTATTCTCAATTACAGTTAAAAGATTATTCCCAATTGCCGGATCTATTTTATAAAGCATTACATATTAGAGATAGTTTACAAGTTATTCCAGGAATTGTAATTAATAAACTACACTTATCAGAATACTATCAGGATCAGAACGATACGATAAAAGCAGTACAGTTTGCACAGGAAGCCTATGATGTTGCCGTAACAAAAGGAATAGATACCAGAGATATTTTACGTTCTTTAAAACAGTTAGCAGTTGTGAATCCCGTTAAGGGAGCTATGTATTCTAAAGAATATATTACTATATCCGACAGTTTACAGCAGGCAGAGCGAAAGATCCGTAATAAACTGGGGCGTATCGCTTTTGAAACAGATGAATTGGTAATTCAGAAAGACAGACTGGCGGAGCAGAACCGAAATATCATGATCTGGTCTGGAATTCTGATCTTTATCGGGATGTTGCTGTTTGTAATCCGTTATCAGCGTTCCAGAAACAAGGAGCTAAAACTAAAGGAAGCACAACAGCAGGCAAATGAGGAAATCTACAGTTTACTGCTTTCACAACAGGATAAAATAGAAGAGGTAAGACAATCCGAGAAAAAACGTATTGCACAGGAACTACATGACGGTATTATGAATAAACTAGCCGGTACACGAATGAAATTATATGTACTGAACAAAAGAACCGATACGGAAACGATACAAAAATGCCTGACTTATATTAAGGAGATTCAGAATATCGAAAAAGAGATTCGAACCATTGCACATGATCTGGATCATGTGGCGTTTTCCGGAAAAAGTGATTTTAAAAACCTGCTGATGACATTGGTAAAAGAACAAAAAGAAGTTTCGGAGGTTCATTATCTGTTAACTATAGACTCTGTTATAGTATGGGATACCATAAAAAACAATATAAAAATACATTTGTATCGTATTATGCAGGAAGTTTTACAAAATATATATAAATATGCTCAGGCTGAAAAGGTAATAATTAGTATTTTTAAAATAGAGAATCAGCTTGAAGTACGAATTACGGATGATGGTATCGGATTTGATACAAAACAGGAACGCAACGGAATGGGTCTAAAGAGTATAAAAAACAGAATAGAGGCTCTTTATGGTGCAGTAGAGATAACTTCCGGTATAGAGAAAGGGACTTCTATATGTTTTAGTATTCCATTATAGGTTGTGCTGTTTTTTAAACTATAAAAATAATATCTGTTTTGAGAAAAATAATTTACTTTTTTATTTTGGGTCTGATCACGCTAAGTTGTAATCCTGAAAAGGAGAAAACGAATGGGAACTCCGGTTTGTCCGATAGTTTAGACTTCTATTTTAAAAAAGCAAATGACAATTCTATTTCATCAGAACGGCGTTTGCTTTTTACTAAAAAAGCGGAAGCAATTGTATTACAAAATAAAAAAGATTCGCTCTATTTAAAAAATCTTTTTAAAGTGGCAAATCGTTATTATAATATAAAGGAAATGGAAGAGTACAAAAGAACTTCCGGAATAATAGAACAAAAAGCTTTTCAGGCTAAAGACAGTGTTAATTTAGCTATGGCGTATAGTTATTTAGGAGATTATTATAAAAATAAAACCATTAGTGATAGTGCCTACTTCTATTATTTTAGAGCTGAAAAACTATATATAGGATTAAAGGATAGAGAGAGTATAGGCAGAATGCATTTAAATAAAGCTTTTGTTCAAAATAAAGAAGGGGATTATCAGGGATGTGAAATATCAACTTTTAAGGCATTGGAATATTTTCGAGATATTGAAGATAAAGGTGTAATATATGAAGCATATAATTTGTTAGGAGTTGTATTTAATGAATTAAAAGAATATAATAAAGCAATTGAATATCATAATAAAGCTTTAGCGATTTTAGATAAGATTGCTATAAATATTACTTTTCAATCTAAAGCAACCTCTTTAAATAATTTAGGTTTAGTATATCAGGATAATAGTAAGAATAAAGAAGCTATATTTTATTTTAGAAAAGCTTTAGAGGAGAATAATTTATTTAAAGATAAGCCAAATATTTATGCAATGTTATTGGATAATTTAGGGTATTCTAAATTACAGTTAAAAGATTATTCTCAATTGCCGGAACTATTTTATAAAGCGTTACATATTAGAGATAGTTTACAAGATATTCCGGGGATTATAATTAGTAAATTACGTTTATCGGAATACTATCAGAATCAGAATGATATGGTAAAAGCAGTGCGGTTCGCACAGGAAGCCTATGATCTGGCAGAAACAAAAGGAGCAGATGCCCGGGATGTTTTACTTTCTTTAAAACAATTAACAGTTGTGAATCCTGCTAAGGGAGCTGTATATTCTAAGGAATATATTGCTATATCGGATAGTTTACAGCAGGCAGAACGCAAGATCCATAATAAACTGGGGCGTATCGCTTTTGAAACAGATGAATTGGTAATTCAGAAGGATAGACTGGCGGAGCAGAACCGAAATATTATGATCTGGTCCGGAATTCTGATCTTTATCGGGATGTTGCTATTTGTAATTCGTTATCAGCGTTCCAGAAATAAGGAATTGAAATTAAAGGAAGCACAACAACAGGCAAATGAGGAAATTTACAGTTTACTGCTTTCACAACAAGATAAAATAGAAGAAGTAAGGCAATCTGAGAAAAAACGTATTGCACAGGAACTACATGACGGAGTACTGGGACGTTTGTTCGGTACAAGACTAAATCTGGACGGACTTAATAAAAAAGAAGGAGAAACAGCTGTTCAGAACCGGAGTACTTATATTAATGAGTTAAAAAGTATAGAGCAGGATATTCGGGAGATTTCTCATGATCTGAGCAGAGAGAAAGAGATGGTTACGAATAACTTTATTGTCATTGTGCAAAATCTGATAGAGAAACAGGAAAATCTGAGTGGTATAAAAGTGAATCATTCTGTCGATCCGGCAATTCAGTGGGAAATGGTAGAGAATACGGTAAAGATCAATCTGTACCGTATTATTCAGGAGTCGTTCCAGAATATCAATAAGTATGCTCAGGCTAAAAAGGTTATGATTACGGTTCATAAAGTGGACAATATCATTCAGCTGGTCATAGAGGATGACGGTGTTGGTTTTGATACCTATAGAAAGATAAAAGGGATCGGCTTGCAGAATATGCAGTCCAGAGCGCAGAGTATGGGAGGTGTCCTTACTGTAACTTCCGCAAAAGGGAAAGGCACAAAAATTGAGGTACATATAACAGTAAAATAAATAAGGATATGAAAAAAGAACTAAATATTTTAATGGTAGATGATCACCCTTTTATAATTGAAGCATATAAAAATATTCTGGCAGATTATGATTCGGAGCAGTATAATATTAAGATCACAAAAGCAAACAGTTGTCAGACCGGTTATGAGGCGATAACGAATGTATTGGGTAGAGAAGTTTTTGATATTGCGTTTTTTGATATCAGCATGCCTCCTTATGAAGAGAAAAAAATACTTTCCGGTGAAGATCTGGCAATTTTCATACAGGGCAAAATGCCAAAATGTAAAGTAATTCTGCTTACCATGCATACGGAAGCATTAAGGATCAGTAACATTATAAAGAATATTAATCCGATGGGTCTTATTGTGAAAAACGACCTTACGTTTGATGAATTGCGACATGCTTTTCAGAAAATACTGGACGGAGGTCGCTATTACAGTCAGACGGTTATGAATATTGTTTTGACGACCGTTAATAATTCGGTTTCTTTTGATGATTATGATCGACAAATTTTATATCATATTTCTAAAGGAGTAAAAACAAAAGATATTCCTGAGTACGTTTCTTTATCACTCAGCGCAATCGAAAAAAGGAAATTACAGATCAAAGATTTCTTCAAAATTAAGGGTGGTAGCGATGAGGATATCATCCGGGAAGCCCAAAAAAGTGGATTTTTATGAAAAACCCCCTTAAATTACGGTTAAACCGTAATAAATATACGGGATTCACTCAGTATGTTTGTGGTAAAAACGTATCCGACTAATTCGATTATCACCGTATCTTAGCAATGGTATTTGAGACAACAGAAATCAAATTTTATTATTTTTCATTTGATTTCGATTCATTAAAGAAAACTAAGGAAGTTAGTTATATTTTGTTTTCTTTTGATGAGTTAGACTTTTAAACAAGCAGTCAGTAATGGGAAGTCCATATCCTAAATCGACCTAACCAATACCTATTAAGGACTGCTTGTTTTAGTTTTTTTAAATTTGTGCAAAAAAAGCGTTACAACCTAAACTTGTAGCGCTTTTTTAGTTTACAGAAATCAGGAAATTAAGTTAGGGCATTCCAGCCTCTTGCTTTTAGTTGTATTTTTGTATTGGCACGAGTTACCAGATGAGATCCTTCTGACGGAGCAGTCATATGTCCGATAATACTGAAATTCGGATTTCCTTTTATCTTTTCAAAATCACCCATAGGGATTGTAAAGAGCAGTTCGTAATCTTCACCGCCATTAATAGCAACCGTTGTACTGTCAATATTAAATTCTTCGCAGGTACTGATTAGCTGCGGATCCAGTGGTAATTTATCTTCAAACAGATTACATCCCACATTTGACTGTTTGCACAGGTGAAGAATCTCTGAGGATAATCCGTCAGAAATATCAATCATCGAAGTAGGTTGTATTTCCAGTATTTTCAACAATCCACGTACATCTTTCCTTGCTTCTGGTTTCAGCTGACGTTCAATAAGATAGGTGTAATTGTCCAAATCAGGCTGGTTATTCGGGTTCACCTGAAACACCTGTTTTTCACGTTCTAGTACCTGTAATCCCATATAGGCAGCACCAATGTCACCGGTAACAACTAATAAATCATTTTCGTTTGCTCCGCTTCGGTAAACGATTTCTTCTTCATCTGCTTCTCCAATAGCAGTGATGCTAATGATCAGCCCTTTTTGTGAAGAAGTGGTATCACCTCCCACAACATCAACATTATAGATTCGGGATGCCATAGTGATCCCTTCAAAAAGCTCTTCGAGTGCTTCCAGAGGAAAACGATTAGAAACCGCAACAGAAACAGTAATCTGTGTGGGTTTTCCATTCATGGCATAAATATCTGAAAGATTGACTACAACAGCTTTATATCCCAGGTGTTTTAACGGCATATATGCCAGATCAAAGTGAACTCCTTCAATCAGCAGATCAGTAGAAACAAGTGTTTTTTTGTCCTGAAAATCCAGAACCGCTGCATCATCTCCGATTCCTTTGATTGTAGTAGTCTGACTGATCTCGAAATTCTTAGTTAAATGGTCTATTAATCCAAATTCTCCTAATTCGGATATACTGGTACGTTGAGGTGTTTTATCTTCTATCATAGTACAAAAGTAATCACAAAGTTGATTAGTTACAAAGGTTTGTTTTTATTCGATGGTTTGATTTTTGGATAGTTCGATTTTTAGATTATTTGAAGTTGAAGAGGAGTGGTGTTTTTCTTCGAATCATCTAAAAAAGTTCCTAAAAAACCGGATAATCAAGGATCACCCGGTTTCATTTATAATTCAGAATTTAAAATAATTCTTAAATATTAGTCGTTCAGTTTCAGAACTGCCATAAAAGCTTCCTGAGGAATCTCTACGTTACCGATCTGACGCATACGTTTTTTACCTTTTTTCTGTTTTTCCAAAAGTTTACGCTTACGAGAAATATCTCCTCCATAACATTTTGCCGTAACATCTTTACGTAACGCTTTAATAGTTTCTCTGGAAATTACTTTTACTCCAATGGCTGCCTGAATAGGAATATCGAATTGCTGTCTCGGAATCAGCTCTCTTAATTTCTCACACATTTTTTTACCAATGTTGTACGCATTATCTACATGGATTAAAGAAGATAAAGCATCTACTAATTGTGCATTTAAAAGGATATCTACTCTTACCAGATTCGATTCTCTCATTCCGATAGGAGAATAATCGAAAGAAGCATATCCTTTAGAAACGGTTTTTAAACGGTCATAGAAATCGAATACGATCTCAGCTAAAGGCATATCAAAACTAAGTTCAACTCTGTCAGTTGTCAGATAGGTCTGATTGGTAATAAGTCCACGTTTTTCAATACATAAAGACATTACGTTTCCTACATAATCGGATTTTGTAATGATAGTTGCTTTAATAAAAGGCTCTTCTACACGGTCCAGTTTAGAAGGTTCCGGCAGATCCGAAGGGTTATTTACAACCATAGGAGTGTCCGGATTTTTCTTGGTATACGCTAAATAGGAAACGTTAGGAACCGTAGTGATTACAGTCATTTCAAACTCACGCTCCAGACGCTCCTGGATAATTTCCATATGCAACATTCCTAAGAATCCGCAACGGAAACCAAAACCTAAAGCGGCAGAACTTTCGGGTAAGAACACCAGAGAAGCATCGTTCAGCTGAAGTTTTTCCATTGAGTTACGCAATTCTTCATAATCTTCAGTGTCTACAGGATAGATTCCTGCAAAAACCATTGGTTTTACGTTTTCAAAACCGGCAATCATATTCGTTGTAGGTACTTTGGCGTCTGTCAGAGTATCTCCTACTTTTACTTCTTTTGCTTCTTTAATACCGGAGATCAGATATCCTACATCTCCTGTGCTGATCACGGTTTTAGGAACCTGATTTAATTTTAATGTACCAATTTCATCGGCATAATATTCTTTATCGGTAGCCATAAATTTAATTTTCTGACCTTTTTTGATTTCACCGTTTATTACTCTGAAAATCACCTCAATTCCACGGAACGGGTTATAAACAGAGTCAAAGATAAGTGCTTGTAATGGTTCTTCCGGATTTCCTTTTGGAGGTGGAATTCTTTCGATGATTGCTGCGAGAATCGCTTCTACTCCTAAACCGGTTTTTCCACTGGCAGGAATGATGTCGTTTATATCACAGCCTAAAAGGTCTACAATATCATCACTTACTTCTTCTGGATTAGCACTCGGAAGGTCTACTTTATTTAATACCGGAATAATTTCCAGATCATTTTCAAGGGCTAAATATAAATTGGATATTGTTTGTGCCTGAATACTTTGTGCAGCATCAACAATTAACAGAGCACCTTCACAAGCAGCAATAGAGCGAGATACTTCATAAGAGAAATCGACATGACCGGGAGTGTCTATCAGATTCAGAATATATTGTTCACCTTTATAAGTATATTCCATCTGGATAGCATGACTCTTGATCGTGATACCACGTTCACGTTCCAAGTCCATATTGTCAAGCAACTGTGCCTGTTTTTCACGAGCGGTTACTGATCCCGTAGCATCCAGTAATCGGTCGGCAAGTGTACTTTTTCCGTGGTCAATGTGTGCAATAATGCAAAAATTTCTAATATTCTTCATCTTCAGTCTGATATCTGTTTTTATTGGTGCGTGTTTGTTGTCGGATAACAGATTTTTGAAAGTTTCTGACCGCTTCTGAAACTTCAGAAGAACACGCAAAACCATTTTCAATAAATGGGATTAGTGTGCAAATATAATTTAAAGATTTGAATGATGAACATTTGTATTGTAAATCCGTGCATTATAATGATTTTTTGATGGTTATATTTTTTGATTATTGGATAGTTCGATCTAAATAAAAAAAACTTAAAAATCCAGGTTTTGTTTTACAAAAAAGTGGTTTGCGAAGCAATATCAAAAGGTCTGATTATCCAATAATCTAAAAATCTAACCCTCTAACTATCAATTTTTCGTAATTTTGCAGGAAATTAAGGATAATGATTAAGATTGGCAACATAGTATTAGAGGAATTTCCATTGCTGTTAGCACCTATGGAAGATGTGAGTGACCCGCCGTTTCGCAGATTGTGTAAACTGCACGGTGCGGATATGATGTATAGCGAGTTTATCTCATCGGAAGGACTGATTCGTGATGCTATGAAAAGCCGTCAGAAACTGGATATTTTCGATTATGAAAGACCAGTAGGGATTCAGATATTCGGAGGTGATGAGGAGGCGATGGCGTTATCGGCAAAAATTGTGGAAACAGTGCATCCGGATTTGGTAGATATTAATTTTGGTTGTCCGGTGAAGAAAGTGGTTTGTAAGGGAGCCGGAGCCGGAGTGCTAAAAGATATTGATCTAATGATCCGGTTAACGGAAGCGGTAATTAAAAGTACAAGTCTTCCGGTTACTGTAAAAACCCGTCTGGGATGGGATGAAAGCTCTATTAATATTGATGAAGTAGCAGAAAGGTTACAGGATATAGGGGTTCAGGCACTGACAATTCATGCGAGAACTCGTGCGCAGATGTATAAAGGGGAAGCGGACTGGACTCATATTGCGCGTGTAAAAAATAATCCGAGAATAACAATGCCTGTTTTTGGAAACGGAGATATTGATTCGCCGGAGAAAGCGCTGAAATATAAAAATGAATACGGTATTGACGGTATTATGATCGGTCGGGCAGCTATTGGTTATCCATGGATTTTTAATGAGATCAAACATTATTTTAAAACCGGAGAGCTTTTACCGGGACCTACTATACAGGATCGTGTGGAAGCGGCTAGGAACCATTTGAAATGGGCTATTGAGTGGAAAGGTGATCGATTAGGAGTTCTGGAAACGAGAAGACATTATACGAATTATTTTAAAGGAATTCCGAACTTTAAGGAATTCCGCCAGAAATTGGTTTCTAATGATGATGCAGTAGATGTATTTGCTGCTTTGGATACTATCATAGAGAAATACGGGGATTATAAATTTGTATAGAGAATATTCTGTTTCTAGAAGAAAGAGTCAAGAAGAAAGAGTCAAGAGTCAAGAAGAAAGATAAGATGTAAAGTATTTAGTTTCCAGTATTCAGTCACAGTAGCCAAAACAACTTTACGTCTCTACGAGAAATAATCTTTTGTGAACCTTGTGTAAGTCTTTGCGCTCCTTACGGTTAAAAGCTGATTTTCAGAACCTGAAATAATTTATTTTACCAGTCGTTTTGTAATGCTTCCGGCAGCAATTCCGGAGGCGATAAAGCCAAGCACCATAATGGTTGCCAGAACAATAAGTATATTCTCTACAGTGAATTTCACGGGATAGGCAAAAGATGAATTAATCATTACCAGTTCCAGATGTTGTTGTAATAAAATAACGCCTACACCCAGAATAATTCCGACAGCGGAACCGACAAGACATAACAGACTTCCGTGAAAAAGGAATATTTTTCGCAGACTGTTTATTTCTACACCCAGATTGAACAGCGTTTTCAGATTGCCCTTTTTATCCAGTATCATCATGATAATAGCACCTATAAGATTGAATAGTGTAACAATGATCACAAGTGTGAAAATAAGGTAAACCGCAATGTTTTCGGTGTTCAGCATTTTATATAAAGCATCGTTGAGTTGGGCTCTGTTCTTTATATTCAGTTTGTTGTCGAATATGGTATTAATCTGTGTGATTATTTTCTGATCGGAAACACCCGGTTTTAGTTTGAATTCAAGTGCGGTGATCTGATTGGGTTTCATTTCCAGCAGATCTTGTGCCAGTTCCAGATCTGAAAAAACATATTTGGAATCAATAGCTTCTTCTCCTACATTATAAACACCCATAGGTATTAGTGCAGATTTATTAAAAGCATCTTCGGGATTTTCGACTCTGCCTTTTCCCGGTTTTGGAACAAAAACTTCCAGAGGATGATTGAAATCGAATAACCCCATTGATAGTTTTCGGGTAATATTATAACCTGCTACAACCTGATTAGTTTCAGGAGAAAGCCATTCGCCTACAAGGATATTTTTTTGAACCTGATTTACATTGATAAAATTACTGTCGACTCCTTTTAAATAAGCAACTTGCTCCTTACCATTAAACATAAAAAGAACTCTTTCTTCCGCTACTTTGCTGTAAGAGGCAATTCCTTCTATTTTGTTCAGCTTTTTTTGTTGCTGTTCGGTAATACCAAAATTCTTTCCTAATATACTGATCGCTTTCAGATCGGGATCAAATGCATTAGTAAAGGATAAACTGAAATCTTTCAATCCGCTGAATACGGAAAGCACTACAAACAGAGCCATTGCACCTACTATAATTCCTAAAGAAGCAATTCCGGTAATAATGTTGATCGCATTATTTTTACTGAAACTGATAAGATACCTTCTGGCTATGTAAAAAGGGAAGTTCAATTACGATTTTTTGCGTTTTTCTAACAGTTCTCTGTTCTCAATTGGGTTTTCTTTGCTGGCAAGAGCATTGTCGATCTTTTCGATATAATCTAAAGAATCGTCAATGTAAAAACTAAGATTAGGAACTTTACGAAGTTGTAATTTTACTCTTTGTGAAAGATCGTGCTTAATTAGTGGACTGTTTGATTTTACAGCTGCCAGAATTTCTGGTGCTTTATCCTGAGGGAAAACACTTAAGTATACTTTTGCAATAGATAAATCCGTAGTCACACTCACTTTAGAAACAGAGATCACTAAATTACTGATTCCGTTTTTTCTCACTTCTCCCTGAAGTATATCTACAAGATCTTTCTGTAGTACCCCACCTATTTTTTTCTGTCTATTTGTTTCCATGGTGCAAAAATACAATTTTTTAGAGTATAATTAGATTTGAGTAGTGAGATTTGAGTAATGAGAGTAAAAGGATTGTTTGATTATTGGATTTTTAGATGAGGAGAAGTTACAGAGTTGCAAAGATTCAAAGTTACAGAGAATTTAATAATCAAATACCCGAGTTTGGAAAAGTGAACGAACGGAGTAATCGAATAATCTAAGAATCGAACCATCTGAATAAATATTTTCTTTACTTTAGTTCTTTAAAACGAATCATACAGATGAAAAAAATTGAACATATAGGAATTGCAGTAAAGGACCTGAAGGTTTCGAATGCTTTATTTGAAAAGCTTTTTGGAGCGCCTGCATATAAAATGGAATCTGTAGAAAGTGAAGGGGTAAATACTTCTTTTTTTCAGAATGGACCTAATAAGATTGAACTACTGGAAGCTACAAACCCGGAAAGCCCAATTGCAAAATTTATCGAGAAAAAAGGGGAAGGGATTCATCATATTGCTTTTGATGTCGAGGATATTGTAGCAGAAATTGCCCGCTTAAAAGAGGAGGGATTTACAGTATTAAATGAAATACCCAAGAAAGGAGCGGATAACAAACTGGTTGCTTTTTTACATCCAAAAGGTACGAACGGAGTACTGATAGAGTTATGTCAGGAGATCGTTTAGAGTGATATTAGGTTTTTTCTGAGAGAAGATAAGTCTTTAATATTCAGCTTATCGAAATTTCAGCTCTTTTAATTTTGAAAAAAATTAGAATCTAATTCAAAAAATATTTGGACGTTATTGAAAATTATGGTAATATTGCATCCTCTTAACTGGTCCTATAGCTCAGCTGGTTAGAGCACCTGACTCATAATCAGGTGGTCCCTGGTTCGAGCCCAGGTGGGACCACATCAGTTAAAAGTAAAAGCCTTTCAAGTAATTGAAAGGCTTTTTTTGTGGAGATCACCTATGTGTTCTGAACAGCTTTAAGTATTGTACTAAATAATAATATTTACAATGTTTACTCAATAATCTCTCTCTAGTAGTTCAATAACTTCTTTTTTAATTATACTTTTGCTTGTCATTGTTTATGAAATAGCGACTGTTGGTATAGTAATCAGAATTTAAAAAGAGCAGATGTCCATTATTAAAACAAGAAAATCATTACCGGCTATACCGGCTGTTCTTTTATCAATGATAAGTGTTCAGGGAGGTGCTTCGATCGCAAAAAGTCTGTTTCCTGTGTTGGGAGCAGGCGGAACTTCTTCATTAAGAATCGGAATATCAGCAGTTATACTATTTGTTTTTAATCGTCCAAAGTTGTCTAAAATAACTTCTGTTCAGTGGTTGTACTGTCTGGGGTATGGGTTTTGTCTGGCGGTGATGAATCTGGTGTTTTATTATGCGATTAAAAGAATTCCTTTAGGTTTAGGTGTTGCGGTAGAATTTGTGGGACCATTAACTTTAGCTTTATTGAGTTCCAGAAAAATGCTGGATGTTCTTTGGGCTTTTCTTGCCTTTCTGGGGATTATGCTTATTGTTCCCTGGCAGCAAAATAACGGAGTTGACATTTTGGGACTTTCGCTGGCTTTATTAGCGGGTGTTTTCTGGGCTTGTTATATTGTTCTGGGCGGGAAAATATCAAAAATAATGGAAGGAAGAGAAGCGGTAACGGTAGGAATGGTTTTTGCTACTTTATTTATTGTTCCGTTTGGAATTATCAGTGGTGATCTGGACGCTTTGAACTGGCATTTATTGCTAATAGGTTTTGGAGTAGCAGTATTATCCAGCGCTATTCCTTTTACGTTGGATTTTATAGCATTTGGGAAAATATCGTCAAAAACGTTTAGTATATTAATGAGTCTGCATCCTGTTTTTGGCGCTTTATCAGGATTGCTTTTTTTAAATGAGTATTTAACACTGAATCAGTGGCTTTCCGTTTTTTGTATTATCGTAGCAAGTATGGGTGCTACACTCTCTGTAAAAAAACGAAAACCGTAAAGTTTTGAACCGATGAATTTAGTAAGAACAAAAGCTTTTCGTTAATAAAAGGCTTTTGCTCTTAGTGTTTTAATTTGTTGTCAATCCTCCGTCAACTGAAAAAATGCTTCCTGTGATCCATTTTGCTTTCTCTGAAGCTAAATAGAGTGCCATTTCTGCAATATCATCTGCTTCTCCTATTTTCCTCAATGGGTAAATGGTTTGTACCATCTCTGTAAACAGGGTTTGTTTTTCAGTGGAGAGTTGTTTCAGGTTGTGTTTGAGCTGAGGGGTGTTGATGCTTCCCGGAGCGATAGCATTTATTCTGACACCAATCGGTCCAGCTTCAAAAGCAAGAGCTTTTGTAAAAGAATCAAGAGCTCCTTTTGTAAGTGAATAAGCAGTCGAATCTCTTCCGTATAACATTCGATTTGAAAAATAAGATGAAATATTGATTACACTTCCTTTCCTTTGTGATAATGACTGAAATAAATATTGTGTGATAAGATAAGGGGCTTTTATATTCAGATCAAGAATCGTATCTAAAGCTGCTTCATCCATTTTAGAGAAAGAAATAAATTTTCCTATGCCGGCATTATTTACCAGAATATCAATTCCGGGAAATAATTCTAGTATAGAATGCACTACAGATTCTATTTCAGATGATATAGACAGATCTGCTTCCAGTGTTTGAATATCAGTTTTATATATAGATAATTGTTGTTTTGCCTGTTGTAGTTTTTCGTGATTACGAGCGATTAGGATTACATTAGCTCCGTTTTTTGCAAAAATTTTTGCAATAGCAAAACCAATTCCTTCACTGCTACCAGTAATTACAGCATATTTATTTTTTAACATCGTATGTTTTTTAAGTTAAAGTAGTATTGTGTTATCCCCACGGATTTTCTGTGTATTGATGATAAGTTTTTGCTACAATCTTCCAGGTGTTTTCAAATTTTAATAGCAGAAAATAATCAGTGAACAGAAGCTCGTTATCTCTGAATAAGTTTAGCTTTACACAGGCTGTATTTCCAGTTATATCAATAGAAATAAACTCATGTTTCATATTTCGTAATCCTGGTTTTTCATTATTGTTTTCTTTATAATCCTCAATAATTTTTTGCCATTGTAACAGAGGAACTCTTTTTAATTCGGTACTGTCAGAAAAAAGAATGGCAAAATCTTTATGATAGAGTTTAGTCATTCTCTCTGTATGCATTTCATTAAGTGCTCCCTGAATATAGCAGCTTTCTATTAATTTTTTCAGTTTTGTAGCTTCCGTATTTTCATTTTGATTGCATGAAGTCAGACTTAATGTTGCCATGATAATCACGGTTAAATATTTTTTATAATTCATGATTATTTTTTTTACTGGATAACCAGTTGTCATGTAGCCATTTTTCTGTTTTCCGTTGTTGTTTTACAGTATCCCATATAATATCCCTTTCAAAAGTGATAACAGAACTGTCATTAGCGATAATTATCCAAGTATAATCATTATTTGATTTTCGATAACATTTGTATTTCATTCCGGTAATGTTTACCTTCTCGTTATTTACTAAAATTTCTTCATCATGTTGGTCTATCCATTGATTCACAAGATCTTTATCCAGCTGAGGATCCAGTTTTTTTAAAAAAGCTCTTGCCACTTTCTCTGTTTCTTTCTTAGAGAGAAGTCTTGAACTGTTATATTTTGCATCCATAAAAGTGACTCCCAGTATTTTAAAAGGTTTCTCCGTAACTATAAAAGAGAAATGTTCATTCCCTAACCCTGTTCCGGATGCTTTTTCATAACGAAATAAATATGCACTAACATTGTTTGGAGATACAGAATGTAAACTTTTAAAAGAATAGCCTTGGGGTATACCAATTTCTTTCTGAAAGAAAGCCAAAGGTTCTTTCCCCTGCTCTAAATTCATTTTTTGTGCCTGATGATTTGTTGTCATAAGAATTGTAATTAAGATTAAAAATTGCTTCATAGTTTCATTTTTTGTCGATTATATTCTTTTATTGTAACTTACTTACAATTGCAAAACAACAGAATATTTTTTATATTTGCAACAATAATTGTAAATAAATTACAAAGTGGCAAAAAGTGAAGATCTGTCGTTTGATTATGATTTTTTAGATAAACTAATAGTCGGAATAGGAGAGGTAGCTCAGATAACCGGAATTCCAACAAGACAAATTCGGTACTGGGAAGAGAAAGGGATCATTACAAGTCTTACTGAACAAGAATGTAAGAACAGACGATATGACTATAAGAGTATAAAGAAAATGCTCCTTGTCAAAGAGTTACTGGATGAGGGTTATACTCTGGATGCAGCAGCAGAGAAAATAAAAAACAGACTGGTGATGATTGAAGAGACATTGAGAAAATTAAAGAAAGAAACAGGTTCTGATACTGACGAATAATTTGTTCTGTTTTTAAAATTAACATTCTTTTGAAAGAAACCTTACAATTGTATTGTATCTTTAAAGGTATATAAATAAGGATGTTATGAAAAAGATGTATCACTATGCTACTGTATCCAAAGCGTTGAGCGAATTGGAAAAAAAAGGATTTACTATAGATTTTAATCTGTATGAGGAACGCATCAGGAATCATCCGCATGAGTTTAAGATAGAAGAGATTTATCGTTATGAAGGAGAAACTGATCCTGCTGATGAAGCTACAGTTTATGGCGTAAAGTCGTCCACAGGAGAAAAAGGAGTTTATGTAGCCGGTTATGGTGCTTATATGGAAGGAAGTGCCGCAATAATATTACACAATCTGACAATTGTAGATCCTGATGTATAAAAAAAAGACCTCTGATATTCAAAAGTCTTTCTTGTTTTTATGCGTTGCTATTTAAAGAATGCAGTCTTGCAACATATTTACCTATTACATCAAATTCAAGGTTAATTTTTGTGCCGACTTTAAAAGTGTTGAAGTTAGTGTGTTCATAAGTGTAGGGTATAATCGCTACACTAAATTCATTCTTTTTTGAATTAACAACTGTCAGACTTACGCCATTTACTGTAACAGAACCTTTTTCAATAGTAATATTATTTAGTTTCGGATCATATTCAAAAGTGAAGTAATGACTTCCGTTTGCGTCTTCTATTTTTTTACAGATTCCGGTCTGGTCCACATGCCCCTGAACAATATGTCCGTCTAAACGGTCATTTAATTTCATTCCTCTTTCCAGATTGATACTATCTCCGATCTTCCAGTCTGACAGATTTGTTTTCTCAATTGTTTCCCGAATAGCGTCAACCGTGTATTCATTACCATTGATTGCTGTGACAGTCATACATACTCCATTATGAGATATACTTTGATCTATTTTAAGTTCATTAGTTATGGGCGATGATATAGTAATAATAAGATTATCATTTTCTTTCACTATATTTTTGACTGTTCCTGATGTTTCGATGATTCCTGTAAACATTGCTTAATTTTATTTTTGTAAATTTGCAATACAAAATTACCAATAAATTATAAGTACTCATGATTAAAAAAGCAGAAAATATTATATTAGGAATTTCAATAGGAGATTTGAACGGTATTGGAAGCGAAGTGATTTTGAAAACATTTGAAGATGTTCGTATGTTTGAGATGTGCACACCTGTTCTGTTCGCTAATATAAAAATTCTTTCTTTTTTAAAGAAAAATTTGGAACTGACTACAAATCTTCAGGGAATCGATAAACTGGATCAGCTTGTTCCGGGCAAGCTGAATGTTTTAAATGTTTGGAAAGAAGGAG
The DNA here is from genome assembly GCF_058310215.1 of Flavobacterium sp. AK-301. Lineage (NCBI taxonomy): Bacteria > Pseudomonadati > Bacteroidota > Flavobacteriia > Flavobacteriales > Flavobacteriaceae > Flavobacterium > Flavobacterium sp. AK-301. The sequence continues at coordinate 275,983 of NZ_JBZEES010000003.1, forward strand.
TAAATATAGAATACGGTACATTAGATGATAATGTTGGAAAGTATGCTATAAGGTCTTTTACGGCAGCAACGAAAGCTCTGAAAGAAGGAGGTATTGATGTGTTAGTAACAGCGCCAATTAATAAATACAATATCCAGTCGGAAAATTTCAAATTTCCCGGACATACCGATTATTTAAATCAGGAACTGGAAGGGGATGCGCTAATGTTCATGGTTCAGGATAATCTGAGAGTAGGACTAATCACAGATCATATCCCTGTCAATGAAGTTTCAAAACATTTAACAGAGGCTTTAATCATAAAGAAAATAGAAACAATCAGGAAATCACTAATACAGGATTTTGGGATTAACAAGCCGAAGATTGCTGTTCTGGGATTAAACCCACATTGTGGAGATAACGGTGTTATTGGGGAAGAAGACGATGTTTTGATACGACCAACTATAAAAAAAATATTTGATGCCGGGACTTTAGTTTTTGGTCCTTTTTCAGCAGATAGTTTCTTTGGAAGTAATCAGTATGAGAAATATGATGCAATTATTGCTCCCTACCACGATCAGGGGTTAATTCCGTTTAAAACTCTTTCTTTTGGTAGAGGAGTGAATTATACAGCGGGTCTTAATAAAGTTAGAACATCACCGGATCATGGGACAGCCTATGATATAGCAGGAAAAGGAATTGCGGATTTCACTTCTTTCAAAGAAGCGGTTTATCTGGCAATAGATGTTTATAATGAGCGAAATGAGTATGAAGAGATCTCTCATAATCCTCTAAAAACCAAATAAAAACGGTTATTAACAAAAAAATGTTGGTAACACGATTGTTATTCCAATAATTTTATATCTTTGCACGCTCAAAACTGTTGTTGTATGAAAAACACAAAAGATTTTTTAATCCCGTTTATAGGATTGAAGTTAGGAAAACATCAGTTTGAATATCAAATAAATAAAACGTTCTTTGAAAACTTTGAATATGACGAATATGACGATGTCAATATCAAAGTTAATGTGGTTTTAGAGAAAAAAAGCACCATACTTGAGCTGGCTTTTAAACATAAAGGAACCGTAAATGTTCCGTGTGATTTAACAGGAGAATCTTTTGATCTGCCGATACAGGGTAAGATTAAACTGGTAGTTCAATTCGGAGAGGTTTATAATAATGATAACGAGGAGTTACTTATTTTACCTCATGGAGAGCATCAGATAGATATATCACAATATATTTATGAGATGATTGTGCTTTCCGTTCCCTCTAAAAGAGTTCATCCAGGAGTAAAGGACGGAAGTATAAGTACGGAAGTTCTGAAAAATCTGAGTGGATCGTTACCCAAAGAACAACAAACTGAAAAAGAAGAGAATATAGATCCCAGATGGGATAAATTAAAACAACTATTAACGGATAAATAATATAGTAAGATGGCACATCCTAAGAGAAAAACCTCGAAAACAAGAAGAGATAAAAGAAGAACACATTATAAAGCATCTGTTCCTCAAATTGCAACATGCCCTATAACAGGTGAAGCGCATTTATACCACAGAGCTTACTGGCATGAAGGTAAAATGTACTATAGAGGACAAGTTGTAATCGATAAACAAGAAGCGGTTGCTTAATAAGTTTTTATAGTTAAAATTTAAACTCTCACCCTTGTGGGAGTTTTTTTTGTTTACTTAAGTCAGTAGTCATTTTTACAGATGATTATTGCAGAGGGAATGATAGTATTACGTAAAATGGCTTATTAAGTCATGGCGTTTGGATTTTTTTTTGTAATTTCCACCTCTTTTTAGATTTCAAATTAGATAAGAAAACAGATTGTTTTATGAATAAGATTACAGCCGCAATTACCGCTGTTGGTGCTTATGTACCAGATTATGTACTCTCTAATGAGGTTTTGGAAACAATGGTTGATACCAATGATGAATGGATTACCTCCAGAACAGGGATTAAAGAAAGACGTATATTGAAAGAGGAGGGAAAAGGAACTTCTTTTTTAGCTATTAAAGCAGCAAATGATCTGATTCAGAAATCAGATCTGGATCCAAAAGAAATTGATTTAATTATAGTAGCAACTGCTACTCCGGATATGTTTGTAGCTTCTACAGCCGTATATGTTGCAACAGAAATAGGTGCAGTTAATGCGTTTGCTTATGACCTTCAGGCGGCATGTTCCAGTTTTTTATATGCTATGTCCACAGGAGCAGCTTATATTGAATCCGGCAGATATAAAAAAGTATTAATAATAGGAGCAGATAAAATGTCTTCCATTATTGATTATACTGATAGAGCAACGTGTATTATATTTGGAGATGGAGGAGGAGCTGTTTTGTTCGAGCCGAATCAAGAAGGGTTAGGGTTACAGGACGAGTATTTAAGAGGAGACGGCATTGGTCGTAGTTTCTTAAATATGGAAGCAGGAGGATCTATTCTTCCGGCATCACAGGAAACGGTTCAGAACAAACAACACTTTGTTCATCAGGATGGAAAAACAGTGTTTAAATATGCTGTAACCAATATGGCCGATGTAAGTGAATTAGTCATGAAAAGAAATAATCTGACGAATGAAACTATCGACTGGTTAGTTGCACATCAGGCAAATAAGAGAATTATTGATGCAACAGCTCACAGATTAAACTTAGATGATTCTAAAGTATTAATGAATATTGAAAAATATGGCAATACTACATCTGCAACGTTACCTTTATTGTTAAATGACTTTGAAAAGAATTTTAAAAAAGGGGATAACCTTATTTTTGCTACTTTTGGCGGAGGTTTTACATGGGGAGCAATTTACCTGAAATGGGCCTATAACAAAAATTAAACTAAACAAAATTACAGATATTATGGATTTAAAAGAAATTCAAAACTTAATTAAATTTGTAGCCAAGTCCGGTGCAACTGAAGTTAAATTAGAGGTGGACGATTTTAAAATCACTATTAAAACTACTGCAGAGGGAAGCCAGGCTGAAACTACTTACGTACAAATGCCTGTGTCGAATGTATTACAACAAGCAGGAGCACAACAACCGATATCTCCGGTAGAAACTACACCGCAAGACACAGTTGATTCTAAATATGTAACTATAAAATCGCCAATTATTGGTACATTCTACAGAAAACCGTCTCCTGATAAAGCTCCTTTCGTAGAAGTTGGACAGACAATTGCTAAAGGTGATGTATTATGCGTAATTGAAGCAATGAAGTTGTTCAATGAGATTGAATCTGAGATTTCAGGAAAAATAGTAAAAGTGTTGGTTGACGATTCTTCTCCGGTAGAATTTGATCAACCTTTATTTTTAGTAGATCCGTCATAAATAATACCCTAATTTCATTCCGCATATTGTGGAACAGAAACCAAATGTTTTGAGTTTGGTTTTTGTTGTTGTAATTGATTGTAATTCAAAAACTTATGTTTAAAAAAATACTAATTGCAAATAGAGGAGAGATAGCACTTCGTGTTATCAGAACCTGTAGAGAAATGGGTATCAAAACCGTTGCGGTATATTCTACTGCTGATGCCGAAAGTTTGCACGTACGTTTTGCAGATGAAGCAGTTTGTATTGGTCCTCCGCCAAGTAACCTGTCTTATTTGAAAATGTCAAATATTATAGCAGCTGCAGAAATTACAAATGCAGACGCAATCCACCCGGGATACGGATTCTTATCAGAAAACGCTAAATTTTCGAAAATATGCGGAGAGCACGGAATTAAATTTATCGGAGCTTCACCGGATATGATTAACCGAATGGGAGACAAAGCATCGGCAAAAGCTACCATGAAAGAGGCAGGAGTCCCTACTATTCCGGGATCTGAAGGACTTTTAGAATCCTATGAACAAACTCTGAAACTAGCCAAGAAAATGGGTTATCCGGTGATGCTGAAAGCAACTGCCGGAGGAGGAGGAAAAGGGATGAGAGCTGTCTGGAAAGAAGAAGACCTTGAAAAAGCATGGGAAAGTGCACGTCAGGAAGCTGCGGCAGCTTTTGGAAATGACGGAATGTATATGGAAAAGCTGATCGAAGAGCCTCGTCATATTGAGATTCAGATTATAGGAGACGCTTATGGAAAAGCCTGTCACCTTTCTGAAAGAGACTGTTCTGTACAGAGACGTCATCAGAAATTAACAGAAGAAACTCCTTCACCATTTATGACAGATGAACTGCGTAATAAAATGGGTGAAGCGGCTGTGAGAGCAGCAGAATATATTAAATATGAAGGTGCAGGTACAATCGAATTCTTAGTAGATAAACATCGTAACTTCTACTTTATGGAAATGAATACTCGTATTCAGGTAGAGCACCCTATTACAGAACAAGTAATTGATTATGATCTTATTCGTGAGCAGATTTTAGTAGCTGCCGGAGTGCCAATTTCAGGAAGAAATTATTTCCCGAAGATGCACTCTATAGAATGTCGTATCAACGCAGAAGATCCTTATAATGATTTTCGTCCGTCACCGGGAAGAATTACGACTTTACATGCCCCGGGAGGTCATGGAGTACGTTTAGATACACATGTGTATTCCGGTTATTCTATTCCTCCAAATTATGATTCAATGATTGCTAAACTGATTACAACTGCACAAACTCGTGAAGAAGCGATCAGTAAAATGAAAAGAGCTTTAGATGAATTCGTTATTGAAGGAATAAAAACAACGATACCATTTCATAGACAATTAATGGATGATCCGGATTATGTAGCCGGAAATTACACTACAAAATTTATGGAAAGTTTTGTAATGCATGATCCAGCAGAATAATAACAGAAAACGCCTCACGAACCTGAGGCGTTTTTTTTATTTCTCCGATCAGAGTATAATTTAAGACCTATTTTTTTTTAAATTAAATTGTCAGTTCAAAATATTTATATATATTTGATAACAGAAATAATTACAAAACAATGTATCTAAATCAATTACATCATCATTTACACTTTATTCGTTCTCACACGAAGTGTTGATGGTATGTATATAAATCATATTTCAAAACCCGTTTGAGTACATCAAACGGGTTTTTTTATTTCTCATTTGGTGTATTCATTTTTAAAAACAACTAAGATGGATAGATTAAAAATTGCAGTTCAGAAATCAGGAAGACTGAATGAAGACTCCTTAAAATTATTAAGAGACTCCGGTATTTTAATCAATAACGGACATGATCAGCTAAAAGTTTCAGCTACTAATTTTCCTTTGGAAATCTTTTTTCTGAGAAATTCAGATATACCGCAGTATCTTATTGATGGAGTGGTGGATATCGCTATTCTGGGAGATAATCTTTTAGCAGAATATGATCAAAAAATAGATACTGTTCAGAATCTGGGTTTTTCCAGATGTCGTATTTCAGTTGCTGTACCCAATAAAATGCCGTACCGTACAATAGAAGACCTGAGAGATGCCAGGATAGCTACTTCTTACCCTAATATTGTAAAAAGGTATTTTGAATCTAAAAGAGTACCTGTTTCTATTCATATGATTTCCGGTTCGGTTGAGATAGCTCCTAATATTGGTCTTGCTGATGCAATTGTTGATATTGTTTCTACCGGCAGTACCTTATTTAAAAATAATCTGAAAGAAGTAGAACAGATATTGGAAAGTGAGGCTGTTCTGGCTGTTTCTCCAAAACTACAGGAAGCGAGAAGAAATACGTTAGAAAAATTGCTGTTCAGATTACGATCTGTACTGAAAGCAAGAAACTCAAGATATATACTAATGAATGTTCCGAATGATAAAATTAATATTATCAGTACCATTTTACCAGTGTTAAAAAGCCCTACGATTATTCCTTTGGTTGAAGAAGGCTGGAGTAGTCTGCATTCCGTTATTAGTGAAGATAAATTCTGGGATATTATTGACCGATTGAAAGAAGAAGGAGCAGAAGGAATATTAATCTGTCCAATTGAGAAAATGGTTTTATAAAAGATTTAAAAAGTATACTATAATGAAAAAAATATATAATCCGGGGAAAGCAGAATATGATCAGATTTTATCCAGACCTGCCAAATCATCTGCAACGATAGAAACTGTTGTACAGGAAATTTTTAGTGAAGTGAAATTAAAAGGAGATGCTGCTTTATTGCGATATACGTCATTATTTGATGGAGCTGTCTGTGATTCCATTATTGTTTCCGATATGGAAATAAAAAAAGGAATATTATCAGTAAAAGAAGATCTGAAAAAAGCAATTGAACTAGCAAAAAATAATATTTATACTTTTCATAAGGCACAGAAAACAAATCGTATAGAAGTGGAAACAGCTGTAGGAGTTACCTGTTGGCAGGAAAAAAGAGCCATTCAGAAAGTAGGTTTGTATATACCGGGAGGAACTGCACCATTATTTTCTACTGTTTTGATGCTGGCTGTTCCGGCACAGATAGCAGGATGTAAAGAAATTATTTTATGTACACCACCGGATAAAAAAGGAAATGTGAATCCGGCTATTCTGTATGCAGCACAATTATGCGGTATTACTAAAATAATTAAAGTGGGTGGTATTCAGGCAATAGCCGCAATGACGTTTGGAACAGAGAGCGTACCTAAAGTATTTAAAATTTTTGGTCCCGGAAACCAATATGTAACTGCTGCGAAACAATATGCAACAAAACGGGGAGTAGCAATCGATATGCCGGCAGGACCATCCGAGTTATTAGTAGTAGCAGATACTTCTGCAAAAGCTTCCTTTATTGCCTCAGATTTACTTTCTCAGGCGGAACACGGAGCCGACAGTCAGGTGCTGTTTATTACTACTTCAAAAGAAATGATGGAGGAAGTAGACATAGAAGTGCAGAAGCAGCTTCGACTATTACCCAGAAAAACAATTGCAGAAACGGCTATTATGAATTCAAAACTGATCTATGTTGATGATGAACAGACTGCGCTAGATCTAATCAACGAATATGCTCCCGAGCATTTGATAATCTGTATGGATAATGAAGATTATTTTATTGAAGGAGTGCAGAATGCCGGTTCGGTATTTATAGGTAATTATACACCGGAAAGTGCCGGAGATTATGCTTCCGGAACGAATCATACTCTTCCGACTAATGGATATGCTAAAAGTTACAGTGGGGTAGGTTTGGATAGTTTTCTAAAAGCGATGACCTTTCAGAAAATAACAAAAGAAGGTATTAATACTATTGGTAAAGCCATTGAATTAATGGCAGAAGCGGAAGGGTTACAGGCACACAAAAATGCAGTTACACTTCGATTAAAAGAACAATAAAAAGTAAAAGATGAAAAAAGATATATCCGATCTGGTACGTTCCAATGTTCAGAAAATGAAACCGTATTCTTCTGCCAGAGATGAATTTAATGCTTCTGCCAGTACAGACATGATTTTTACAGACGCAAATGAGAATCCTTTTTATAATGGTATGAATCGCTATCCTGATTCTAAACAATCAGAATTAAAAAGGACATTGGCAGCTTTAAAAAAAATAAGCCCTGATCAGGTCGCATTAGGAAACGGAAGTGATGAAGTGATTGATCTGCTTTACAGAGTCTTTTGTGAACCTAATAAAGACAATGTAATTACAATGCCTCCTACTTATGGAATGTATGCAGTATTGGCAGAATTAAATAGTATTGAGAATCGGAAAGTTCTTTTGTCAGAAGATTTTGAATTAGAAGTTAGCTCAATTTTGGAAAAAGTGGATGCTGCTACTAAAATGATTTTTATCTGTTGTCCAAATAATCCAACAGGGAATTCTTTTTCTGAACGGGATATTGAACAGATTTTGGATGAGTTTAATGGAATTGTTGTAGTGGATGAAGCTTATATTGATTTTTCAGAAAATGAAAGCTGGATCAGTAAGATTAGTAAATACAATAATCTGGTAGTTATTCAGACTTTATCTAAAGCTTTCGGAATGGCAGGAATACGCCTTGGAATTTTGTATGCTTCGGAAGAAATAACAGAATATATAAATAAGATAAAACCGCCTTATAATATTAATGTTCTGACTCAGAAAACAGCATTGGAAAGAATCAGGGAATATGAAAAAGTAGAAGAGGAGACCGCAATTCTGATAACTGAAAGGAAAAAAATGGAAACCGCATTCAGTACTATTAGTTATATCAGAAAAATATATCCGACAGAGACCAATTTTATTCTGATAAAAGTAGATGATGCTAATACCCGATACCAACAGTTAATTGATAAAGGAATCGTAGTCAGAAACCGAACGACTCAGGCACAATGTGAAAATTGTTTACGTATCAGTGTGGGAACACCGGAGGAGAATAAGCAGATCATTGAAATTTTAAAATATATATAAATCATGGCACAAAAACTTTTATTTATCGACAGGGATGGCACTTTAGTTTTAGAGCCTGAAAATTATCAATTGGACAGTCTGGATAAACTGGAATTTTACCCCGGGGTATTTCAGTATTTATCTAGAATAGCAAAAGAACTGGATTATGAATTAGTTATCGTAACCAATCAGGATGGACTGGGGACAAAAAGTTTTCCGGAAGATACGTTCTGGCCGACACAGAATTTTATAATCAAAGCATTTGAGAATGAAGGAGTCCGTTTTAAAGAGGTTTTTATTGACAGAACCTTTCCTTCTGAAAAAGCAGTTACTCGTAAACCCGGGATTGGAATGCTTACAAAATATATCAATAATCCGGATTATGATTTGGCAAATTCATTTGTATTGGGAGATCGGTTAACGGATGTTGAACTGGCAAAAAATTTAGGTTCTAAAGCCTTTTTTATAAAAAATGAAGAAGGTTTGGGAGCAAAAGAGATCACATTTAAAGAAGAAGAATTACAATCGGTAATAGCTTTAACTACAAACAACTGGAAAGAAATATATGAGTTTCTGAAATTAGAGAATCGCTGTTTTTCTGTAAAAAGAAAGACAAATGAAACGGATATTGAAATAGAGTTAAATCTGGATGGTACCGGTAAGGCGACTATTGATACGGGAATTGCTTTTTTTGATCATATGTTGGATCAGCTTGCCAGACATGGACAAATGGATATAAAAATCAAGATTAAAGGAGACCTGGAAGTTGATGAACATCATACGATTGAAGATACCGGAATTGCTTTAGGAGAGTTGTTCAGTAAAGCTTTAGGGGATAAACTAGGTATTGAAAGATACGGATTTTGTCTGCCCATGGATGATTGTCTTGCTCAGGCAGCAATAGATTTCGGTGGCAGGAACTGGCTGGTCTGGGAGGCGGAATTTAAAAGAGAAATGATAGGAAAAATGCCTACGGAAATGTTCTTTCACTTTTTCAAATCTTTTACAGACGGAGCAAAGGCAAATTTAAATATAAAGGCGGAAGGAATTAATGAACATCATAAAATTGAAGCCATATTCAAAGCATTTGCAAAGGCCATAAAAATGGCGGTTAAAAGAGACCCTGAAAGAATGATTTTACCCAGTACAAAGGGAATATTATAGAGGTATACGATTGTTAGATTATTAGAAGAAAGAAATAAGAGCCAAGAAGAAAGAGGTAGAGTATTCAGTTTTCAGTCACAGTACTCAGTATTCAAAACAATACTGTCGAAAGTCAAAAGTCCAATGTCAGAATGAAAAATGATTCTGCAGGAAATTATCAATTATCAACTGTAAACTATCAACTATTTGCGTCCCTTGCGTAAATCTTTGCGGACTTAGCAGTTAAATCCAAATAACGAAAAAATGAAAATAGTAATAATAGATTATGGAGCCGGAAACATTAAGAGTATTCAGTATGCTGTTGAGCGATTGGGCTATACAGCAGAATTGAGCCGAGATATTAATAGCATTGAAAGAGCTGATAAAGTGATTTTTCCTGGTGTAGGGCAGGCAAGTTCTGCTATGAAAAAGTTGCAGGATTCAGGGTTAGATTTGTTACTTCCGAAGCTGAAACAACCTGTTTTGGGGATTTGCCTTGGAATGCAGTTAATGTGCAGGTCAACGGAAGAAAATAATACGAAATGTATGGGAATCTTTGATGCGGAAGTAATTCGGTTTCCGGACAGAGTAAAGGTACCTCAGATAGGTTGGAACACATTGTATGGTACAGATTCGGTATTGTTTGATGGTATACTAAATGATTCTTATATGTACTTTGTTCATAGCTATTATGTGCCGCTTAATAAAGATTCAGTTGGTAAAACGGATTATGGAATGGAATATTCATCTGCATTACAAAAAGATAATTTTTACGGAGTTCAGTTTCATCCCGAGAAAAGCGGTGATCCGGGTTCCCGAATAATAGAAAATTTTATAAAAACAATATCATGAAAATAATCCCGGCTATAGATATTATTGAAGGTAAGTGTGTTCGATTATCAAAAGGAAATTATGATACAAAAAAAGTATATAGTGAAAATCCTTTAGAAGTTGCTAAAGCTTTCGAAGCACAAGGAATACAGAATTTACATTTAGTAGATTTAGATGGAGCAAGATCGAATAAGATTGTAAATTATAAAGTACTGGAACAGATTGCGGGAGCAACTCGTTTATCCATTGACTTTGGCGGAGGATTAAAATCGGATGATGATTTGAGAATTGCTTTTGAATGTGGAGCATCTCAGGTCACAGGAGGAAGTATTGCGGTAAAATCTCCTGATGTTTTTATGAACTGGATTGATAAATACGGAACTGAAAAAATTATTTTAGGAGCTGATGCAAAAGAGGAGAAAATAGCAGTAAGTGGCTGGCTGGAAAGCTCAGAAGAAGAGTTGATTCCTTTTGTAAGCAGTTATGTCAAAAAAGGAATTCAGTATGTGATCTGTACTGATATTGCAAAAGACGGAATGCTTGAAGGACCTTCTTTTGAGTTGTATAAAAAGATGCTGAGCGCTATTCCAAACCTGAAACTGATCGCATCCGGTGGTGTCTCAGAATTTGATGAATTGCAGCAACTGGCGGATATAGGATGTTATGGTGTCATAATAGGAAAAGCGATTTATGAAGGGAAAATTTCTCTGAAACAATTAGAATACTATATTTTAAATAACCAATCAGGTATTTGTAAATAATAATAATAGATTAGTAATTAAGTTATAAAAATAGGTTATGCTGACAAAAAGAATTATACCCTGTTTAGATATAAAAGACGGACAGACTGTTAAAGGAGTTAATTTTATTAATCTGAAAACCGCAGGAGATCCTGTAGAGTTGGCAGAATTCTATGTAAAAGCAGGAGCTGATGAACTGGTGTTTCTGGATATTTCAGCTACGGAGGAAAGGAGAAAAACATTAGTAGAACTGGTTTCTAAAATAGCAGAGAAAATTAATATTCCTTTTACGGTAGGAGGAGGTATTTCATCTGTACAGGATGTCGAAATACTGCTAAAGAACGGAGCAGATAAAGTTTCAGTGAATTCATCCGCAATTAAAAATCCGAATCTAATAAATGAATTGTCCGAAGCTTTTGGAAATCAGTGCGTTGTTGTGGCTATTGATGCAAAACAAGTTGACGGAAAATGGAAAGTACATTTAGAAGGAGGGAAATATGCTACTGATCTCGATCTGTTTGATTGGGCTAAAGAAGCAGAATCAAGAGGTGCAGGCGAAATATTATTTACCTCTATGGATCATGACGGAACAAAAAAGGGATTTGCAAACGAAGCATTACAACAGTTAACAACTGTTGTCAATATTCCGATAATTGCTTCGGGTGGAGCTGGTTGTATTCAGGATTTTACAGATACATTTAAGTTTGGTAATGCAGATGCAGCATTAGCAGCTAGTGTTTTTCATTTTAAAGAAATTGAAATAGCAGAATTGAAAAAAGTATTGCAAAAAGAAGGAATACCCGTGAGATTATGATTATTGGATATTTGATTTAGAGGAAAGAAGCAAGATGTAAAGTTTTCAGTTTTCAGTCACAGTACTCAGTATCCAAAAGCATCTGCTCTGCAAAGTCTCTGACTTTTGCGAAGTTGGGAACTATCAATTATCAATTAAAAACTATCAACTTAAAAATATGGAAATAGATTTTACAAAGAACAGTGATGGATTAGTTCCTGCGGTAATACAGGACTATACTACTCAAGTCGTTTTGATGCTGGGGTATATGAATCAGGAAGCTTATCAGAAAACAATAGAAAGTCGGAAAGTTACTTTTTACAGTCGGACTAAAAACCGTTTATGGACAAAAGGGGAAGAAAGCGGAAATTATTTACAGTTAGTAGATATTAAGAACGATTGTGATAAGGATACTTTACTGATAAAGGTAATTCCTTCGGGTCCTGTTTGTCATACCGGATCAGACACCTGCTGGAATGAAGAGAACAGCACTCGATATGGTTTTATTTCCGAATTAGAAGAAACAATATCGAAAAGAAAACAGCAGAAAAACCCGGATAAAAGTTATGTGTCTTCTTTATTTGAAAAAGGGATTAATAAAATTGCTCAGAAAGTAGGTGAAGAAGCGGTTGAGGTAGTTATTGAGGCAATGGATACTAATGATGATCTGTTTTTAAGTGAAAGTGCTGATTTACTTTTTCACTATCTGATTTTGTTACAGGCAAAAGGATATCGGTTAGAGGATGTTGTGGAGGTTTTGAAAGGTAGAGTTTCAAAGGAGTAAAAAGGTTTATAGGGACAAAGAATGCTCTTTGTTCTCTGAGTTTTATGATTTCGAAAATATTCTAATGGATTTTAAAAAACCTGTTAGGTATAATTTTTATTGTATTTTAAAGTAAAAAAGAAATAAATTTTTAAAGCAATTTTATATTTATAAGAAAATACAATTCATTTATGGAAAGCCGTAAGAAAAAGAATTATTAAGGATGTAATTTCAGTGAATTATTAATCCTTAATATAGAAATAAAATGAAAAAGTATTATGTAAACAACACCGCTCAGAGTAATGGAGATCATGAAGTACATGAAGAAGGCTGTAGCTATTTAAAATTAGCTACGAGTACAAAGTATTTAGGTTATTTTTCTAATTGTAAAGATGCAGTAAAAGAAGCTAAAAAAACATATCCTAAATCAAATGGATGTTATTATTGTGCAAATACTTGTCATACAAGCTAATGATTCTAAAAAGAGATTCTCTTTTATTTTATCCTAACAGGTCTTTTTGAGACCTGTTAGGTATAATTTTATTTAAAGTAAAAATATTAAATTAATCTCATTCCGTAGCTTTCAGCTTCTTTATGCATTTGTTCCGGCCAGATTCCGGCTTGTATCTCACCAATATGACCTTTACGAAGGAAGAACATACAGAGACGGGATTGACCAATTCCGCCACCAATACATAAAGGCAGTTCATTGTTCAGTAAACGTTTGTGGAAGTAGAGCTCTTTTCGGGATTCTTCTCCTCTGATTTTTAGTTGTTTTGCTAACGCCTCTTTATCTACTCGAATTCCCATTGATGATAATTCCACCGCTTGCTGTAATACCGGATTCCATACGATTAGGTCTCCATTCAGTCCTTTATAAGTGTTTTCAGATTCTGTGGTCCAGTCATCATAATCCGGTGCACGACCGTCATGAGGTTCTCCGTTACTTAAATCCCCACCGATTCCAATAATAAAGACAGCTCCATACTCTTTTGCGATTTCATTTTCTCTTTCTTTAGCAGACAGGTTAGGATATTTTTGTAGCAATTCTTCTGAATGGATTATTTTAATATCTGTCGGTAGTATCGGTTCAATTTCAGGGAACATTTCATATACCATGTATTCTGTTCTTACTAAAGCAGCATAAATACGTTTTACAATACCTTTTAGAAATTCGATAGTACGATTCTGTTCTGATATTACTAATTCCCAGTCCCATTGATCCACATAAAGAGAATGAAGATTCCCTAATTCTTCATCTGCCCGGATAGCATTCATATCTGTATAGATTCCGAAACCGATTCCAATTTCGTAATTAGCAAGAGTCAAGCGTTTCCATTTTGCCAGAGAATGTACGATTTCAGCACGTTCTTCTCCCATATCTTTAATAGGGAAGTTTACTGCACGTTCCACTCCGTTCAGATCATCATTGATTCCCATTCCTTTAAGAACGAACAAAGGGGCGGTAACTCTTCTTAATCGAAGTTCCGAAGCTAAATTCTGTTGAAAAAAATCTTTTATCTGTTTAATGCCTAATTCGGTCTGTTGCAGATTAAGTATTGCCTTATATTGGCTTGGTTTTATTAAGTAACTCATAATTTATATTGAATAACTATCTGTTAAATCACTGAAATCAAATAGTATTCAGGTAATTTTGTCGATTGGATTAAACTTTGTTTTATATAGATAATTTTTTACGTATCGGATTAGGAATAGCATTTTTGTTTAGTAATAATGCTGTTGTTTTAAACTTAACAAAATTTTTACTAACATACAAATATCCTTTGTAATCATTTGTTGCACCCCATGAATTTTTCACGATATAATATTCTTTATCATTTTGATCTTTTGCAAGTCCAACGATATGCATACCGTGATCGTCCGTTGTTTGATAATTGTCAAATGCTTTCTGACGCATTTCCTCTGTGATCTCAGGTTCTGGTTTCGGACCATTGAACATATTCTCTTTTTCAAGAGGAGTCATTTTACTGAAGTCTTTTTCCGGAACAAAAGCAACACCATTTTTCCAACTGAATCCTTTTTCACTTACATCTGTAGCCCAAGCAACAGTATATCCGTTTTTTAGAGCATTATCTACGATATCCGTCAGTTCATTTACTTTTACATTATACACTTGATCCAGAGACCAGTTATCCGGTACCATTAAAGTGAATTTAGTATAATATGGATATTCTATAAAAGAAGAGATCTCAACATAATCGTCAGCATCTAATCCAACTACTTCTTTTGCAAAACTCTGGGGTGTATATTTACGTCCTTTATATTCGAAATTTTTAGGAACTTCTCCTAAGTAAGAATCAATTACAGCAGTATATGCTTTTTCCCAGTTAGGAGTCAGTTCTCCGTTTGGATTTTTAACAACTGCATCCAGAACTGCCTGTATCAGAGCGCCCATTTCCGCAAACTTATTCGTATCAGTACCGTAGTTAAGCCCTGTGTAGACTTCCTGAGGTAATGCTCCATATTTTTTGTACATATTGATTACATCATGTAAAGCACCTCCGTCACCAAGAGTTAAAGCACCATGCATACGTACATAGTTCCTTCCTTTTTCCACATAAACATTACGTGCGGAGAAAATTTCGGAAAGAGCTACCGGTTCTTTTCCTTTTTTGACCATTTCAGATTCCAGAAAAGAGTTCGTAGAATAGCTCCAGCAGGTTCCTGAAGATCCCTGATTTTTAACAGAGCTGTTAGGAATATTAATTAGTTCAGTAAACTGAAAAGAATTTTTACTGTTTGCACTTTGGTTGTTTTTTAATGAATTAACCAAATTGTCTTGTGCAATACCATTATTTATACCTGCTAACAGAACAGAAGCTATAAATAATTTTTTAATAGAGAGTTTGTGCATTTTTTTAAGTTTAGTTAAGATTGCTAAGTTAAAAAAATGTTTTAGGAAGAAGAAAGGTTTTGTGTAAACAAATGACTTTAAGTCTTTTTTTTTAAGTTTCTAATTTAAAGAACAAAAAACCCGAAGAATTCTTCGGGTTTTTTGTTCTGTTTTCAGATATTTTCTATAAAGTTTCTTTTAACCATTTAAAATATTCACGTTGCCATATTAGAGCATTTTGTGGTTTTAATACCCAGTGGTTCTCTTCCGGGAACAGAATAAATTTGCTTTTTATCCCTCTCAGCTGAGCTGCCTGAAACGCTTCTTGTCCCTGTCCGATAGGTACTCTGAAATCTTTACCTCCCTGAATAATCAGTATTGGCGTATTCCATTGGTCTACATGGCTGATCGGGCTGAAATCTGTTACAGCTTTTTGAGCAGTAGCATTATTTTTATCCCAGTAAGGACCACCAAAGTCCCAGTTAGAGAAGAATACCTCTTCAGTAGTTCCGTACATACTTTGATTATTGAAAACACCACAGTGAGAAATGAATGTTTTGAATCTGTTTTTATGGATACCTGCAAGGTAGAATACGGAATAACCACCAAAACTGGCACCAACAGCACCCAATCTTGTTTTATCGACATACTTTTCTTTCGCTACATCATCAATAGCAGAAAGATAATCCTGCATTACTTGTCCACCCCAGTTTTTACTGATTTCTTCATTCCATTTTACACCATGCCCCGGCATTCCACGACGATTAGGTGCAACTACAATATAACCCTGTGCAGCCATTACTTGAAAATTCCAGCGGAAAGAATAGAACTGTGTTAAAGCAGATTGTGGTCCGCCCTGACAGTATAGTAAAGTCGGATATTTTTTAGAAGCATCAAAATTGGGAGGTAAAATTACCCATACCAGCATTTTTTTACCATCTGTAGTAGTAACATATCTTTTTTCGTACTTGCTTAAAGCTAATGTATTATAAACAGCATTGTTAACAGTAGTAAGCTGTTTCCAGTCTTTCTTTTTCAGATCATAAGAATACAGTTCTGTTGCATGATTGAAATCAGTACGGCTTACAATAATCTTATCACCGGAAAGCCCTACGATACCTGTAACATCAAAATCTCCGTCTGTTAATTGTACCACAACCGGTAATTTTTTGGTCATTCCCGGAAAATCTACTTCAAACAGCTGAATCGTACCGTCTACCGCAGCAGTAAAAAATACTTTTCTGCCGTCATTATTCCATAAGAAACTGTCAACTGTTCCGTCCCAGGATTGCGTAAGATTAGTATTGATACCATTGAAATTTACAATAATATCATTTTTATCTGCTTCATATCCGTCTCTTGCCATTTGCAACCACGTTAACTGTCCTTTTGGAGAAAAAACAGGATGTGTATCATATCCTGCATTATTTTCAGTTAGGTTTTTAGTGGTACCTGTAGCCAGATCAAATTCGTAAATATCAGTATTGGTGCTTACAGCATATTGAGTTCCTGCTTTCTTTTTAGAAACATATAGGATTTTTTTGCTGTCCGGTGACCAGATGTAATCTTCATCTCCTCCAAAAGGTTTTTGAGGAGAATCATAATTTTCACCTTTCAAGATGTCTGTTCCGATAGCACCTTCTTTATTTTCTTTGTAAAAAACATGGTTAAATTTCCCTTCATTCCAGGTATCCCAGTGACGATAATTTAAGCCATTATAAATTTGAACATCAGATTTTTCTAATTCCGGATAGTAATCTTTTCCAAGAATATTGTCGATTTTCACTTCTTCATGATAAATAACATATTTACCGTCAGGAGATACATTTTTATCTTTTAAAAGTGATTTATATTCTTTTACTTCCACTGCTTTCCCTCCATCAACAGGAATAGTATAATACTTTGTAGAAGAATTATTTTCTTCTACTGATGGTGTAGCTACCTGGTAAACTATATTTTTTCCGTCTTTAGAAACTCCTAAAGCACTTACTCTTCCTAATTTAAAGAGCTGTTCCGGTGTCATTACAGACTGTGCTGTCATGGCATTCATGCTGACTATACTCAAAGCTAATAATAGTGTTTTTTTCATGTTTTAATGAAGGATTAGTAGGTAATTAAATAGAAGGTTTAAAAGTAATAAATATAATTTTAAATTTAGTTAAGTGCGTTTTCAGAATTTTATCAAAAAGTTGTTTTAAAAAATAGATTGAAAATAGTGTTAAAAGGAGTATTTTTATCGGGCTTTTTGAAGCAGATAAATTCAGATTTAAAAAAACAGAATATGTTTAAGAAGATAATGCGGTTTTTGTTTAAGGTAGCTCTTTGGTTTTTTGGTATTTCCATTATATCCGTTATTTTATTCCGGTTTATTCCGGTTCCTTTTACTCCTTTAATGGTTATTAGAGCGGTTGAACAGGTTGCAGACGGAAAAGAGGTTGTTTTCAGTCATGACTGGGAATCACTGGATAAAATTTCTAAAAATCTCCAGATTGCAGTAATTGCGAGTGAAGATCAGAATTTCCTGAATCACAGCGGATTTGATTTCAAGGCAATTGAAAAAGCGATGGAATCTAATAAAAAAGGTAAAAAAATAAAAGGGGGAAGTACTATTTCACAGCAAACGGCAAAAAATGTGTTTTTATGGCCGGGCAGAAGTTATATAAGAAAAGGATTTGAAGTTTATTTTACTTTTCTGATTGAGGTATTCTGGGGTAAAGAACGTATAATGGAGGTCTATCTCAACAGTATAGAAATGGGGAATGGTGTCTATGGAGCAGAAGCAGCTGCAGAACACTGGTATGGTAAAAAAGCTGCTAATCTGACCCGAATGGAAGCTGCAGGAATTGCAGCAATATTACCTAATCCGAGAAAGTTTAAAGCCAGTAATTCTTCCTCTTATATTAATGGAAGAAAAGGCAGGATTATCAGACAAATGGGGTATATGGGTAAATTAGAATATTAGTCTGAAAACGGATTATTCGATTTCAGGATTATTTGATTATTCGAATAACCCAATCTACGTTAAATTATAAAAGTTGTTATTGTGACCAAAAATGTAATTGTATTCATAATCTGTTTTATATCCACCTTAGCTTATACCCAGGAAATAGGGATTGTTACAGAAAATGATCTGTATGTTTCCACTGTTCGTGATCAGTATTATACTAATGGATTAGAGTTCTATTACCGTTATCTGACAAATAAAACTCCTGAAAATATGGAGAAAAGAACAGTCGAATTCAGACTAGGTCAGTATATGTATAATCCGCAAACGACTAAAGCGATCAGAATATCATTGCATGATCGCCCTTTTGCCGGTTATTTATTTGCGGAAGGAGGGGTAAGCAACTTTTATAAAGATGAATCTGTTTTAAAACTAAGTGGACAAATAGGTGTTTTAGGACCTATGTCTCAAGCAGAAGAACTTCAGAAATGGTTGCATCGGTCTATTAATCTGGATTCTATTTCAGGCTGGGAATACCAGATTAAAAATACAATGGGATTACAAGCCAATTTATTTTATTCCCGAAAAATCCTACCTGAAATCTTTCACCAGAACATTGATTTTCAATTCACTTCAAAAGTCAATGTAGGAACGATATGGACAGGAGCTCAGATCGGAATAATGACCCGAATAAGTATAAAAGAATTACTTCCTGTTTTTAATTCTAATCTATTTGGTGCTTCTTTAAATAAAGACACTTCTGTTTATAGGCAACAAAAAGAATTCTTCCTTTATTTTACCCCTAATCTGAGTTGCCAGTTGTATGATGCTACCATTCAGGGGAGTCTTTTTAATAATGATAGTCCGATTGTTTTTGATATAAAACCGTTTCGTTTTATTGGAGAGATAGGATTAAAATACAGATATAACAACTGGAATCTTTCCTATAGTTTTATTTACAAAACAAAAGAGCCGAAAAATAATGCAGCAACAGGACATTATTATGGTTCTATTTCAGCATCTTATCTGATAGGAAAATAAAGGAGTACAATTTTATTTGGAATGACCCATTTTTTTATGTTAAAAGATGTCTTTTTCTAATCTAAAAATTAACCTAATTTACTGTTAATTATATAGTTATGATATATTTTAATTGTTTATTTTTGCCCTGCAAATTTTTTAAAACTTAAATATTATGTCACAATTATCTCGTTTTTCAGAGAAAGTAATTATTATTACCGGTGCAGCGTCAGGAATGGGACGTGCAACCGTAATCAGAATGGTAGCAGAAGGTGGTAACGTTGTAGGAATAGATCTAAATGAAACCGGACTTAAAGAAACAGTCGAATTAGCATCAAAAACTGCCGGAAATGGAGGTAAAGCCAGTTATATGGTAGGTTCAGTAAGTGATGAAGCAACCGTAAAAAAAGTCGTTGCTGACGTAGTTGCTACTCATGGTAAACTGGATGTAGTAGTTAATAATGCCGGAATTCTTCGTTCTTCACATACTACAGAAACATCTGTTGAAGAATTCCAAATGATTATTAATACAAATTTATTGAGTGTGTTTATGTTTTGTCGTGAAGCGCTTCCACATTTACTTAAAACAAAAGGAAATATCGTTAATCTTGCTTCTACATCTGCTTTTTTCGGACATCCTTATATGATTCCTTATGCAGCAAGTAAAGGTGCTGTTGTTTCTCTTACACAGTCATTAGCCTGGGAATATTTGAAACAGGGAGTAAGAGTAAATGCTGTAGCTCCGGGAGGAGTTTCTACTCCAATGATTAAAAACCCTTTTGGTAAAATAGCAGAAGATATAGATATGAGCCTGTTTACACATTTATCTCGTCCTGATGGTAGATTTGGAGAACCGGAAGATATCGCTGCTGTAATTAGTATGTTAGCTTCTGCTGATGGAAATTTTGTCAACGGTGTAGTAATACGTATTGACGGAGGAAATCACTGTTAATGATTAAATAAGTATTAAATTAAAAAGCAGAAGTTATTTTTTATAACTTCTGCTTTTTTAGTATAAAAAATAATAGTATTATCCTTTATTCGGTAAGGTTTTGAAACCCATATTGTATAAAGTAAAAGCTTGTATATCCGCAGCTTCTTCAATAGTTTTAGAAACCGGTTTACCCGCTCCATGACCAGCATTTACTTCAATTCTGATTAATACTGGATTTGATCCTGTTTGTTTTTCCTGTAATTCAGCAGCAAATTTGAAACTGTGCGCCGGAACTACTCTGTCATCATGATCTCCTGTTGTTATTAAAGTAGCAGGATATTGTGTTCCTTTTTTTACATTATGTACTGGAGAATAACCTTTCAGGTATTCAAACATTTCTTTACTGTCTTCTGCTGTTCCATAATCATAAGCCCATCCTGCACCTGCAGTAAAAGTATGGTAACGTAACATATCCAGAACACCAACAGCTGGTAAAGCTACTTTGAATAGATCAGGTCTTTGTGTCATGGTTGCGCCTACTAGCAAACCACCATTAGATCCACCACGAATAGCAAGGAAATCTGATGAGGTATATTTTTGAGCGATTAGATATTCACCTGCAGCGATGAAATCATCAAACACATTTTGTTTTTGTTGTTTTGTACCTGCATCATGCCATTTTTTACCATATTCTCCACCACCTCTCAGGTTAGCTACAGCATAAATACCTCCTTGTTCTAACCATACCGCATTAGCAATACTAAAACTCGGAGTCAGACTGATATTGAATCCGCCATAAGCGTATAAAATAGTTGGGTTTTTACCGTTTAGTTGTAATCCTTTTTTATAAGTAATAATCATAGGTACCTTTGTTCCGTCTTTAGAAGTATAGAATACCTGTTTTGATTCATAATCCTCACTGTTGAAATCTACTTTTGGTTTTTGGTAAACAGTTGATACTCCTTCCTTAGGTTCAAAAGAATAAATGGTTCCCGGAGTAACATAATTTGTAAAGGTGAAATATAGTGTTTTATCTTCTTTTTCTCCACCAAATCCGGTAGCACTACCAATACCCGGTAACTGGATTTCACGGACTAATTTACCGTTATAGTCATATTGTTTTACATTAGAAACCGCATCTTTCATATAATGAGCGAAGATGTATCCGCCACCGGTTGTTGGAGATAAAACATGATCCGTTTCAGGAATAAAGTTTTTCCAGTTTGAAGAAACAGGGTTTTTTGCATCAACCGTAACAATACGCTTATTAGGAGCATTTAAATTGGTAACAATATATAATTTGCTACTTACATTATCTAAAACATCAACATCATTATTGAAGTTATCTATGATAGTTATGATCTTACTGTTCGGGTTACTCAGGTCTTTAATGTAAAGTTCATTTCCTGATGTGGAATTAGCAGCAGATATAATTAAATATTTATTATCATCTGTTACAGATCCGCCCACATAACGACGTTTTTGAGTTGCTCCAAAAATTACTTTATCTTCTTTTTGAGAAGTTCCTAATTTATGAAAATACAATTTGTGTTGATCTGTTTTTGCAGATAATTCGCTTCCTGTCGGTTTGTCATAACTGGAGTAAAAAATACCTTCGTTACCTTTCCAGGAAAGACCGCTGAATTTAACATCAATTAGTGTGTCTCCAATGATCTCTTTTGTGACAGCATTTAAGATAATTACTTTTCTCCAGTCGCTTCCTGCTTCGGATATTGAATAAGCAATTTTAGAACCGTCTTTTGTAAAAGCAATACCATCTAATGAAGTTGTTCCGTCTGATGAAAATGTATTCGGATCTAAAAACACTTCATCTTTATCATTTTTATCTTTTCTGTACAGAACAGACTGATTCTGAAGTCCATTGTTTTTATAGAAATAAGTATAATTTCCTCTTTTGAACGGAGCTGAAATTTTTTCATAATTCCATAGTTTTGCCATTCTTTCCTTAATTTGTTGTCTAAAAGGAATCTGTTCTAAATAATTGAAAGTTACTTCATTTTCGGCTTTTACCCATGCAGCAGTTTCTGCAGAGCGATCATCTTCTAGCCAACGGTAAGGATCATTTATTTTAGTATCAAAATAAATATCTTCGGTAGTTGTTTTTTTAGTTTCCGGGTATTTCAAAACAGTAGATTTTACATTAGAAGATTGTCCGTAGGACATAGCATAACCCAAAACAATCATTGTAGTAATTATTTTTTTCATCAAATTAAGTTAATGGTTTAAGCAAAAGTAATGAAAACATTTGATAGCGAATAGTTAAAAAAATGGGCTTAAAAAAGATTAATTATGTAAAAAACGGGTCTTATTATAGTATACCAAAAAAGAAACCATCCTTGTAAAGGATGGTTTCTTTAAAAAAATGGAATGGGATATAATTTAATTAATGAGCATGGTCATGATCTTCTCCGCCTTCACCAATAACAATATCTATAAATACCTGTTGTTGGTTTCCTGCTTTGTCAATCAGATAAACTCCCAAATGATAAGCACCTTCTTTAATAGCAATGTCGTTAATTACAGTTGGAACTGTGATGTGGTTGTGCACATGGGTGTTTTTTAAACCACCATCTATAGTGTAGACCTGATTGTAAGTCCACGGTACTTCAGTACCTAGCGTACGGGTATGTGTATGTCCGTCAGAAGCATTATGGATATCTATTTTATAAGAAGCTAATTCTACATTATCCGCAAAATCGGCATCAAAATGAATATCAGTTCCTGGGGTAATGATTTTACCATCTGTAGGACTATTCAGAACAATTGTTGGTTTTTCTGTATCAACAGTATTGTCGTCACTACTACTGCAGGAAACAATAAATAAAGAAGTTATTATTGATAGTATCGTTGGGAAATATATTTTTTTCATTGTATTTTGTATTATTTTAGATTGTATTTATTTTGTATTCGTAAATTATTTTTGTGTACCAATTAACAAGGAGGTCCTCGTTTATTATGTTGTGTAAATAAACCTCTGATCAGTATTGTTTTCGAATCATTAAATACAATATTTTTGAATTGTGCAAAGGGAAGATGTGTGGTAAAAGGAAAATCAAAAGAAACAAAAGAATGCAGTTTCAGTATTTGATTGTCACAGATATGATGATATTTATATGTTACGAAACAACTTTTATTATCCGTTTTCTTCTGACTGAAATTATGATATTCCATGTAATGCATATCACTTACCGCTTGTGGAATCACAAAGGCAAATAACAGAAGTATGGATAAATAGGTTCTGATTTTTCTATTCACGTAATTTGGTGTTAAAAGGGATTCGGATCATCAATTGAATATTTCTGCTCATTTGAGGAAGTTCTATCGCTCTGTAAAAACTGGTATGATTATAATATTTAGTGTCAAAAAGATTACTTACCTGTAAATGTAAATTGGCTTTAAAAGAGCCCAAATGAATATCACTTTTAATACCTGCACCAAAAACAGCTGATCCCGGTGTAATTTCTTCATTTTGCGCAATCTGATCCTGTTTTAAGGTCAGTTTACTGTTGATATAGAATTCAGTGTTTTTTACTGTTTTATTTTGTTCCGGTAATAGATAACCCACTTCAATAAAGCTATTAACAGGGGGGGTAAAAGGTAAAGGGTAGTTTTGTGATTTATCTTTACTGATCTGACGATTGTATAAATATTCAAAAACCACTTCTGTTCTCAGTCGGTCAAAAAAAGTATTCTGAATATTCAGTTCCACTCCGGAAAGAAAAGCTCTTGTTTGTTTGTACTTGTAGATTTGTCCCGCATCCGGAAGGATAGAAAATTCTCCTGAAGGACTCAGATAAATATAGTTATCAAAGTAGTAAACATAAGGACTCAATCCTATATTCAGATCATTTTTATGGTAGCTCAGTTTAGTGTCCAGAACAAGTCCTTTTTCCGGGTCAAGGTTTTTATCTCCCATTTCATGTCTAAAAGAACCATGGTGGATTCCGTTGGCAGCCAATTCAATAGCAGTTGGCAGTCTAAAACTTGTTCCTGTATTAAAAGAAAAGTCCCAGTCCGGATGTATTTCAAAAACAGCGCCTGCCATTATGTTAAAATTGGTATAACTATTAGAAACATCTGAGCTTCTTTCAGCATATCGGTTAGCAACAGATACTGATTCATTGTTCTGAATCAGGTAATTATATAGAATGGGATCAAAATATCGATCAATATTGATCTGGCTCAGATCTAGCCGAACACCTAAGTTATAGGTTGTTTTATCGGAGTATCTGTATTCATGCATTGCAAAAACCCCATAATTTTTTCGATCATATTCCGGTAATAGAAAGCTGTATCCTTTAATGGTGTTCTTTTGCCATTGTCCCTGAATTCCAATGGTTGTCTGGTGTTTTTCTGAAAATTTCTGTTTGTATTTTAACTGAGCATCATAGGTGTTCAGGTCAAATTCCATTTCCAGATCCGGATCAACAGCAGGAGGTGTCTGCCCGCCGTAATGGGTATGGAATCTACTCCATTCCTGACGTTTATTATTTTGATATCCTGCTAAAAAGGTCAAATCAGAAGAGTCAAAGAACCATTCGTTTTTATTAATCACTTTGAAATGATTAACATTCTGGTATGGGAATTCTATATTACGTCTGTTACCATCATCTTTGATACTTTCAAGATTCGGGATACCGTGAGAACCCGGAAAAAATCCTGATTTTTGATAAACATTACTGATAGAAAGAACCGATTTAAATTTTTCAGATACATAACCTACCTGTCCAAACCAGTCCAGTTCATTACCTGCAGTATTTTTCAGTCGATTGTTATAAATAGGAATGTTTCGGGTAAGATAAACAATATGATCCGTCGGAATATTGTAATCACCATATTCAGACATGGTGTTTTTTAATTTATAGAAAAAGTGTTTTTTTCGATATTGTAAACTTATAGAGGAAGTTAGTCCTTGATTAACACTTTTTCCGATAGCAGTCCATTGTCCTGAAAAAGTGTTTTCGGCAGGCGCAATATCATTTCTAATATTAATCACGCCACCAATGGCGTCACTGCCATATTCAATACTTCCTACTCCTTTAAGAATTTCCAGATGTTCTACAGAAAGAGCATCAATCTCCAGTCCATGATCCACACCCCATTGTTGTCCTTCCTGTTTTGTTCCGTTTTCCGTAACTGCAACACGATTAAATCCAAGTCCTCTGATAATAGGTTTTGATGCTCCGGCACCAATTTCCATTGCATTTACTCCGGGTAGTTTTTCTAAAGATTTAGCTAAAGATCCTTCAAAATTATTCTGAATATAGTTTTGATTTACGACTTCTTTACTGGTACTATTTGTTTGTTTATCGGCTGTTTTTACTATAACTTCCTCTAACAGATTTGTTTCTCGTTTTAGTTTAAAATTAAAAACAGATTTTCTTTCAGGCTCAATGGTTTTATGCATTGACTGAAAACCAATACGTGAAATTATAATGGTGGTTTTTCCGTTGGGGATATTTTCAAAAGTATATTTACCTGATGAATCACTGGTTGTATGTTGTTTGCCAGCATAGATCAGACATTCAGCAAGAGGCTGATTATTTTCATTAGTAATAATTCCGCTTATTATATTCTGAGAATATAAAGAAGAATATCCTCCGATAATGAAGAACAGTATTGTAAAAAAATTACGCATTTTTTAAGTATCTAAATGGATAGGAATAAAAACGATATCAGATCAAAAGGATCTAAAATAAATTATTTAACCGATAGATAAGGGAGGAGCCCGAAGTCCAAAAGAATTTTCAGCAGTAGAAAACAGGGCTTTGTTTAGAGTAAAATTATAAGGAATTTCTTCGTGTGAAAAGAATAATTTCAATAAAAAAACATCACTTAAAAGAGCAGAACTTAATGTAAATTCACAAATAGAACAGGTGTGATGATTCGTGTGATTATCTACTATCTTTAAAGTGTTGTCCTCAATTTCATGATGGGTGACTATCTCATTATGATTAAGAAAGTCACTAAATAAATGCCCGGTAAAGTGCACAGACTGAAACAACAATGTAAACAACACTGCTGCCAATAATGAAGCGTTTATAAAAGGGTATTTATATTTCATAGACTGCAAAAGTAAGAAAAAAATAATATTTCACGCTATTTAGTGATTAATTAGTTGAATTTTAGTGTTTTAAAAATTGAGGTTCAGAGGATTATACCATATACTGCTTTAATAACTTCTACCGCATCTTTTCTTTTGGTTCTTCCTTGCACTCTCCGGCTACCTAAATTCCAAAATGTAATTATAGAAGCGGATAAGTCCGAATCTGAGTCTCTTAATTTTCTATTCCTTGTTGTTTTTTTATAATAAATTCAAATATTTAGAATATAAATTAATAATTCACGAATGAATTTTCTTAATAATGATAAAAATTTTAATTTTTTTTCTTTATGATTATGTGTTGTTATAAAAATTATAAAAAATATGGATTATCCCTTATTCTCATTGTTATGTAGTATGTTTTAATTGATTATAAAATATTGATATATATTGTTTTTTACGGGTATTTTTATTACAATAATTATATTTTTTTATATTTTTTTTGAATTAAATGTTTTTTTAAACTAAAAAATATATACATTTGAATTAATATTTAAAAAGAAAAAAGATTTTTTACGTTATGAAAGCAAAGATTAATTCCATATTATACCTGTTTTTCTTATCTCCAACAATTTTGTTTAGTCAGAATTTTGTAGCAGAAGGTGTTGTTCTGGATAAAAATAAAAAAGCATTAAGATCTGCGCTTATTAATGTATCTAATGACAAATATTTCTACAATCAGCTTACAGATAGTTTAGGAAGATATAAATTATCTCTTCAAAAAGGAGAATATTTAGTTAAGGTATATTATGATGACAGTATTGTTTATAAAGATAGTTTGCTGATTTTTGAGAATCGTATTCTACCGCCTTTTATTATCGATTATTTTGAAAATGTTTTGGACGAGGTAAAAATTACTGCCAAGAAGCCGTTACTTTCAAGAAAAGGTGATCGTCTTATTTTTAATGTAGATCAGTCCATTAATGCTGAAGGGAAAAACATACTGGATCTTTTAAAAATAACCCCGGGTTTACAAGTCAGAAATAGACAGATTGCCATTATTGGGAAAAATGCTGTTTCTGTAATGATTGATGAACAGGAATTGTCTTTTTCAGAAGAAGATCTTGCAGAGTATTTAGCTTCAATGCCTTCTGAGTTAGTTCAGAAAATAGAAGTAATAAATAATCCCTCAGCAAAATATGATTCTGAAGGAAATAGCGGATTAATCAATATAGTTCTGAAAAAACAAGTAAGAGATGGTTTCAAAGGGAGTATAGGAACATCCTATATTCAGTCTAAATATAGTACGGGAAATTATAATACATCATTAAATTATAAGAAAAATGATTTTACGCTAAACACTAATTTTAACTATGTAAATGGAAGTACAGGACCCTATCAGGAATATACCTTAAATTATCCTGAATTTAAATGGTTTGAAGAAAATAAAAGCAGAGTTTTTCAGGATAATTTCTCAGGGTATTTAAATCTAGGGTATAAAACATCTAACGATGCAAAACTGAACTTTAATTACACCTCTAATGTAAGCTCAACAACACGAAGAGGGAATAATACCTCATTTATCAGGAATACTATTTCTATGGATTTAGATTCAATAATACGTACTCCTTCGTATGTTGAAAAAAATAAAGAACTACATTCATTAGGTTTTTCTTATGACCAGGAATTAGATTCATTAGGTAAAAAGATTTTCTTCGATGTTAATTATTTGTATTTTGATTCAGAAACAGACAATACTTCAGCTTCCGAAATTTTTGATGGAAACGGAAATCAATTAGTAGGAAGAGGTGTACACTTTAAAAATATTAGTAGACAATATATTAATCTTGTTACCTCTAAGGTAGACTATGAAATCCCTTTAAGTTGGGTAAACTTAAGTGTTGGGGCAAAAGTTGCTTTTATCAATACCAGAAGTAAAGTTGATTATTCTAACTTATCGGTCAA
Organism: Flavobacterium sp. AK-301; assembly: GCF_058310215.1. Classification (NCBI taxonomy): domain Bacteria; kingdom Pseudomonadati; phylum Bacteroidota; class Flavobacteriia; order Flavobacteriales; family Flavobacteriaceae; genus Flavobacterium; species Flavobacterium sp. AK-301. The sequence goes on from NZ_JBZEES010000003.1 coordinate 304,275, forward strand.
TCATCAGGTGTCTGATTATAATGATAAATTCGAATATAATGAAAACACACAGGCAGCCTATATTTCGTTGCAAAAAAACTTTTCGGAAAATTTCAATGTTCAAATTGGATTGAGAGGAGAGGCAACACAGACAAAAGGATTGTCCAGAACTTTAAGTAGGGGAAAAGTAAATGATTACTTTAAATTGTTTCCAAGCTTGTACTTAACCTATTTGTTTGATGAAGACAATATAATCTCGTTAAATTATAATAAAAGAGTAGACCGTCCAACATATAGAGATTTAAATCCATTTAAATTTTATTCTACTCCTTTTAATTATTCTGAGGGAAACCCTTTTTTGCAACCGTATTTCACACATAATTTTGAGTTATCATACATACATCAAAATTGGTATAATGCATTGTATTTTAGTTATATAAATGAAGGTATAGATCAAATAACCATAGTTTCTCCATCAGAAACAGTTCAAAAACTAATGCCGTATAATTTTTATAAACAAAAGAGTATGGGACTAATTGAAAACTACACCTTTAATTATTGGAGATGGTGGGAAAGTAATACTACTGCTCTTCTATTTTATACAGAAACCAATAATGATAAATTAAAAGAAGCAGATATACCTAATATTAGCAGATGGTCTTGGTCTTTTAATTCGGTAAATAGTTTTATAATAAATAAGAAAGAAACAATAAAAGCAGAGTTAAGCTTTTTATATCATGCGAAGTCTATCGCAAACAGTTATATCCTTTCGCCCTTTTATCAGTTTGATGCAGGGATTCGGTTTTCTCTGATTGAGAATAAGCTTAATCTGTCAATAACTGCAGAAGATATTTTTAGAACCAATACATCTAAATTTTATCAAACAGTAAATGGTATTTCCCAAATAAATTATGATTATCCCGATATACAGAAAATAAAGTTTTCCCTTGTCTATAAGTTGGGGAAAATGAAAAAAGTTCAATTTGAAGAAGAAAAGACGGAGGAAGAAATAAATAAAAGTAGTAATAGTGAAGAAACAGAAAGAATAAAATAAAAATAACAACTGTTTTTATATTGTGGCCAAATGTAAAAATAGCTGATGCTTGCAAGCAAAAGATCTGTATTGGTACGGAGTAATACTATACCAAAAAATTATTTTAATAATTAAATACAGTAAACAACATGAAAAAGTTTTTTTTAACCCAGGAAGATAAAAGCCTATTAAATTCTAAAGAGAATCAGGTTTTTAATAATAAAAATTTGAAAGATTTCGCTACTGGTATATGTGAAAATGAAGAAAATTTACCAGGAAGTCGTTTTGGTCAATTTTTTGGTCAATTTAGAAAAAGATGGTAATTGATTAACTAAAATAACATGAAATAATAAAAAGTTTTTTTAGTTTGAAGATATCTGTCTCTATTAAAATAAAAGATTTTGTAGTAGATTTTTGGGAATCTTTAGAGTTACACAAGAAAACCTTTTAGTAATGGTGTTGTTTTAGAATGATTAAAAGATGGTAATTATTTCCCTATGAATAAAGAATACCCATTCATAGGGAAATACATATATTGATGTATTAAATCGATTGACTATATACACTTTTATTAAGAACGAAATAAAAAATATAAAACATGAATCTAGAAGTAGTTATAAAAATAGCGAGTAGATGTAATATCAATTGTACCTATTGTTATATGTATAATCATGGAGATAACTCTTATTTAAAGCAGCCCAAGTTTATAGAAAATTCAACCATAGATAGTTTTATTGATAAAATAATACGTTATTCTAAGAAAAATAATATTAAATATCTTAGTTTGACTATGCATGGAGGAGAGCCATTATTGATGGACAAACAATATTTTATAGAACTTATGGAAAAGTTTCATAAAATAAAAGAACATGAGATTAATTTAGAATTATCAATGCAGACTAATGGGATGTTGGTAGACGATGAATGGTGTGAGATTTTTAAAAAATGTGACGTAGGAATTGGAGTCAGTATAGATGGACCCAAAAACATCCACGATCTGCATCGGGTTGATAAAAAAAACAAAGGAACTTTTGATCGGGTAATGTCCGGGGTGGAGTGTTTAAATAGAAATAAGATACCTTTTGGAGCCTTATCTGTTTTGAATGCTAAATCAGATCCAGTAGAATTTTTTGAAGGATTTAAAAAAGCTAATATTACTCATTTTGATATTTTGTTGTTAGATGAAAATTACGATATAAAAACTGAAAATAATGGGCAGACTACTTTTGAATGGCTTAAAATTGCTTTTGATCTTTGGTTTGAAAACCCGGATGAACAAACGGTAGATATTAGAATTTTTTCTTCTATTTTAAAAGTTATATTGGGTTCTAATGTTGATCTGGATTCTTTTGGAACATCAGACAACAATATCATGGTATTGGAAACAAATGGGGAGCTTGAGTCTTTGGACTGCTTGAAAATTTGTGGTGACTCATTTACTAAATCAGGTATCAATATAAAAGATAGGGAGATAGAGGATTGTTTTGATAGTCTGTTGATTGATGTTTATAAAAATAGTGGGAAGTATTTATGCAGAAAATGTCTTGCCTGTCCGGTACAGGAAATTTGTGGGGGAGGTTATTTACCGCATCGCTACAGTTCCGTTAACGGATTTAATAACCCAACGGTATATTGTGACGACTTACTTCATTTAATAACTTATATACAGAATAAGGTATATGATTCAATGGATGAAGAACTAAAAGAAAAAACCCAAATTCAAAAATTAACTTATGAAGAAGCATTACAAATTATAGAAGAAACATTACCCTCTATACCAGAACCTATTTATGCTGAAAAATTAGAAAGTTTTAGAAAACATGCCGTTTAAGAAAAAATTTCCTTACATCCCTCAGTTTGATAGTCAGGATTGTGGTTTTACCTGCTTAAAGATGATTTCTTCTTATTATGGTGTAAGCTCTAAAGGTTTACAATCCTATTTTGAAGAAGCGAATCTGATGAAGCAAGGTATTTCTATCGTTGATTTAAATAAAACAGCACAAGAAGTAGGGTATGAAACCATAGTTGTTAAAATGAATTTTGACGAAATGGTTGAACATGTCCCTCTTCCAGCTGTTTTTTTCTGGAATCAAAACCACTTTATTGTGGTTTATAAAATAAAAAATAATAAAGTTTATGTTTCCGATCCCGGTTTTGGAAAAGTTACGTATACCAAAGAAGAGTTTATAGAAGGCTGGGCTCAAAACCAAGAAAAAGGCCTTATACTAACACTACAACCTACAGAAAAGATATATAAAATAAATCATGTAAATAAGCAGACGGGAAAGTCTAATATACGTCATGTAACCCAGTATTTAAAAAAACATAAGAGAGAATTAGCTTTAATTATTTTAACCCTGTTAGTATCCTCTATAATTGAGTTGATTTTGCCATTTTGTACTCAGCAGATTATTGACAGTGGGGTAAATCTCGAAAATGTTAATCTTATCTATCTGATATTAGCAGCTCAGGTACTACTGTATTTAAGTCAGATAGGGTTAGAATTCTACCGTTCCTGGTTGTTTATTTATATAAGTAGTAGAATTAGCTTAGCAATTATTTCTGATTTTCTTGCTAAATTAATGAGACTACCTTTGAAATTTTTTAATAGTAAAAATACTGGAGATCTTATAGAAAGAATTCATGATCATAAAAGAATAGAAGAATTCTTATCTAAGGATTTATTGCAGACATTTTTTTCCATTTTTACGATTGCAATATACGGTGCAGTATTATTCTATTTTAACCTGAATGTTTTTTTAGTCTTATTTTTAGGAACCTGCTTTGAATTGTTTTGGATATTCAGGTTTTTAGAAAAAATTAAAATACTAGATCATAAATCGTTTTCTTTACAGGCAAAAGATCAAAATAAGATTTATGAATTAATAACCCATATGCAGGAAATTAAACTAAATAATCTGGAAGAATATAAAAGAGAAGAATGGCAGAAAATTCAAATAGCTGCCTATTTAAATAATATTAATAAGCTGAAAGTGAATCAGCAATATGAAAGTTACCGGTTTATCGGCTTCTTTGTAAATATACTTATCCTGTTCATAGCATCAATGGCTGTAATGAACGGAACATTAAGTATAGGTTCCATGCTGGCAATAATATTTATCATAGGAGGAATTAATACCCCGTTAGGACAGCTGATTAATTTTATACTTGATTATCAGTTAGTAAAACTTAGTTTTGAAAGAATGGGGGATATACATAACAGGTCTGATGAAGAAAATTTAAATCAAGTTTCCTCCCTTCCCGAAATAAAAGACATTACTTTTGAAAATATATTCTTTTCATATAATAATAAAACCGATGTACTTACAAATATTAACTGTGTAATTCCTAAAGGAAAAACGACAGCAATAGTGGGCGTAAGCGGTAGTGGGAAAACAACCCTGTTAAAACTTCTGCTTAAATTTTATAATCCGGCATCAGGGAATATTTATATAGGAAATAACCCCATACAGGGGGTAGAAAATAAATTTTGGAGGAATACATGTGGGGCAATTCTTCAAGATAGCTCTATCTTCTCAGAAACGATAGCCTATAATATTTCATTAAGTAAAGACTATAACCCTGAAACATTACAAAAAGCGATGGATTTAGCAAATGTTAGCGGTTTTGTGTCCAAATTACCCTTAAAAGAAAACACAATTATAGGTGATGAAGGTATAGGAGTGAGCGAAGGGCAGAAACAGCGCATTTTTATTGCAAGAGCTATTTATAAAAATCCGGATTATTTGTTTTTTGATGAAGCTACTAATTCACTAGATACCGAAAACGAAGCGGCTATCGTAAACAATATAAATATATTTTTTAAAGGAAAAACCATGATAGTTGTGGCTCACCGTTTAAGTACGGTTGTAAATGCAGATCAGATTATTGTTTTGGATAGCGGAACTATTATAGAAACAGGTACTCATCAGGAACTGATAAAACGAAAAGGGAAGTACTTTAATTTAATACAAAATCAACTTGAATTAGGATTATAATATGAAAAATGAAAATGCTTTAACTAAGAAAGTTTCTTTTACCTTTATATGTATAGGGATAGTTATTATACTATTTAGTCTTGCGTCAATATTATTTTCAATTAAGTTACTTTTTTTTCAATGATTTTCTGTTTGTTACATACAAATAATTGGAAAAATGGATTAATTAATCTTATAAGATAATTAGATGTCATCGGTCAGAGACTGAATCCACCACTACGAAGTCGGAAACTTCGCAGAGCGGGTTTTACTTGTTTTTAAAACAAAAGAGGGCAAATAAATGACTAGATCTGAGAAACGGAGTTACCCATCAATTGCTTTGGGAAGAATATAGAATAAATTATAGACACTATTAAAAAAACCACCTTATTCTGATCGTTGAAAAGGTGGTTTTAGATTTCTGTTTAAAAGATTTTAAACTAATTTATTCGCAATCAGATATTCAGCAATCTGAATAGTGTTTGTCGCAGCACCTTTTCTAAGATTATCAGCAACGATCCACATATTTACAGTATTAGGCTGAGAAGCGTCTCTTCTTATTCTGCCTACAAAAACATCATTTTTCCCTTGTGCATAAATAGGCATAGGATAGCTTTTTGTTTCCGGATTATCCTGAACGACAATTCCGGGAGTGTCATGTAGTATTTTTCGAATATCGTTAACATCAAAGTCATTTGAAAACTCGACATTAACAGATTCGCTGTGACCTCCCACAACAGGAATTCGGATAGCGGTAGCGGTTACAGCAATTGTTTTATCGTTTAATATTTTTTGAGTTTCACGAACTAATTTCATTTCCTCTTTAGTGTATCCGTTCTCTTCAAAAACATCACATTGCGGGATGGCATTTCGATGAATTGGATAAGGATAAGCCATTTCTCCTTTTTCACCGGCATATTCATTTTCCAGTTGTTTAACTGCTTTTACGCCTGTTCCGGTTATGGATTGATACGTAGAAACAACAATTCTCTTAATGTTATATTTTTTGTGAAGAGGCGCTAATGTCATTACTAACTGTATAGTAGAACAATTAGGATTAGCAATAATCTTATCTTCTTTTGTAAGCGTAGAAGCATTAATTTCAGGAACTACTAATTTTTTAGTAGGGTCCATTCTCCATGCAGAAGAATTGTCAATTACGGTAATTCCTGCTGCTGCAAACTTTGGAGCCCATTCCAGAGAGGTTTCTCCTCCGGCAGAGAATATAGCAATTTCAGGTTTTAGTGCAATGGCAGTAGCTAAACTTACTACTTTATATTTTTTTCCGTTGAATTCAATTTCTTTACCAACGGATTTTTCTGAAGCAACAGGGATTAATTCGGTTACAGGAAAGTTTCTTTCAGATAATACTTTCAGCATCACTTCACCAACCATTCCTGTTGCACCAACAACAGCAATTTTCATATGTGTATTTTTTAGTATAGGTTAAAGTACAAAAGTAAGGATATTAGTTTTAGTATAATCAAAATAATTAAATTATAACAAAATGTTATATTATGTTATTTTGTATAAAAAAACCGCTTTTTGAAGCGGTTCTTATTTCTAAAATTATTTGTTTTTTAACAGATCACGGATTTCAGCAAGCAGTTGTTCCTGTGTAGGACCTGCGGGAGCGGGAGCTATTGCTTCTTTTCTTTTAGCAGCATTAATCGCTTTTATGATCATAAACAGAACGAAAGCAATAATTATAAAATTAATTACTGCTGAAATGAAAAGACCGTACTTTACTGATCCGAAGATCGTAAGTTCTTCCAGTTTACTAAGATTAGCTGCTTTTAAAGCCGGTTGTAATAAAAGAGGAGTAACCACATCATCAATTAATGAGCTTACAATTTTACCAAAAGCACCGCCAATAATAACCCCTATTGCAAGGTCAACTACATTGCCTTTCATGGCAAAAGCCTTAAATTCTGAAATCATTCCCATAGTTTTCTGTTTTTCGAGTTAAGTTATTGTTTTACAGTATCAAATTTAGTAAAAAAAACAAGGTTTGCTCATTCTCTGTAGAATATTCTTTTTACTCTCTGCGAAATACTGGTCAGAATTTCATAAGGAATGGTGTTTAATTTTCCTGCGATATAAGATACGGTTGGTTTTTTGCCAAAAACAGTAACAGTATCACCTTCATTGCATTTAATATCGGTTACATTTACCATTAGCATATCCATACAAATATTTCCAAGAATGGGGGCTTCTTGATCATTGATCAGAACATAACCTGTGCCATTTCCCCAGCTTCTCGGAATACCATCTGCATAACCGATAGGGATAGTGGCAGATCGGGTAACTTTATCAGCAATAAATCTACGGTTATATCCTATACTTTCTCCTGTTTTAATCGTTTTTACCTGAGAGATTATTGATTTCAAGGTACCTACGTTTTCAAGTATCTTTGCTTCTTCAGGATTACTGGATACACCATATAATCCAATCCCCAAACGAACCATATCAAATTGATTCTTTGTGAAATTACTGATTCCGGAAGTGTTTAGAATATGTCTTAAAGGTGTCGTTTTTAAAGAAGAGATCAGTTGTGCAGAAAGTTTGTCAAACAAAGCAATCTGACCATTTGTGAAATTGGAATCTTTTAGATCGTCACTGGATGCCAGGTGTGAAAAAACACTTTTTACCTGAACAGAATCATTTTTCAGTATTTGTGCTAATTCCTCTAGATCATTTTTTTCAAATCCCAGACGATGCATTCCTGTATCCAGTTTTATATGAATCGGATAGTGTTCGAGATTTTTACTGTGAGCAATTTTCAGAAAAGCATTTAATCCTTTTATAGAATAGATTTCGGGTTCCAGATGATGGGCAATCATAGCGGAGAAGCTACTGTTTTCCGGGTTCATAACCATGATCGGCATTTTTATACCAGCGTTTCGAAGAGAGATTCCTTCGTCAGCAAATGCAACACCCAGATAGTCTATTTTATGATGTTCTAGTAATTTGGCAATTTCAAAACTTCCGCTTCCATAAGCAAAAGCTTTTACCATTACCATTAATTTAGTTGTAGGTTTAAGTTTTGACTTAAAGTAATTTAAGTTATGGCTGATTGCATTTAAATTGATTTCAAGTACTGTTTCATGTGTTTTTTCTTCCAGTAGTGCAACAATATCTTCAAAATGAAGACTTCTTGCCCCTTTTACTAAAATAGATTCATTTTCAAAAGTCAGGTTATCGAAATCTTTAATAAAATCCGAGGTAGTATTATAAATAACAATGTTATGAAAATCACCGGCAAACTTTGAAATAGTGCTACCGACACCTATTATTCTGTCAACATTATTGGAGGCAAGTAAAGCAGCTACTTTTTTATATAATTCATCTAATGGTAAGCCACTCTGGAAAATATCCGATAGGATAACCGTTTTATGTTTATGTTTTTTCTGATGTTCCAGGAAATCCAGAGCTATTTTAAGAGATTGATAATCAGAACTGTAACTATCGTCAATTATCGTAGTATTATTTATTCCGTTTTTAACCTTTAAACGCATTTCTACGGGATAAAGTAATTTTATTCTGTTCTGAATGGTCTCAAAATCATATTCTAAGTAAAGAAGGAGAGCAAGGCAGTGGATTGCATTTTCTACAGAAGCCTGATCGAGGAATGCAACTATGATTTTAAAGATGTTTTCTTTAAAATTAATTTCTAAAATGGTATTCTCCTTGTAGGTTGTTTTCTCAGAAATAAAAACAACAGCATCTTGGTCTTCAAAACTCCAATTAAATAACTGTTTGTTTTTAAGATATTTTGTCTGACTGATTATAGCATCCAACGCCGGATTTTTTTGATAAATTAGAGCAGAAACATTTTTAAACAGCAATAATTTTTCTTTTGTTTTTTCTGTAACATCCTTGAATCCTTCATCATGCGCACTACCAATGTTGGTAAGGATTCCGATAGAAGGGTGAATAATTTTCTCCAGTTTTTCCATTTCTCCTACAGTGGAGATACCTGCTTCAAAAAGACCTAAATTATGTCTTTGATCGATACCAATGACGGAAAGGGGAACACCTATTTGTGAGTTATAACTTTTAGGATTTCGGATAATATTATAATCAGGACTCAGCAGGAAGTTAAGCCATTCTTTTACAATTGTTTTTCCGTTACTTCCTGTAATCCCTATAATGGGGAAGTTATATAAGCTGTTATAATAAGTGGCAAACTGCTGTAAGGCAGTTAGTGTGTTTTCAACTAAAAGGAAGTTTGCTTTATTTTTTACCTTTTCCGGTATTTCCTGTACAACAAAATGCTGAACTCCTTTCTGGATCAGATCTTCAATATAAAGATGTCCATCGTGGTTTTGTCCTTTTATGGCAAAGAATAAAGAAGTAGTATTGTTTTGTAAAGAACGGCTGTCTATGGAGACAGTGTTAATTTCAGAATCAATATTCTCTCCCACAAACTGAGCGTGAATTTTCGAGATAATATTTTTGATTTTAAGTTTCAATGGCAGTATACTTTAGTTGAATTAATTCAATAGCTTTTTATTTTTCCAGAATATAAAATTAACCTAATTAAAGAACTTTACTGATTTGTTTTCTGATTTTTTTAAATTCTAAAAAATATTTTTCCAGTTATCAAAGCTCAAATCATTTAAAGTGTTTTCATTCAGACTGGTAATAAAGGCTAAATATGCTTTTTCAAAAGAAAGTTTTAATTTACAATGATGAAACCGAAAAACACAAGGTTTTGTACTACAATTAATTATTGGGGAATTGTCCTGTTCTAAAAGATGTATTAAATCGCCTAGTCTGATTTCCTGTGCTTTTTTAGCAATAAGAATTCCTCCATTCTTTCCTCTTTTGGTTAATATTAGATCATTTTTAGCAAGAAACTGAACCACTTTTATAAGGTGATTTCGAGAAAGAGTAAATTTGTTGGCTAAATCATCTAAAGAGCAGGATTCAAGGCTATTTTTTTGATTTAGATACAGCAATACCCGCATACTGAAATCGGTAAAGTGGTTTAGTTTCATACTTTGATTTAATTAATATTTATTAATTGAGGACCAAATTCTTCAAACAAAATATTATTTCTGGAAACACCAAGAGCTACAAGAGACTGGTATTGTGTTTTTATAAACATTTCAGGACCGCAAATATAATATTTTGCATCGTCTAATAATATCTCGTCTTTATATTGATGTAAGTCTACACGTCCTTCTATTATATCTTTTTGATTATCGGATAAAGTTTCATAGAAAATATAGGATTTTAACCATTCTGAATTTGCATTTAATTCTTTGATTTCTTCTTTAAAGGCATGAACTTTTTCATTTCTACAACCATGAATCCATATAGTCTGATTTTTTTGTAGGGCTTCTTTATTACTTTCTAACATACTCATTAAAGGTGTAACACCAACACCTCCACTTATTAACACAAGCGGGTTTACAGCGTTTGGGTCAATGTGAAAGATTCCTGCCGGTGCACTTAGTTCTATTACATCTCCCTCTTTTTTATTATGTAGTTCATGAGAAACCATACCGTCCGGATTGTTTTTTATCCCTTTTTCTTTCTTTACTGAAATTCGATAATAGTTTTTATTAAAAGCAGAAGATAAACTATATTGTCTTGGTTGATTGTGTCCCAGTTCAGGAATAAATAATTTTACCGTTATATATTGACCCGGAGAGAATGAAGCTATTTCATCTTTATCCTGAGGAGTCAGATAAAAAGATTTAATTTCGTCACTTTCTTTAACGATCTTAGAAATAATAAAGGTTCTCCAACCATTCCACGCACCTTTTTTGGTGGTGTTCTGTTCATACATTTCAATTTCCATGTTAATCATGATAGAGGCAAGTTCCAGATAAGCAACTGTCCACGCATCGATAATCTCCTCAGTAGCAGCTTCTCCCAGAACTTCTTTTATAGATTCAATTAAATGATGCCCTACAATATCATATTGGTCTTCTGTAATATTCAGACTTACATGTTTGTGACTGATTGTTTTTATCTTGTTAATCAATACACTTGGATCATCAATATTTTCAGCATATGCTAATAGCGTTCCTGCTAAAGCATTTTGCTGTTTTCCACTAGCTTGATTTGCCATATTAAATATGTTTTTTAGTTCGGGATGTTGTCCTAAAAGTCTTTTATAAAAGTGGCTGGTCAAAGCATTTCCATTTGTTTTTAAAATCGGTACAGTGGCTTTTACTAATTCTTTTTGATTTACATTTATCATAATAAATTTGTATTATAGTTTAATGTAAATATATAAAATAAAAATCAATTGTTGTATATTAAATACAACAATTGATTTGCTAAATTTGTCTAAAAAAATCTATGTTGCTGTTTTTAAGAAAAGTATCTGTTTTTCTGAAGAAGAATTATTATCATACGTTTTTTTTCATTGCCTCAAAATAAGCAGCTCTGCTCAGGGGCTCATATTCTTCGACTTCTCCGAGCATAACTAAATTATCATTTTGAGTTTTTCTGAAACTATAGTTTGCCAGGTTTCCGGTGCGGGTACATACAGCATGTACTTTTGTAACATATTCAGCAGTTGCCATGAGAGCAGGCATGGGACCAAAAGGGTTTCCTTTAAAATCCATATCCAGTCCTGCTACGATTACTCTGACGCCACGATTTGCCAGATCATTGCATACCGCTACAATTTCATCATCAAAAAACTGTGCTTCATCAATCCCCACAACATCGCAGTCATCGGCTAAAAGTCGAATGTTGGTGGCTGCAGGAACAGGAGTAGAGCGAATCTCATTAGAATCATGTGAAACTACCATTTCATCATGATAACGAGTATCAATCGCCGGTTTAAAAATTTCTACTTTCTGTTTGGCAAACTGAGCTCTTCTTAATCGACGAATTAGTTCTTCCGTCTTACCGGAGAACATGGAGCCGCAGATTACTTCGATCCAGCCAAATTGTTCTTTATGATTTACCGTATTTTCAAGAAACATTTTGTAATTTTCAGGCTGTAAACAGCGTTTATTTCTATTACTTTTGTAACGGTAACAAAATTATTAAAAAAGTCAAGCATTACTAAGGATAATATCAAAAGTTATGAAGAAAAAGTTAGAGGCCGATTTAATCAGTATTGCGCACAGAATTCTGAAGCTTAAAAACAAATCAGAGCTTATTCAGTTACATAAGGAAACTCAGAAGCTATATGAAAAACTTTCTGTATTATGCTTTATTGAAGAGAATTTTGGTGATATAAAACCAACTATCGGACTACAGGTAATGGAGGAGAAAATTGAAGAGATTTTTGATGCTGTAACAGATAAAAAAGAAGTTAATGATGTTGAAACAGAGAAAACAGTAATTATTGAGGAGCCAAAAGAAGAGATTGCTTCGGAATCGATTACTTTAAAAGAAGAAGTTAAAGAAAAGGTGTCTGATAAAGATATTGAAGATAAGGAAGAAATCATTCTTGACGAGATTTTCTTTAAACCTAATTTTGAATTTATTGCTGTTGAGGAAGAAACGGAGTCTAAAAAGGTTACTCTTGAAGATCTGTTGGAAGGAGTAAAACCGTTTCCTGTTTTTATCAGAGCGGAAGAAGCAGAACAAGTTGAAACTGTAACTTCTGTTACGGAAACAGAGAAAATTTCTACAGTTGAGATGAAAAAAAACAGATCAACAGAGACGACTATCGAAAACCCAACGATAAAAGCAGTTACTCTGAACGACCGATTAAAAAAAGGGATCAGTTTTGGATTAAATGACCGTATTGCTTTTCAAAAAAATCTTTTTGGAAATAGCAGTGAAGATCTGAATCGGGTAATCTCTCAACTGAATACTTTTGATAATTATAATGATGCTAAAGATTTTATAGACAATCTGGTAAAACCGGATTACAATAATTGGGAAGGTAAGGAAGAGTATGAAACTCGTTTTATGGAACTGATCGAAAATAAGTTTATCTGATATGTCAAAACTGTATTTAGTTCCAACCCCAATTGGTAATTTAGAAGATATGACGTTCAGAGCAATAAAAGTTTTGAAAGAGGTCGATCTGATTTTGGCGGAAGATACCCGAAACAGTGGGAAACTTTTAAAGCATTTTGAGATCAGTACACATATGCAGAGTCATCATATGCATAATGAGCATAAAACGGTTGAAAATATAATTAAACGTCTGCAGGCAGGTGAAACTATTGCTCTGATTTCGGATGCAGGAACTCCGGCTATTTCAGATCCCGGATTCTTATTGACTCGTGCTTGCGTAGAGCATAAAATAGAAGTAGAATGTTTACCCGGAGCAACGGCTTTTGTCCCTGCACTGGTGAATAGCGGACTGCCGAATGATAAGTTCATATTTGAAGGTTTTCTTCCGGATAAAAAAGGCAGGCAGACCCGCTATCTTATTTTAGCAGAGGAAACAAGGACAATGATCCTGTATGTTTCTCCACATAAATTAGTAAAAACATTAGGAGAATTCATTACTTATTTTGGTGAAGACAGACCGGTTTCTGTGTCAAGAGAGTTGTCTAAGCTACATGAAGAAACAGTGAGAGGAACTGCTAAAGAAGTTTTAGCTCATTTTGAAAAAACGGCACCAAGAGGTGAAATCGTAGTTATTGTAGGTGGAAAACCAATAACTAAAAGTAAAACTACATTATCCGAATCAGGGGAGAAGTAAAAGACAAGCTTAGATTTTCTGAAATTTATCTGGTGATTATTTTTCCCAAATTAAAATTTATCCTTTTAAAATAATAAAATGCGTTGGACTTTAAAATCAAAAGCGGAAGTTAAAAAAGTAAAGCATTTAGAACAAGTTTTAGGAGTTGACAGTTATATTGCACAGCTTTTAGTACAACGTGGAATTGAAACATTTGAAGAAGCAAAAAAGTTTTTTCGCCCTTCTTTAGAAGATTTGCATGACCCTTATCTGATGAAAGATATGGATAAAGCAATAGCAAGAATTGAATTGGCTATTGCAAAGAACGAAAACATTCTGGTTTTTGGAGATTATGATGTTGACGGAACAACAGCTGTTTCCCTGGTTGCATCTTATCTGAAAACATCATATTCTAATGTAGAAACCTATATTCCGGATCGTTATGATGAAGGATACGGTATATCTTATAAAGGGATTGATTTTGCAGATGATAATGGGTTTTCGTTAATCATTGCATTAGATTGTGGAATTAAAGCTTTAGATCATATTGCTTACGCAAAAGAAAGAAATATAGATTTTATTATTGGAGACCACCACAGACCCGGTGATATTCTTCCGGATGCAGTTGCTATTTTAGACCCAAAAAGAGCAGACTGTGATTATCCATATGATGAATTATGTGGATGTGGAATTGGGTTTAAGATCATTCAGGCGTTAGCCGGTAACAGAGGGCAAACGATAGAGGATCTGATTCCATATTTGGATCTGGTTGCAACTGCTATTGCTGCGGATATTGTTCCCATGGATGGAGAGAATCGGATATTAGCTCACTTTGGTTTACAGGTTATTAATTCGAATCCGAGACCGGGAATTAAAGCGTTAGTCAGTCAGGTAAATAAAAAAGTACTTACTATTACGGATGTTGTGTTTATAATTGCCCCGAGAATCAATGCAGCAGGACGGATTAAACACGGGAATTATGCAGTTCGTCTGTTGACAGAGTTTGACTGGGCTCAGGCTTCTGCTTTTGCCTCTGAGATCGAGGTTTTTAATGCGGATCGTAAAGGTTTTGATAAGCGTATTACAGGAGAAGCATTATTGCAGATAGAAGAAAATAAAGAACAAGAACGTGTGTCAACTGTTGTTTTTCAGGAAGACTGGCACAAAGGCGTTATAGGGATTGTTGCTTCCCGATTAACAGAAACCTATTATCGTCCTACTTTAGTCTTTACTAAAAGTGGTGACAAATATGCTGCTTCCGCGCGTTCTGTAAAAGATTTTGACGTTTATAATGCGCTGGAAGCTTGTTCGGAATATATCGAACAGTTTGGAGGACATAAATATGCCGCCGGATTAACTCTTTTGCCTGAGCAATATCAGAAATTTAAAGAACAGTTTGAAAAAGTGGTTTCAGAAACAATTGATCCACATTTATTAATACCGGAGATTCTCATTGATGCAGAGATTGAGTTGAAGGATATTACGCCTAAATTCATTAGAGTGTTAAATCAGTTCGCTCCTTTTGGACCGTCCAATATGATGCCTGTTTTTCTGACCCGAAATCTGGAAGATACAGGGTATGTAAAAACATTAGGAGAAGAAAACCGACATCTAAAATTATTTGTAAAGCAGGAAAATTCGGGAGGATATGCCGCTATTGGTTTTAATCTCGGAAACAAATTAGAAATGACAACCGATAAAAAACCGTTTCAGGCAGTTTACTGTATTGAAGAAAATGAATGGAACGGGAATATTACACTGCAGTTAAAATTAAAAGATCTAAAAGAAAACAACCTTATTTAGAACCAGTATAAATAATTTATTATATTTGTTTCAAATTTTGTGGTATGGAACAGATAGAACAAATATATTATAATGATTTTGGAGTCTCTTTTTACTGGAAAAAAGAAGGAGAGTCTTTGTTAGAAAAGGTACAATTAGTATTTAAAGAAACAGGGTTTTACTTTTCATACAATGAATTACGAGTTTTTACTCACCTTATCAATGCTTCTTATCATAGTATACAGTGTGGTAATTGTGATTTAAAAAATAGTTGTGGTAAGTTTTTATTAAAAACACCATGTGAAAATGTGGATCTGGCAGTTTCTATGAGAGAGTTACGTCAGATCAAAGATCTTATAGATGGAACCTTATTTCAGATTCGGTTAGATGCTTATCTAGATGAACTGTGCAGAAATTAATTTGCTGTGTTGGGTTCAAATTTTTTCAGTTCAAATTTTTCTCCATCAAAAACACCATAGGTAAAGTAGGTTATCCAGTCTCCTAAATTGATATATTCAGAAGTTTCATTTAGTTTAATTACCATTGGCAGGTGGCGGTGTCCAAAAATGAAATAATCATAATGTTTGCTTTCCAGTTTGCTTTTAGCATATTGTACCAGCCATTCGTTTTCTTCACCAAGAAAAACAACATCTTCATCGCCGGAGATCAGTTTATTCTTTACAGAAAGATATTGCGCAAGCTTTAGCCCCAAATCAGGATGAAGCCATCTGAAAAGCCACTGAAAAAAAGGATTAGTGAATATTTTTTTCATTCGCTTATACCCCTTGTCTCCGGGTCCTAAGCCATCACCATGCCCTATAAAAAAAGATTTGTTATGGAAAGTAAATTCTTGTGTAGTATGATAAACAGGAATGTTTAACTCTTCTTCAAAATAACCGTTCATCCACAGATCATGATTACCAACAAAAAAATAAATAGGGATCCCACTATCTCTTATTTCGGCTAATTTCCCCAGGACTCTTACAAAACCTTTTGGAACAACGGTCTTATATTCAAACCACATATCGAACAAATCACCCAGTACAAAAATAGCTTCAGCATCTTTTTTTACTTCATCAAGCCAAGCGACAAAACGCTGTTCTCTGGGAAAGCTTTTTTCCGGTGTTGGAGCGCCTAAATGCTGGTCAGAGGCAAAATATATTTTTTTTCTTTGTGAAGAATCCATTGATTCGGTTTTAAATATAATTGACAGAAATTAATTATCAGAAGCGTACCATTCTGCAAATGAAGATTCTGTTTCCTGAAGTCTTAAAGAATGTAAGAGAATGTTTTCGGGTAAACGGTTTTTGATCTTTTCAGCAAAATCAATTACCATATTTTCACTTGTAGGCTGATAGTTTACTAAAATAACATCATGACCACGGGATTTTAGTTCATTTGCCAGATCTAAATGTGGAGTGGTCTGATTAAAGACACTGGCATGATCGAATTTATCAACGATTTCTTCCTTTACTATTTTTTTCAGATCACCAAAATCGATCACCATTCCGTGTTTTACATTGGATGGGTCATTAATCGGTGTGCCTATAACGGTTACAGAAAGTTTATAGCTGTGTCCGTGAACATTTTTACATTTTCCGTCATAACCATATAATGCGTGCCCTGCTTCGAAACTAAATTGTTTCGTAATTCTGATCTTACTCATTTTGCTTCATATAAGGATGCAAATTTAATAAATAATTAGCGAAGCAACAGAACTAATCGAATAGAGATATTGTAAAAAGCCTTTATTTTTTTGGAAGAAAGCAAAAAGAAAACATTATTCTTTTTTCAGTATATATCGATCTGCATGTTCTCCTGTAACGATATTTCCATCAGAATCCAGTTGTATAAGGTCATTTCCAGTGAAAAAATATTTATTGGCTCCTTCTAGAGAAAGGATCATTTTGTCAGAATCAATACTGTATCTGCCTTTATCTTCAAATATTTTTTTAGTATTTCTGCCCAGATACTTTGTTTTCATTACATAAGTGTAGTCCGAGTTTAATTGGATCTCTGTTTCGATACCTTCACAATCTCCACAAGGAACGGTTCCTTTATAAGTGCCATTAATGTCATCTACATTTTTAATAATATGATTATTATGAGTGACTATAGTGTCAGGTATTGCTGTTGAAAGGTCTGTTTCTTCTTTTTTGGAATTACAGCTCAAGAATAATACAAGGGCAAAAAAAACAGATAGGGATTGATTTTTCATAGCTTGATGTAAAGATTGGTTAATACGGTATAAAGATACTATTTATAAATAAAGTAAAAAATTCTTTTAAAACAGTTTAATGTAATAAAAATTTAACAAATATAAATAGATGTTTTTTATGAAAATTTAACAAATATAATACATTAAAATTAAAGAACAGAATTATCTTTTTTTAATTTAAATAATTGATTTTCATTGTTTTATTTTATTATAGTTGCTATTTTAAAATTAATGTTAATTAAACTATTTATTTAATAAATTTAATAATTGATGTAATTTGTAAATCAATTAAAATTACCTTTAATCCGGTTTTAAAGATAAAATTATGAGTCAGCTAGTTCTGAATTCTGTTTATGAAAAAATAATAGAAGATCTGTTTATACAGCAATATAGCGTAGTAGAGAACTTTTTTACTTTTGAAGAAGTGACAGAATTGCACTCTAATCTGCTTAGGAAATATAAAGAGGATCAGTTTAAAAAATCCGGAATCGGGAATAAGGTCAATAAACTGATCATAGATTCAATTCGGGGAGATTTTATTCTCTGGTTAAATGAACAGGAGCAGGAGAAAAGTGAATCTGATTTTTTTAGAAAAGTAAATGATCTTTCTTCTTATCTGAATAGTACTTGTTATATGGGAATTACAGAAAGTGAATTTCATTATGCTTTATATCCAGTTAATACGTTTTATAAGAGACATTTGGATACTTTTCAGAATGACAGTCGTAGAAAACTTTCACTAGTCTGCTATCTTAATGATGAAGACTGGAAGCCGGAATATGGTGGTGAATTGGTGATTTACACGAATAATTCAGGACAGGAAGTTCCCAGAGTTATTTATCCGTTAATGGGTAAAATGGTTATTTTTGAAAGCCAGATACTGGAACATGAGGTAAAACCTGTAAACAGAGAAAGACTTAGTATTACCGGTTGGTTTAAAACATTTTAGTTGATAGATTGCAAGAGGTGAAAAGTGAGATGTAAAGTGTTTTTGTAGCTCCGTTGACTTTACAACATTAGACTTTTAACTTTCGAAAGTATTGTTTTGAATACTGAGTACTGCAACTGAACACTAAAAACTTTACATCTTGTCTCTTTTTTTAGCGTGATAGTACATCCAGTAGGCTAATCCTATTAAAATAAGAAAAGGAATAAATGACCCTATAAATATTCCGATCTGGTAGCCATTATCAGGAGCGTTTTTTAATTTTTCTTCAATCTCAATCTGTTGTAATAGCGTAAAAAATTTCATTTTTAATTTGGTTTTATTTTTTTAAATTACTTAAAGCGGTAGTGGTAAAGTTTGAAAGTACCAGTTTTCCGGATACAGAAGCTCTTTCTAATAACAGCTTATCCCAATTTTCGGTTCCTTCCCACAATACTTTTTTCATAGAAACTAAAGCTTCCGGATTATAATCAGAAAGTTTAGAGCAGAATAAATCCAGTTCTTTATCTAATTCCTCTACTTTATCAAATACTTTTGCATACAATCCTTTTTCTTTTGCCCAGTAGGCATTTTTCCATTCATAAGCAGCCAATGTAAGTTCGCTAAAAGCAGCTTTCCCTATTTTTCGTTCCACAGCAGGTGCAATTACAAAAGGTCCGATTCCAATGGTTAATTCGGATAATTTCACTGCTCCTTCAACTGTTGCCATTGCATAATCACAGGCTGCGGCTAAACCAACGCCACCACCTACAGCCTTACCGTGAATACGACCAACAATCAGTTTAGAACATTTTCGCATAGCATTGATTACGTTGGCAAATCCGGAGAAAAAAGCAGTTCCTTCTTTCAGATCTGAAATGGTCAGAAGTTCATCAAACGAAGCTCCGGCGCAAAAAGCTCCGTCTCCTTCACTTTTTAGTAAAATAACAGTGATATTTGGGTTATTGCTCAGGGTATTAAACTCGTTTGCTAATCGTGTCAGTAATTCATTAGGGAAAGAATTACTTGCAGGATGTCCAAATTCGATAGTTGCTATTTTGTTCTCAATTTTGGTGTAAAGAGAGCCGTTGGGTCTGTCTGTTATCATCTTGATCGGGATTTAATAGTAAAGATATTCTTTTTTATGCAAAAACAAATCATAACAATAGAAGAGATAAATATAAAGTATTATATTTGCGCTGCATAAACGGGGATGTAGCTCAGTTGGCTAGAGTGCTTGACTGGCAGTCAAGAGGTCGTGGGTTCGAGCCCCATCTTCTCCACAGTAACGGGAAATCGATATTTTAAATATTGGTCTCCCGTTTTTTAATATCTGATAGTTTTATTTTTTATATCACTTTGAAAAATAAAAAGGAGGCGGTCTCAAAAAGACAGCCTCCTTTGTTCTATTCCTGTAAAAGGATTTTAAATATTATTGTTTATACACTTTATGGCTGGACCATCCTTTTTCTGTTTTTACCTTTAAGATATAGAATCCATTAGGCAGATGTTCTACAGATAGGTTTTTTAAAGTTCCCGTCCCTGTGTTTCTTAACACCGTTTTTCCTAAGAAATCCACTAATTCAATATGCTGAATTTGTTCATTTACAGATTCTACATAAAGAGTTTCTCTTAATGGATTTGGATAAATAGACAGAGAAGAAGAAGGTTGTCGTTCTTCTATTACTGCTGTTTTTGTATTAGAATTAGTTACAGTGAACTCTATAAAAGCAGGACTAGCTCCTTCATTAAGGGGAGTCCAGTTATTAGAGTTTTTCTCTTTTACAATTACTCTTAGGCGATATGTTCCCGGAGTAGCATTATCAGGAATAATACAGGTTTTTTGTCCGTAAGGATTAGCTTTAGGAGCTATAGTTGTCAGTGTTTGCGCCATACTTTCATTTAGAATGTATTTTACATTATCTGCTTCATCAGTTAAAGCTACTGTATAATATCCTTCAAAGGGAGCAACAGAAGGATTCTTAATATCCACTAAAGTGTTGAATTTATATCCTGTATTTCCGGTAGTTACTTCTGTGTT
>NZ_JBZEES010000003.1:324946-487419 GCF_058310215.1 Flavobacterium sp. AK-301
TAGCTGCATTGTTAACAACCGTAAATTCTATAAAAGCTGGAGTTGCTCCGTCAACAATAGGAGTCCACTTATCAAATCCTTTTTCTTTAGCTACTACTCTTAATCGGTATGTTCCCGGAACAGTATTATCAGGTATGATACATGTTTTTTGTCCATACGGATTAGCTTTAGGAGCTATTGTTACTAGTGTCTGTGCCATACTTTCATTTAGAATGTATTTCACATTATCAGCATTATCAGTCAAAGCTACCGTATAATATCCTTCAAAAATTGTTGTAGAAGGGTTCTTAATATCCACTAAAGTGTTGAATTTGTACCCTGACTTACCAGTAGTTATTTCTGTACTGACACCTCTATCAAAAATTAGATAAGTAGGAGGTGTGTTTGGTGTAACTGTTAAAGAAATCTCTTTCGCCACCGCATCACAATTAGCAGCAATATAAGTATTGGCTTCTTTTTCTTCAACAATTTTTATTTTATAATCACCAGCATCAGTAGAAGAAGGAATTTTACAGTTATAATCATTTGTCGTGCCGGTTATAGCAGCTAATGTGGTTATAAAAACATCTGATTTGTTATAAAGAGCAATATATAGTTTTTTATATTTATTATAATTTGTAATAGAAACATTTATAGTAAAAGGGTCTTCTGATGTTACTGAATTTTTGCTAAGTGTTACTGTGTTAACAACATATTGTGGTGAATTATCTATAACTTCAAATGGAATATGATCCGGAATAGTAGATGCAGGACTTCCTACGATGGTCCATTCTTCACTTCCTTTAAGTTTCGAAATCATTTGAAGCTTGTATTTCCCCGGAATTACATTTTGTGGTAATCTGCAATTGTAAAAATTATATTCTTTATAAAAATAGCCGGAACCTAATTCTGAAAATCCGGTTTCTTTTAGTCTGTATTTAATGTTGTTGTTGTCTGTCAGTGCTATTCCGTAGTAACCCTCAAATGTGGTAAGAGAAACGTTTTTGAACGAAACCTTAGCATTTATATAGTTACCGGCTACACCTGAAGTGGTGTCGGCATAAAAAAGAGTATGTTCGTTTAATTCGACCTTTGGTGTTAGCCCCCCCCCTTCATTGGGTTTAATGTTTATGATAACCGTTTGTCCACTGGTGTACTCTAATGTTGCTGTTGTTTTAAAATAACCATCCATATAACCGCCCCATCCCCAGTTAAAGTGAAAGTATCCTTTATCATCATATCCGTCACAAACAAAAGCATGTCCACTGTTATTTGTATATCCGTCATAGTAAATAGGTCGTTTGTTGTCTAATTCTTTCCTCAGCATAGTATCCCAGCTGTTATCATCTGAAGTGTTATATTCATATCTTCTTTTGTTGTCTAAACTTTTATCATAATCGAAATAAGTAAATAAAGATTTAGCAGCAGAGCTTGTGGATGCGCCACTTCCAGAACGGCTATAATTCATTTTAACACTGGCCCCAATATGATACATTAATAGTGCGACGGCTTTTTGTTGCGCTGCGTTGCCCATGTTTGAGTAGGAATACGTATTTAACATATTATCCCAGTCATAGGTGTATTGACTCAGATCAATAGCCGGAATAGAATAAGTAGTATTATCGTTATTAAGGGTATATGCCGGGGTGGTACCTTGTCCTGATTTCGGATGATTATGGTATTTCATAATCTGGGCGGTTGCTGTTGCTACACATCCTGTATATACTGAAGGGTAAGGTATCTGACTGTTATATGGAGCGCTCTGACTCCAAGTTGTTTTAATAAGTGGCTCTACGGTCTGAGTGCTTACTGTTTTTAATCCGGGTCTTTTTTCTGACAGGAAGTTTTTCCACTCCTGTTTTACTTTTGCTGAAGGTTCTGCGCCTGAGGCAATTGCTTTTTGCATTCCAAGTATTACTGTTTCCATCCAGGATATGAAATTATCAGGGAGGTTGTTAGGGTTGTAATTTCCTTTATCAGAATATCCTATAATCGGGGTGTTAACATCATCAGCGGAGATGATTATAAATCCTTGATTATTACCAATATTAAACACGTAATAATAATTTGTGTTTGATTTAGTGCTTATTCTGGTGTTGCCAGAATTGGTATAAACTAATTTTAAAGGAGTTGAACTCATGCTCCTTACATTTGAATTATCTTTTAAAAAGACATTGGCGATGGTGTTAGCAGTTAATGGATCTATTTGTTTGGCAGATAATCCCAAAGAAACAGACATAAAAACCGTTAAAAACAGTAAAATATTTTTCATATAAATTAAATTTCGGTTAATTAAAATAATATTGATTTATTATTTAATTAAAAATTTTGTCTAAAGTAGTCTATGTTGTATAAATTAACAAAAAATTAGTATAATTTTTTTAAATATTTATGTGTATAATTTTACTTTCAGATTGGAGTTTTGGTTATTGTGGGTTTCTATTATGATAAGTTGATAATAGGGTGGTTTTTAAATATAAAGAAGGCAATCTTTTTGAGATCGCCTTCTTTGTTATATTCCTGTAAAAGGATTTAAAATAAAAATTATTGTTTATATACTTTATGACTGGACCATCCTTTTTCTGTTTTTACTTTTAAGATATAGAATCCATTCGGTAAGTGTTCCACAGGTAAGCTTTTTAAAGTTTCTGCACCTGTATTTTTTAAAACTGTTTTTCCTAAGAAGTTAATTAATTCGATATGTTGAATTTCTTCATTTTGGGATCCAACATAAAGAGTTTCTCTTAATGGATTAGGATAAATGGACAGGATAGAAGAAGGGATAGTCTGTTTAGGTGCTAAAAGAAGAGTATTACTTATCTTAATCGTATATTCCAAAGTCAGACTTGGAAATTTTACATTTGTCATTTTACAAACCAGATTTGCATTTGTGTATTTTGTGTCTGCAATGAATTTCCCATTACCTTCAGAAGTCAGATTGATTTCTGTGCCATTATTAAACCATTTGTACGTAGTTATTTTGTTATCAATGGTATATTCACTGCTCAGATCAATGCTTTTTCCTGCTGTTATTTCTCCTCCGTTTATTTTAGCTTGACTATGGTAAGTAGAAGAAGAGAAGATTATTGTAGGTAAATCAGAAAATTTCAACATATTATTGTCGCAGAAGAATGTTTTTATTGAATTCCAGTCTGCTACATTTAAGCTTGTCAGTTTATTAGAATGAATCTTTAAGGTTGTTAATGTCTGACAGTTTTGAATAGTAACATTGTTTAATTTATTATATCCGGCATCAATTAGTTGCAGTTTTGTGTTTTGTGAAGCCGTAAACCCGGTTAATTGATTGAACGGGAATAATACTTCCTTGATTTCTTTAAAAGGGCTAACATCTAAGTTTCCGGTTAAATTATTCAGACTCCACCAGTAAATACGGACTAATCTTTTGTTTTCAGTAGTATTTGTCCAGGTTAGTCCTTTTATTTTTGCTACCCATTCTTCGGATTCCATCCAATTTGAAATATCGGCTTGCGTTAATCCTAAAATGGAATAGTTTGTTCCCTGGCTTAGGAATTGGCGTAATCCTTTTTTGTCCTCTTCATTGTAAGTAATTAGTGTATTTGATTTTACAATCAAAGGAATGTTTTTAGCCGCTTCTTCGCAATTTGCAGAGATATAAGTATTGGCTTCTTTTTCTTCAACTATTTTGATCTTATAATTACCGGAATCAACAGAAGAAGGAATTTTACAGTTATAATCATTTGTTGTGCCAGTTATAACAGCTAATGTAGTTATAAAAATATCTGATTTATCATAAAGAGCAATATACAGTTTTTTATATTTATTATAATTTGTAATAGAAACATTTATTGTAAAAGGATCTTCTGTTGTTACTGAATTTTTGCTAAGTGTTACTGTGTTAACAACATATTGTGGTGAATTATTTATAATTTCAAACGGTACATGATCCGGTATAGAAGCGTTAGGGCTTCCGACAATTGTCCATTCTTCACCTCCTTTAACTTTCGAAATCATTTGCAGTTTGTATTTCCCCGGAATTACATTTAGCGGTATTCTGCAATTGTAAAAATTATATACCGGATAATAATAGCCGGAGCCTAATTCTGAAAGTCCTGATTCTTTCAATATATATTTAATGTTATTATTGTCTGTTAGTGCTATTCCGTAGTACCCCTCAAACGGGATGAAGTCAGCATTTTTGAACGAAACTTTTGTGTCCATATAATTTCCGGCTACACCTGAGGTTATATTGGTGGAGAAAAGAGTGTGTTCGGTTAATTCTATTTTTGATGTTGGAAGACTTTCTTTCTCATTTGTAACTTCAAATGGTGCATGATCCGGGATAGTAGTAGCGAGGCTTCCTACGATAGTCCATTCTTCACTTCCTTTAAGTTTTGAAATCATCTGAAGTTTGTAGTTCCCCAGAACCACATTCTGTGGTAATCTGCAGCTACGAAAAATATAATTTGGATAAAAATTACCGGCGCCTAATTCTGAAAGCTCCGTTTCTTTTAATATGTATTTGATATTATTATTGTCTGTCAGTGCTATTCCGTAGTATCCCTCAAACGTTGTAGTAAGAGAAGCATTTTTGAATGAAACTTTTGCGTATATATAATCCCCGACTACACCTGAAGTTGCACTAGCATAAAAAGAAGTGTGTTCGGTTAATTCAATTTTTGGAAGACTTGTAACTTCAAACGTTACATGATCCGGGATAGCAACAGTAGGGCTTCCTACGATAGTCCATTTTTCACTTCCTTTAAGTTTTGAAATCATTTGCAGTTTGTATTTCCCTGGAATTACATTCTGTGGTAATCTGCAATTGTTAAAATTATATTCTTTATAGAAATCGCCAGAGCCTAGTTCTGAAAGCTCTGTTTCTTTTACTATATATTTGATATTATTATTCTCTGTCAGTGCTATTCCGTAGTATCCCTCAAACGTTGTAGTAAGAGAAATATTTTTGAACGAAACTTTTATGTCTATATAATCCTCGGCTACACCTGAAGTTGCATTAGCATAAAAAGAGGTGTGTTCGGTTAATTTAATTTTTGGAGGACTTGTAACTTCAAACGGAACATGGTCAGGTATAGACGAAACGGGGCTTCCGACAATTGTCCATTCTTCACCTCCTTTGACTTTCGAAATCATTTGCAGTTTGTATTTCCCTGGAATTACATTCTGTGGTATTCTGCAATTGTTAAAATTATATTCTTTATAAAAATAGCCAGAGCCTAATTCTGAAAGCCCTGTTTCTTTTACTATATATTTAATGTTGTTATTGTCTGTCAGTGCTATTCCGTAGTACCCCTCAAACGGGATGAAGGCAGCATTTTTGAACGAAACTTTTGTTTCTATATAATCCCCAGCTTCACCTGAGGTTATATTAGTAGAGAAAAGAGTGTGTTCGGCTAATTCTATTTCTGATATTGGAAGACTTCCTTTGTTGTTTGTGACTTCAAACGGAACGTGGTCAGGTATAGACGAAACGGGACTTCCTACGATAGTCCATTCTTCACTTCCTTTGATTTTTGAAATCATCTGTAGTTTGTATTTTCCCGGAATTACATTCTGTGGTAATCTGCAGCTACGAAAAATATAATTTGAATGAAAATAGCCAGAGCCTAATTCTGAAAGCCCTGTTTCTTTTACTATATATTTAATATTGTTATTGTCTGTCAGTGCTATTCCGTAGTAACCCTCAAATGTGGTAAGAGAAACGTTTTTGAACGAAACTTTTGCATATATATAATCCCCAGCTGCACCTGAAGTTGCACTGGCATAAAAATAAGTGTGTTCGCTTAATTCGATCTTAGGTGTTAAAACCCCTCCTTCATTAGGCTTAATGTTTACAATAACTGTTTGTCCGCCAGTAAAGTCTAGGGTTGCGGTTGTTTTAAAATAACCATCCATATAACCTCCCCACCCCCAGTTAAAGTGGAAATACCCTTTATCATCGTATCCGTCACATACAAAAGCATGTCCGTCAGTGCCATATCCATCATAATAAATAGGTCGTTTGTTATCTAATTCTTTTCTGAGCATATTGTCCCAGCTGTTGTCATCTAAAGTGCTATATTCATATCTTCTTTTGTTCTCTAAGGTTTTGTCATAATCAAAATAGGTAAATAAAGATTTTGCAGCATAGCGTGTTTGTGCTCCACTTCCTTTTAGGCTGTAACCCATTTGAACACTGGCTCCTATATGATACATTAATAGTGAGACGGCTTTTTGTTGCGTTGCGTTGCCTATGTTTGAGTAGGAATATGTATTCAGCATATTATCCCAGTCATAGGTATATTGACTCAGATCAATAGCCGGAATAGAATAAGTGGTATTGTCGTTATTGGCGGTATATTCCGGAGTAGTGCCTTGTCCTGATCTGGGATGGTTGTAATATTTCATGATCTGAGCGGTTGCAGTTGCGACACATCCTGTAGGTAATGAAGGGTAAGGGATATCATTATTATATGGATAGCCCTGATTCCAGGTTGTTTTAATAAGTGGCTCTACGGTCTGAGTACTTACTGTTTTTAGTTCGGGTCTTTTTTCTGACAGGAAGCTTTTCCATTCCTGTTTTACTTTTGCTGAAGGTTCTGTTCCTGTAGTGATTGCTTTTTGCATTCCAAGTACTACGGTTTTCATCCATGATTTAAAGGCTTCAGGAAGGTTGTTAGGGTTGTAATTTCCTTTATCAGAATATCCTATAATCGGGGTGTTAACATCATCAGCGGAGATGATTATAAATCCTTGATTATTACCAATATTAAAAACGTAATAATAATTAGTGTTTGATTTAGTGTTTATTCTGGCGTTGCCAGAATTGGTATAAACTAATTTTAAAGGAGTTGAACTCATGCTCCTTGCATTTGAATTGTCTTTTAAAAAGACATTGGCGATGGTGTTAGCAGTTAATGGATCTATTTGTTTGGCAGATAATCCCAAAGAAACAAACATAAAAACTGTTAAAAAACACAAAATATTTTTCATATAAATTGAATTTAGCTTAATTAATTTAGTTTTAATTTGTTTAATTAATTAAAATTTAAGCTAAAATACATAATAACATATAAATTAACAAAAATTAAACATGTTTTTAAAATGTTTTTTTGTGGAGAATCATGTTTTTAGATTAGGGAAAGGGGTAAAAGACAAGGTAGTGTTGTAATTAAAACAGTATTAAATAGAATAGAAGAAGCCTTTATTTATAATCAAAATTATAAATAAAGGCTTCTTTAATGAATAAAATTATTTTTTTATTTTGGTAACGGAGATCCTACAGGGATTTCACAACGGTGTCCTGGTTCTCCATGTGGAGGATTCATTCCGGGAGCGGTTGTTGTTGTAATAACAGGAGCTTGCTGTTGAACTGTTATGGGTTGTTGAACAGTTGCTGGTTGCGGTGCCGGTTGTGAGTTTAAAGGAGCTCCCACTGGAATTTCACAACGGTGTCCCGGTTCTCCGTGAGGAGGATTCATTCCCGGTAATGTTGCTGTAATAGCAGGAGTTGGCTGTGGGGTTATGGTTTGTTGTGTCTGCTGTGAGTTTGTATTTTCAATTATTGGCGTGTGTTCAGAAGAAGGATTGTCTTGTACTTTTAACTCTTCTTTACAGGAAATAAAAAGTAAGGAAGTAGCAAAAAGAAAAACTATATTCGTTTTTAATAAGGTCATGATTGTTTGATTTAAATTACAGAGATCAAATATACTCTTAAATTTATAAACGAAAAAAAACGTTTTTAATTTTAAAAAAGCCAAAGATTTTTAATTTATTCAGAGGAGAAGTCTCTTTGTATTTGATTTAAGGAGACAGGAGAATATAAAGAGAAAAGTCCTCATGGCGATAAGGACTTTCTTTGAAACGATTAACCCAAAATAATATCTTAAATAATTATATAAATAAACAGATAAAATAATTCTACAGAATACAGGGCTTTTGTCTAAAGTATACTGAAAGTCGATGAAAAGAGGTTCAGTTAACTAAATACAAACAGTAGATAAATATTTTTAACGGATCAGAAAAACAAGGGATTACTCTTTATTTTTTTTCTCATCAGTACCCATTAATAAAAAAACGGCTGCTATAAGTCCAATAATCACCAAACTAAATATACCGATCATTATAAATGCTCCACTGTCCCAAGAATACAATGCAATTGAAAGCTTATTCATAAATTCTAAATTTTAAGATTGCTCAAAGATAGTTTTCTAAAATAGAATAAAAAATGATAATTATCATGTTATTTTAACAATAGGAGCTAAAATTATTAAAGTGGGTAATTAGATATGGTAATAAAAGCATGATTTATATCTATTTATCAGGTGAAATATAAGTTTTATTTCCGTTAGAATTAATGTAGTATTTGCCTCCTCTTGGGCCGGTATATACTTTTTTGCCATTATATTCACCAGTTACTTTATCAATTTCATTTGTTGCTTTTGTTTCTGCTTTTTTAGCAGTAGATTTTGTTTCAGATTTAGTCTTTTCAGCGGTTTTAGTAGTGTTATCTTTTACTTTGGCAGCAGCATCAGAAGCTTTTTTTGTTACTTTATCTGCTTTGTCAGAAGTGGTTTTGATCTCGTCTTTTACTTTAGCTCCTTTTTTATTAGCAGCATCAGAAGCTTTTTTTGTCGCTTTATCTGCTTTAGTGCTTGCTTTGTCAGATGCGGTTTTGATCTCGTCTTTTACTTTAGCCCCTTTTTTATTAGCTGCATCAGAAGCTTCTTTTGTCGCTTTATCTGCTTTAGCGCTTGCTTTGTCAGATGCGGTTTTTAGTTTCGCTTCTTTCTTTTTAGCTGCATCAGAAGCTTTAGTAGTCGCATCTTTTGCTTTCGACACTTTTTTCGTGATTGCATCAGAAGCTTTTACTGTTTCTTTTTTAGGGCTCTTTTTTGCAGTTGTTTTTTGAGCATAAAAACTGTTAGAAAAAGTAAGTAACAAGAATAACAAAATTAATTTTTTCATAACGACAAAGTTTTAATTAAAAAAAATTAAATCAATTAGTAAATATAAGTACAATTTAATAAAAAAACAGTCCATAATTTTAATTACGAACTGTTTTTAAGAAAACTAGTCTTTTATTATTTTGCTTTTTTCATATCAGCTTTTGCCATATCCATTTTTTCAGAAGCAGTTTTCTTAGCTGCATCTACTTCTTTTTTCGCTTTATGCTCTTCTTTCTTAGCCTTTTCAGATACTTTGGTAGTTTCTTTATCTGCTTTAGCGATTTCTTTTTTCACTGCTTTTTTAGCAGCAGGTACTTCTTGTTGTGCATAAGTAGCGACAGAAAAAGCAAAAAATAATGATAATGCAATTAATTTTTTCATGGGATTAAATTTTAAAAGTGGGTTAATTTTAAATAGATAAATTATTATTTGATATTTTTAGCTTCTGTTTTTCCAACAGTTACTTTTTCAGAAGCTGATTTTTTGGCCATTTCCGCTTCTTTTTTTACTTTGTTTTCTTCCTTTTTTACTTTTTCAGAGGTTTTAGCTACTTCTTTATTTGTTTTTTCAGAAACTTTGGTAGCTTCTTTGTCTGTTTTGGCAATTTCTTTTTTCACTGCTTTTTTAGCAGCCGGCATTTCTTGTTGTGCATAAGTAGCAATTGAGAAAGCAAAAAATAGAGACAAGGCAATTAATTTTTTCATAATGATTTGTTTTTTAATTTGAATTAAAATTAATTAATTAGTAAATCCAAAAAACAGAACCCTTTAAAAGTTAACAAACATTTAATTAAAAGAGGTATATTATATTTGATAATCAGCTAATTATGTTTTTTTAAAATTGAAGTATTATCTTGTTTTTATGGAAGAAATTCTACTTTTAAAAACTATATATTTTGTTGATAAACAGTGTTTTAATGTTTTTATTTATTGTAGTGTGTATAAGATAAAAGAATAAAAAGTATTAAAAAATCAAAAAATCCTCACTCAGGAGGATTTAGATAAGGAAAAGTGATTTAAAAATTATTCTTCTTTTGTTACAATCTGCATAGTTTCACGACTTACCTGTCTCAGTAATACATCTTTATTATCTAAAACGGTTTGTGCTGCTTTATCCGTAAAATGTCTGATCGTATAAAGAGAAACATTATTATTAAAGCTTACTTTAAATTTCTTAGAAAGTATTTTATTCAGTTCCTCAAAGTTTTCAAATTTATCATAAACACAAACTGAAAAGCTAATAGCAGAATTCTGGATCAGATGTACTTTCATTTTATATTGATGTAATAAAGCAAAAATCTCACTAATATTTTCTTCCATAATAAAAGAAAAATCAATAGAAGAAAGAGAAAGTAATAACTGATTCTTTTTTATAATATAACACGGATGTTGTGGTTCAAGGTCGATACCTTTACTAACACAAGTTCCCGGCAATGTAGGGTTAATAAATGATTTTACATAGAGAGGGATCTCCTTACGTTGTAAAGGCTGCAATGTTTTTGGGTGGATTACGGTTGCTCCGTAAAAAGCAAGTTCAATCGCTTCACGATAAGAAATACGATTTAATAAAATAGCATTTTCAAAATATCTTGGATCAGCATTCATAACTCCGGGAACATCTTTCCATATTGTAACACTGTCCGCATTTAAACAATAAGCAAAAATAGCAGCAGTATAATCTGAACCCTCCCGCCCCAGAGTGGTAGTAAAGTTATTAGAATCAGAGCCCAAAAATCCCTGAGTGATATTCAGTACTTTTTTCTTGATATTTTTAGAAATATTTTTCTGAGTTAAATCCCAGTCCACAGTAGCATCACGGTAATTTGTATCTGTTTTTATGAAATTTCGGACATCCAGCCATTGATTTTTTATGCCTGCATAATTAAAGTAATGACTAACAATCGTAGTAGAGATTATTTCTCCAAAGCTCACAACCTGATCGTAAACAAAATTATAATTAGGAGACTTATTAGTAGAAAGAAAATTTTCCAGATCAGTAAATAGTTTGTTTACTTCAGAAAAGACAGCATTCTTCTCATCTTCAAATAATTCCAGTAAAATCTGATTGTGATATTTCTTAACTTCCTGAACAGAAGACTGTAATGATGATGCTTTTTCAAAATAATCCTTAATAACTACCTCAAGTGCGTTAGTTGTCTTGCCCATTGCAGAAACAATCAACAGAACATCATCATAACCTACTTTTTGTAGGACTTCAAAAACATTTTTAACACCAGTAGCATCTTTTACAGACGCCCCACCAAATTTAAATACTCTCATATATATTAGTTACAAAATTTGTAATTCCATTTTCATCCATTTGAACAGTATACCAGTCTTCCAGAATAGTAGCCCCTGATTTTTTGTAAAACTGAATAGCAGGTTCGTTCCAGTTCAGAACAACCCATTCTACTCGTTTTACATTCTCTTTCTTAGCATATTTTAATACTTCACTATATAGAGCATACCCTAGACCAGTTCCTCTCATTTTTTCCTTTACAATTAAATCCTCAAGATGAATGGTTTTCCCTTTCCATGTTGAATATCGGTTATAGAATAGAGCCATTCCTACAATTTCATTATCTACTTCAGCAATAAATGTCCGAAATAAGGGATTCTCTAAAAATCCATCTCTTATTAAATCCTCTGCAGTTACTTCAACAGCATCAGGTTCTTTTTCAAAAACAGCCAGTTCATTAATTAGTTCAATGACAGATGGCATGTCTTCCTTTTTACCTCTTCTGATAATCATATATTCTTTTATTCTTTGTGGTTTTTTGACAAATGTACAATTCTGATACCTATTCAGAATAGTATTATTCCCTTTATCACAAAAATAACAAGAATTGTTAATCTGAATATTTTTTTTGATTGGTTCGTTAAAAAGTTTTCATATAAAAATAATATATATTCTCCGATTGTCTTTTAATTAAAGAATACTTCAAATGGTTAATGGAACTTTAAAAATTAAAATCAGGTATAAAAATATTATTCGCTTACAACAAAAAAAGCGATATTTGTTCGCACAACTACAACGCTATAGTAATGGAACAACGCAATAAAACATTAGGTGAGTTTATTATTGAAAACCAGGAAGCTTTTCAATACTCATCAGGAGAGCTGTCAAAACTTATCAATTCAATTCGATTAGCAGCTAAAATAGTAAATCATAAAGTAAATAAAGCAGGTTTAGTAGATATTGTTGGCGCAGCAGGAGAGATTAACATTCAGGGAGAAGATCAGCAGAAACTGGATGTGTATGCAAATGAGATTTTTATACAGACGTTGATTAATCGCGAGATTGTTTGCGGTATTGCATCAGAAGAAAGCGATGATTTTATTACAATAAAAGGGAAGGACGAAAGTCACAATAATAAATATGTTGTATTAATGGATCCTCTCGACGGGTCTTCAAACATTGATGTTAATGTTTCCGTGGGAACTATATTTTCCGTTTTCAGACGTATAACGCCAGTAGGAACGCCAGTAACAATAGAAGATTTCCTACAGCCGGGTGTAAATCAGGTTGCGGCCGGATATGTTATTTACGGAACATCAACAATGTTGGTTTATACTACAGGGCACGGTGTAAATGGATTTACGCTGAATCCGGCTATCGGAACTTTTTACCTTTCCCATCCCAATATGAAATATTCACAAGACGGCAATATTTATTCCATAAACGAAGGGAATTATGTTCATTTTCCACAAGGAGTCAAAGACTACATAAAATATTGCCAGAATGAAGAAGGTGACCGACCTTATACCTCAAGATATATAGGTAGTTTGGTTTCCGATTTTCATCGTAACATGATTAAAGGAGGGATTTATATCTATCCGACCAGTTCAAAAGCACCAAACGGAAAATTGCGATTATTGTATGAGTGTAATCCGATGGCTTTCCTGGCAGAACAGGCAGAAGGTAAAGCTTCGGACGGATTTAATCGCATTATGGAAATTCAGCCTACAGAATTACATCAGCGTGTACCATTCTTTTGCGGAAGTTATAATATGGTAAAAAAAGCAGAAGAGTTTATGGCGGAAGCAGAAATGTAATTTTTATATACGATATTTTAGAGAAAAGAAGCTAGAAACAAGAGCAAAGATATTCTACTTCAGTTAGGAGACCGTCATTTATATCTGCAAAAGGGGGAAACTTTTCAGCGTAGATTACTTTTGAACCTCTGTAATTATAGCCTTTCAATCATAAATCGTATATTAATTATACCTACAAGGTCAAAAAAAGACCTTGCAGGAAAATCATATATCTTTTTAACTTTTGACATTGGGCTTTCGACAGATTGTATAGTCTATCTGTTCATATGTTGCATTTCGAATACAAAAGTATCCAGATCCACATTCTGTACCAGAAGAGATAAAGCTTTATCAACAATGTAACTTACATTTCCCGGAGTAAATCCAAGAGCTAAAGCAAATTTTTGTAAAATTTCTTTTTGTTTTGGACCTAAATAGTGGTCTGTATATACCATTCTTGACAGATCATATAAACGCTCCAGTCTGTGAATGTATAAGTAAGGAGGGTTAATAGGGTATTTTAAAGGGTTCTCTAAAATTTCTTTATACTCCTCATCAGATATTTCCAACTGTTTTGCCAGTTTGTTCAAAAAAGCTTTTTCCTCGATACTTAGTTCTCCGTCGGCAAGAGCCACACGTACAATAGAAGAGAAATGACCTTTGTTTCTGTTCTTGAAATCGTTATCAAATAAATCTGAGAATGACATAGTTATTGTTTTTACGTACAAATATAAATCTATTTGAATTCGTTTCTAAATCTAAGAGTAAAACTTTTGAAGAAAAGAGCTTTATTGTTCTTCTAATTTAGATTGTTTACAGAAGAAACGAATTATTTTTTCAAAATAAATTGTAAGTTTGACATTCTTTAAAACTCAATTAGTTATTATGTCAGATTTTTGGATGTATTTTAATATCGGTTTAAGACATGTTTTAGACATTAAGACCTATGGACATGTTTTATTTTTAATAGGATTAACGATTCCCTATGCTTTTAAAGACTGGAAAAGGGTTTTGTTACTGATAACCATTTTTACTATAGGTTTTCTGTTATCCCTGATGTTTACTGTTTTTGGACTAGTTGCGGTAAAATTAAGTCTGATCAACTGGCTGATTCTGATTACTATTTTAGTAATAGCTTTTTTTAATTTGTTTACAGCAGGAAAATCTTCCAAAAAAGAAAGTATCAGTATAATTGCTTTTATAACTTTATTTTTCGGGATTATCCATGGATTAAGTTATTCTGATTATTTCAATACGATTACCGGTGGAAATTCCACTAACAAAATATTATCTCTGTTAGAATTCGCTTTAGGAGTTGAAGCAGCCCAGATTTTGGTAGTATTTATTGTTTTAGTAATTTCCTTTATTGTACAGACTATTTTCAGATTCTCTAAACGAGATTGGGTTTTAGTAATGTCAGCCTTTGTTATAGGTGTAGTATTACCAAAGATTGTTGAAAGTAAAATTTGGTAAAAGATTAACTATAATAAATTCTGTTCAGGAGAAAACCATGGTATTTTAGTTGGCTGGTAGTAAAGTTTTTAATAAATAGATGAATACAAATAAATTAAATAAATATGATAAAGCTTATTTACGTATTGCCAAAGAATGGGGGCAGCTATCCTATTGCAAGCGTAAAAAAGTAGGAGCGATTATCGTTAAAGATCGTATGATTATCTCAGACGGTTATAATGGAACACCTTCCGGTTTTGAAAATTGTTGTGAAGATAAAGAAGGGTTCACAAAATGGTATGTTCTTCATGCAGAAGCAAACGCAATATTAAAAGTAGCCTGTTCCACACAATCTTGTGAAGGGGCAACATTGTATATAACCCTTTCACCTTGTAAAGAATGCAGTAAACTAATCCATCAGTCCGGTATAAAAAGAGTGGTGTATTGCGAAGGTTATAAAGATACTTCAGGGATTGATTTTCTGGAAAAGGCAGGAGTTGAAGTGGAATGCATTTCGGATTTACAGTAAAAGATGAAAATGAAGCAGAAATATTTTCCGATAATTGTTTTCTCTGCCTTAGCAGTAGGCATTGTTTTAGGTGGTATGCTTAATTTCCCTGTAAAGGTTTCCGGTTTTTCTTCCAATGTAAGTAAAAATAAACTTAATAGATTAATTGACTTTATTGAAAATGAATATGTTGACAGTGTCAATACTGATTCGATTATTGATCTGACTGTAAATAATATTTTAGGACAGCTGGACCCTCATTCCGTTTATATAGCAAAAAATGAAGCCGAGGGAATAGCACAGAGTATGAAAGGTGACTTTGTGGGTATTGGAATTAATTTCTATATGTACAAAGATACACTAGCTGTGATCAGAGCAGTTGAAGGAGGACCTTCTGAAAAATCAGGTATCATATCAGGGGACAGAATTTTATCTGCGGATAATGATATTCTTTTCGGACGGAAACTGCCCACAGACAGTTTATTTCCTAAACTAAAAGGAGCTAAAGATTCAGAAGTTGTTCTGACCATTTTTAGAAAAGATGAGAATAAAACCCTTAAGATAAAAGTAAAACGAGATATAGTGCCAATCAAAAGCGTAGATATAGCTTTAATGCTAGATCAGAAGGTAGGATATGTCAAGATCAATCGTTTTGCAGAAACAACTTATAACGAATTTAGAAAAGAGCTGATCAGATTAAAAGAACAAGGGATGAAGGAGCTGGTCATCGATGTCAGAGACAATGGAGGTGGTTATCTGGATAAAGCAGTAAAAATTGTAGATGAATTATTAGAAGATAAAGCTCTTATTGTATTTACAAAAAACAAGAATCAAAATATTGAGAAAACATTTGCTACTAAAGATGGTCTGTTTGAAAAAGGGAAAGTATATATTCTGATCAATGAGAATAGTGCCTCAGCAAGTGAGATTCTGGCAGGGGCGATCCAGGATAACGACAGAGGCGTTGTCGTGGGAAGACGTTCTTTTGGGAAAGGACTGGTACAGCGTGAAATGCCTTTAGGTGATGGTTCCGTAGTGCGTCTGACCGTTTCCAGGTATTTTACACCAACAGGTAGATCTATTCAGAAACCATATAAAGAAGGTACAAAAGAATATTATAATGATTTTACCCATCGATTTGAATCAGGAGAATTATATGCTGCAGACAGTATTAAGATTTCAGATACTTTAAAGTTTAAAACTCCTAAAGGTAAAGTAGTATATGGTGGAGGAGGTATTGTTCCTGATATTTTTGTTCCTCTGGAAGGAAAACACGGAGAGGAAGCATTATCCTTTTTAATGCAGTCCGGTGTAGTTGGATATTTTGTTTTCGAACAATTGGATAAAGACAGAAAATTATTTTCAGATATTGATTTTGAACAATTCAGATTCAATTTTGAGAAAAAAGATCTGTATTACAATAACTTTAAAAAATATCTGAAAGCAAGCGGTTTATATATTGCTGTCGATAAGAATAAAAGTTTAGTGAAAAGATATCTTTTAGCAGAATTCGGCAGACAGTTGTATGGAGAACAATACTATTACCAGACCGTTCTGAAAGAAGATCCAATGATCAAAAAAGTGTTGGAGGAGTAAGTAGAAAGATTAGTTTACAGTATTCAGTTTCAGTTCTCAGTATGTTAACGTGACGAGCCACAGGTTGAATGTTAGAAAGTCTGAATGTTACCGAAAAGCAAAGACATTTCATAGATAACATTTTACCTTTCATAAAAAACGATCAACGATCAATTAAAAACTACCAACTATTCCGCTATTGATTTTTTATTTTTTCGTCTATTACTTTAGATACTCTGAATATCAGTAATATTAATATAGCACAGAAAGAAGCAACAACACCAATTAAAGCAACTAGACTTTCCCCTTCAAATAAGTTATTCAGGTCAAGTAAGGTAATATTAAAAATTATTAAAGCAAATGCAATAACAACCAAGACGTAAGTAAAAACTTTCATAATAAATGATCTGTTTTTTTATAAAAAAATTAATTTTCGGTGAAAATAATAAATTATCAGTTAAGCAAACAGACCTTTAACGTTTGCGGCAAATAATTTAACAGCAATTGCCAGAAGGACAACACCGAATACTTTTCGAATTACACCCAACCCATTTTCCCCAATGATACGTTCAATTTTTGCAGATGATTTAAGAACAATATATACTAGTAAAATATTGATAAGAATAGCGACTATGATATTGATAGTTTGAAATTCGGCTTTTAATGATAATAGCGTAGTCATTGTTCCCGCTCCTGCAATTAAAGGAAATGCAATTGGGACAATAGATGCAGTACTGGGTTCTTCATCACGATATAACCGAATACCCAAAATCATTTCCAGGGCTAAAAAGAACAGAACAAAAGAACCTGCAACAGCAAATGAGTTAACATCAATACCTATTAGATTCAGTATTTCATTTCCGACAAAAAGAAAGGCAATCAATATAATTCCTGCAACAATGGATGCTTTTTCAGACTGAATATGACCTACTTTAGCTCTGAGATTGAGGATAATGGGAATACTTCCTATAATATCAATTACGGCAAAAAGCACCATTCCAACTGTAAAAATCTCTCTTAAACTAAATTCCATACCCTCTGTTTTATGTAACAAAATTATACATTTTTGTTATATTCAGCTAATCAATAACTAATTTTTATTATAGTATATATGCATTGAGATAAAATTTTAAATAAAAAATCTTTTTACAGGAGTTCGATCACCTATATTTTTTTCATTTTCAGAACTCTGAAACTTTGATTACCTTTGCAAAATGTTTCAACTAGGAAAAACCATAGTCTCAGAAGAGATTTTAGAAAAAGAATTTGTATGCAATTTATCTGCATGCAAGGGAGCTTGTTGTGTTGATGGCGATGCCGGTGCTCCGTTAAGTAAAGAAGAAGCCGATATTCTGGAGAATATTTATCCAAAAATAAAACCATTCCTGAGAAAAGAAGGAATTGAAGCTATTGAAGCACAGGGAACCTGGGTAAAAGGTTTTGATGGTGAACTGGAAACCCCATTAATTGGAGGAAGAGACTGTGTTTACGTTATTTTTGATAAAAAGACCGCACTTTGTGGTATAGAACAAGCCTATAATCAAGGCATTGTTGACTGGAAAAAACCCGTTTCCTGTCATTTATATCCTATCAGAGTAAAGGATTTTTCTGATTTTGCAGCTGTTAACTATGATAAATGGGATATTTGTGACGATGCCTGCTCTTTAGGCAAAGAATTAGAAGTACCCGTTTATAAATTTGTCAAAGAAGCTCTGATCAGAAAATTTGGAGAAGATTGGTATATGGAGTTGGAAAAGATCGCTCAGGATCTCAAAAAATAGATTGTTCAAAACTGTCGCCTAATAAAAGACATAACTACCTGTTTTATTGCACGTTTACTTTTTTCGTTGTTTTTAAACAGCTGTAAATCAGGCTTTTATTTTTTGTTTAAAATGATTTTTCAAAAATCATTTTGTTAAAAACTCAAGGCAATTGTGAATAAGTTTGGCTTTCTTTTGCGATTAGAAATTACAACCTTTGTAGTAGAAGTAATTGTATGTTTTTAATTTCATAACACAATAAAAGTCAGAAAGATATGTCTGTATTAGAACCCATTTTACAAGAAAACAAAAACAGATTCGTTATTTTTCCTATAAAACACCATGATATATGGGAGTGGTATAAGAAAATGGAAGCTAGTTTTTGGACTGCAGAGGAGATCGATTTACATCAGGATCTATCAGACTGGACTAATAAATTAAGTGATGATGAAAGATATTTCATTAAACACATATTAGCCTTTTTTGCTGCATCAGATGGAATTGTTAACGAAAACTTAGCCGAGAATTTTGTTAACGAAGTACAATATGCAGAGGCGAAGTTCTTCTATGGTTTCCAGATTATGATGGAAAATATTCATAGCGAAACCTATTCCCTGTTAATTGATACCTATGTGAAGGATGAAGTAGAAAAAGATCAGTTGTTCAGAGCAATTGAAGTATTTCCTGCTATTATGAAAAAAGCATCATGGGCTCTTAAATGGATTGAATCCGATTCTTTCGCAGAACGTCTGATCGCTTTTGCTGCCGTAGAAGGTATTTTCTTTTCCGGAGCTTTCTGTTCTATTTTTTGGCTAAAAAAACGTGGTTTAATGCCTGGACTTACTTTTTCCAATGAATTAATTTCCAGAGACGAAGGTGTTCATTGTGATTTTGCTGTACATCTACACAATCATCATCTTATTAATAAAGTACCAAAAGAAAGAATCAGAGAAATTCTTATAGATGCTTTAAAGATTGAAAGAGAGTTTATTACAGAATCACTTCCTGTAAGTTTAATAGGAATGAATGCAACTTTAATGACACAATATCTGGAGTTTGTAACAGATCGGTTATTGGTGGAGTTAGGATGTGAAAGAGAATATAATTCCTCCAACCCTTTTGATTTTATGGATATGATATCCCTTCAGGGAAAAACAAATTTCTTTGAGAAACGTGTATCCGATTATCAAAAAGCAGGAGTTTTAAATTCCGATGGAGAATCTCAGAAAATTAGTTTTGATGCTGATTTTTAATTAAGAATACCGAAAATACTTTCCCCCTATAAGAATTTTTAGTATAGGGTTTAATTTCAATAATCCCATAAAGTTAAACCTAAATTTGTAAAGCTATGTTTGTAGTAAAAAGAGATGGACGCAGAGAGCCGGTAATGTTTGATAAGATTACGGACAGAGTAAAGATATTGTGTTACGGACTGAATGATCTTGTAGATCCGGTCAAAGTAGCAATGAGAGTAATAGAAGGTTTATATGACGGTGTGACAACCTCCGAGCTGGATAATCTGGCAGCAGAAACAGCTGCTTCAATGACAGTTACACACCCCGATTATGCGCAGTTAGCTGCCAGAATAGCGATTTCCAATTTACATAAAAACACCAAAAAATCGTTTTCCGAAACCATGTCAGATATGTATCATTATGTGAATCCCAGAACCAATCTGGAGTCTCCTTTGCTTGCAGATGATGTGTATCAGATTATAATGGAGAACAGTGATTTTTTAGATTCTACTATTATCTATAATAGAGATTTTAATTATGATTATTTTGGTTTCAAAACATTAGAACGTTCCTATCTTTTAAAGATCAACGGAAAAATAGTAGAAAGACCACAACATATGTTAATGCGTGTTGCAGTAGGGATTCATTTAAATGATTTGGAGTCTGTCGTAGAAACCTATGAGTTGATGTCTAAAAAGTTCTTTACGCATGCAACACCAACGCTTTTCAATGCAGGAACACCAAAACCGCAAATGTCATCCTGTTTTCTATTAACAATGAAAGATGACAGTATTGACGGTATTTATGATACTTTAAAACAAACCGCAAAGATTTCCCAGTCAGCCGGAGGAATCGGATTAGCGATTCATAATGTAAGAGCAACAGGCTCCTATATTCGCGGGACGAATGGAACATCAAACGGTATTGTACCGATGCTGCGTGTTTATGATATGACTGCCCGTTATGTAGATCAAGGAGGCGGAAAACGCAAAGGAAGTTTTGCGATTTATGTAGAACCATGGCATGCCGATATTTTTGATTTTCTTGATTTGAGAAAAAATCACGGTAAAGAAGAAATGCGTACACGTGATCTGTTTCTGGGAATGTGGATTTCCGATCTGTTCATGAAGCGTGTAGAAGAAGACAGTACTTGGACTTTAATGTGTCCAAATGAATGTCCCGGTTTATATGATGTTTATGGAGATGATTTTGAAAAACTGTATCTAGAATATGAAGCAGCCGGAAAAGGAAGAAAAACTATAAAGGCGCGTGAGGTCTGGGAAAAAATATTAGAATCTCAAGTAGAAACCGGCTTACCTTATATGTTGTATAAAGATGCAGCAAACAGAAAATCAAACCAGAAGAATTTAGGAACCATTCGTTCCTCTAATCTATGTACAGAGATCATCGAATATACCTCACCCGATGAAGTAGCAGTATGTAATCTGGCTTCCATTTCATTACCAATGTTTGTCGAAGACGGTAAGTTCAACCATCAGAAATTATATGATGTTACAAAACGGGTAACATTCAATCTGAATAGAGTAATTGACAGAAACTATTATCCCGTAAAAGAAGCGGAAAATTCAAATGTACGTCACAGACCAATCGGTTTAGGAGTGCAGGGATTAGCAGATGCTTTTATTTTGTTAAGACTGCCTTTTACAAGTGATACTGCTAAAAAGCTGAATCAGGAAATCTTTGAAACATTGTATTTTGCAGCAGTTACAGCCTCAATGGAAATGGCAAAAATAGAAGGAGCTTATTCTAGCTTTAAAGGATCTCCGATCTCTCAGGGAGAGTTTCAGTATAATCTCTGGGGTTTAAAAGATGAAGAATTAAGCGGTCGTTGGGATTGGGCAGCACTAAGAAAAGAAGTGATGGAGCACGGCGTGCGCAACTCATTATTACTAGCACCAATGCCAACAGCGTCTACTTCCCAGATTCTGGGGAACAACGAAGCTTTCGAACCGTATACTTCTAATATTTATACAAGAAGAGTACTGTCAGGAGAATTTATTGTTGTGAACAAACATTTACTGGAAGATCTGGTAAATCAGGGACTCTGGAATGAGAGTTTAAAACAGGAGATTATGCGTGCCAACGGTTCTATTCAGCATATTGATGCCATTCCGCAGGATATTAAAGAACTGTATAAAACCGTTTGGGAAATGAGTATGAAAGATATTATCGACATGTCTCGTCAAAGAGGTTATTTCATAGATCAGTCTCAGTCTCTGAATCTGTTCATGGAAAATGCCAATTTCGCAAAATTAACATCAATGCATTTCTATGCATGGAAATCCGGTCTAAAAACAGGAATGTATTATTTAAGAACAAAAAGTGCCGTAGATGCTATTAAGTTCACTTTAAATAATGATAAAAAAGTAGAAGAAACCCCGATGGAAGTAGACGAATTCAAAGAAATGTTGCTAAAAGCACAAACAGCCGATCCTGATGATTGCGAAATGTGCGGATCATAATACGATTAAATTACGTTTCAAAAGTAGCTGTCCCGTTTCGTGGCAGCTATTTTTGTAAGGATAAAGATCAATTAACCATTCAATGTGCTTTTTGTTTATCAAAATGTAATTATATTTATACTTTTAATGAAATAGACGGAGAATAATAAATAAGAGAGACAAGAGTCATCTAAATACTTATAACAATGATGCAGTGGGAACAATTACTGTCTTTGAAAAGACACGGAGATAAAAATAAAAGATTAAGAAAAGAAGAGGATGATACCCGATTGGGTTTTGAAGTAGATTACGATCGTATTATTTTTTCTTCCGCTTTTAGAAGTTTGCA
Source organism: Flavobacterium sp. AK-301 (assembly GCF_058310215.1). Classification (NCBI taxonomy): domain Bacteria; kingdom Pseudomonadati; phylum Bacteroidota; class Flavobacteriia; order Flavobacteriales; family Flavobacteriaceae; genus Flavobacterium; species Flavobacterium sp. AK-301. Next base: position 347,228 of record NZ_JBZEES010000003.1, read on the forward strand.
GGATAAAACACAGGTAATTCCATTATCAAAAATTGATTTTGTTCATACAAGACTGACCCATAGTTTAGAAGTTTCCGTAGTAGGACGTTCAATAGGGCGTTTAGTAGGGAAAAAAATAATTGAAAAATATCCCCATCTTCAGGAAGTACACGGATATCACATGAATGATTTTGGTGCCATTGTTGCCGCCGCCTCATTAGCCCATGACATCGGAAATCCCCCATTTGGGCATTCCGGTGAAAAAGCAATAGGCGAATATTTTAAGAATGGAGGAGGGCAGCAGTTTAAAGGTAAGATCACAGATAAAGAATGGCAGGATCTGATCGATTTTGAAGGAAATGCCAATGGATTTAGTGTGCTTACCGCAGACCGTCCCGGAATTGAAGGAGGATTACGTATTTCATATGCCACCTTAGGTGCCTTTATGAAATATCCAAAAGAATCACTACCTAAAAAACCAACCAAAGCCATTGCAGATAAAAAATATGGCTTTTTCCAGTCCGATAAACATTTCTTTCAGGAAGTTGCACAGGAATTAGGAATGATACCCAATAAATCAGGAAATGATATCGGATATGAAAGACATCCGCTGGCATATCTCGTAGAAGCCGCCGATGATATATGCTATACCATTATTGATTTTGAAGACGGAATAAACCTGGGTCTCGTACAAGAAGAATTTGCCTTAGAATTTCTAATCAAATTAGTAAAAGATAATATCAGAGGTAAGTATAATAAATTGACCACAAAAGAAGATCGAATAAGCTATTTGAGAGCACTTGCTATCGGAACTCTCATTAATGATGCCGTAAAAGTATTTGTAGAGAACGAAGAAACGATTTTAAAAGGGCAGTTTCCCTATTCTTTAACCGATAAGAGTCAGTTTAATGCACAGATGAATGATATTATTAAACTCAGTGTTGATAATATCTATCAGAGCCGTGAAGTCGTAGAAAAAGAATTAACAGGCTATAAAGTAATTGCTACTTTACTCGATAAATTTATAACTGCCTATAATAATGATTTTGAAGGACAGGCAAATAATTATGATAAGCTGGTATTAAAACTGTTACCCGAAAAATTCAGACCCGAAAAACAAAATCTGTACGATCGCTTACTGAATATCTGCCATTTCGTATCGATGCTTACTGATGGAAAAGCCCTGATCTATTATAAAACCATTACCGGAAGTAATAATTAAGGTTGTTGGTTGTTGGTTGTTGGTTTTCGCTCTACGAAGTCGGAGACTTCGTAGCCGTGATTGAAGGTCTCCTGACCTTCCGGAGTAATTATAACAAAAAGAAATTTCAGATTCAGAGTCTCAAAGCAAACAACTTTGTTTGTAAGCTATTTTACCTTTGACTCCCTGACCTTTTTAGGATTAATAATAGTATTTACAGAAAAACGCTTGAGATAAAAAAATCTTTATTTTTTTATCTCAAGCTCTTGTGTTTGCTTTTTTGGTTGTATATTTAAAAAATGATGTTTTTGTATAAAAAACATTACTTATACCATAATAACAATTAAAAAACAAATAAAGAATGTCATTTTTAGCAAAACTAACCATTGATAATAAAGTATATACAATATTAGATTATGATTTTCAATGGAATCAAACCGTAGATATTACAGAGTTTCCGAATGATATACCAAGAGGAGGAAAAATACAAGTTACCGTAGAAAGCAGCGCAGACACTAGTTTTATGGACTGGATGGTTTCAACATCAGATACGAAAGACGGAACGATTACTTTAACAAAGAGCAAGGAGCAGAACTGAAAGTATTCCATCACAACCGCTTTCGATGGTTTGATGCAAAAAAGGTTCATGAACAAGCAGAAAAAAGAGTCACAGAACCTTGGAGAATTCAGCAAGAAAAATCATCCTTATGCGGTATGGCAGCTCTTTACTATATTCTGGCTCAAAAAGACCCTAAAGGATATGAGAAATTAATCAAAGAATTATTTAGAGCCGGAACCTATACCTATAATGGTTATACGATCCAACCCCATAAGCAGGCGTTAGAGATGTATAATATGAATCCTGCTAGTGCAGATTATGAAACCGTAGATATGCCGTATGCAGACTGGATTGTACTGGCAACTACCCGAAGCAAAGAAAGTAGTTTTTTCGGTGCTCTAGTTTATAAAGGAATAGAAGATGGAAGTTATGACCAATTCAAAGCCGTAAGTTGGCCACGACTCATGACACGATTAACCAAAGAACTTATAGGGTACAATACAGTAAATGCAATAGGTTTAAATGAGTTGTTAATCCAACAAAAAAAGAGATCCATAGGCAGTAAACTCTATGATCACTTTTCAAATAGTGATCTGGAACATTTACAGGATATAGAACGGAAATATAAAGAAGGTAAAAAAATCATTATGATGATAGATGCCCAGATGATAAAAGGAAAAGTTAGTTATAAATACAAAGATATTGCTAATGAATCGCATTGGGTAGTTTATGAAGGGGGATTGAAATTCTTTGATGAAAAAGAAAATATTACTACTGATTTAAATCAGGCAAAAAAAGTGACTTTTAAAATCTTTACCTGGGGTTATGATCCGGAAACCGGATTAAATAGTAAGAAAGAAAAAGCATCAAAAAGAAACATTTTGATTTATAAAAAAAATGATTTTATTTTTAATAATAATGAAAGAAAAATATCATCCAAATCATTTAAAAGTACTTTTTATGGATATATTGAAGCTTATTAGTTTAACTATATTTTGTCAACTTTTTTTAAGTTGTTTTGAAAAAAAATGCAATGAATATGCAACAACTTCAATTGAGATATTTGAATGGAATAATAATCCTATACCAAAAAAAGGAAAGATTGAAACGTATAAAAAAGGAAGTTCTTATAAAATCCCACTAAAAGGAAAATATTCTAGCATTAGTATAAGTGGCTCAGGAATTCAAGATAGTAATGAAAGTATTTTGGTCTCTATTTATGATTCTGATTTTTTTTCATTTGAAATTAATTCAAAAAAAGATTATAGATTAATACTAGATGATACTTTAATTTATAATATTTCAGATATTCAAACAATATTAGAAGTAGATTCCTCTCATCATACAATGGGGGGGGCTGTAAAATCATGTGTCATAGAATCTATGATTATAAACGATCAAATGATAGAGAATCCTGAAGTATTACGATTTTCTAAAAATATAGGAAAAGTAATTAAAAAGTAAAAGGTGGAATTGAGGTTAAATCATTTAAAAGTACTTTTTATGGCTATATTGAAGCAAATTAGTGTCATTTTATTTTGTCTTTTCGTTTTAAGTTGTGGTAAAAAAAAATACTATAATGAAGAAATAGGTTTTATTTCTTTAGAAGAATGGAATCACAAATATTTACCAAAAACAGCTATAATGGAAATGTATACAAAAGAAACTAATTTTAAAGTTCTGGAAAAAAAAGATTCTATAGTTTCTTTTGATACTATTTCTAATTGTTTGTATGTAAGTTTTAAATCTTTAAAAAATTTCCCAATCGATAAAGATTATATTTTTATAGTTGATAATATTAAATATCAAATATTTATTGGACAAAAGATACAGTGAAAGCAGGCTCATATAGCTGGAGAATAAGGACATTTGTTGACAGTTTAAAAATAAACGGAAAGATGTATAATGCTAATTTTAGTATTCCTAAAGAAGCAAGAACAGATTAAAATCATTCAAAAGCACCTTTTATGGATATATTGAAGCAAATTAGTGTCGTTTTATTTTATTTTTTGAGTGTTGGTTGCAATCAGCACGTTAAAGAAAGTGATCTTTGTAACCTGGAAAACACTCTGAATAAAAATTCAATTATTTTCGATGGATTTAAAAAAATGAAATTTAAGAGAATTATTTTTCAGGATTTAAATGATGATAACAATAATTCTATCTGGAATAGTCCAAATATTAAAGAAGATTTTACAACTTTAGCCTTAGATAAAAAAACAATATCAATTATACAAAATGGCTGTTGTGTTATTATAAATGATAGTATAGAATATAGAATTACTGATATAAAAACAAGAAATATAGAACGTTGGTCAATGTTAGGTTCTAGAGGTTTTTTGTGTGAATTAAAACAATATAAACTAAATGATTCTTTAATAAAGGACTCTACTCGTATTTATATTTATAAATAGTTTTATAAAGTCTAATATATCTAAAAATCATAACTGATTGATCTGGTTTGAGACACAAATAGTTAGAAATTACTTTAAAATTGTGATATGTAATTATACGGAGCCGGTTATATAAAAATAAAATAACGATTAAAAAAAAGAATATTATCAAGAGATATTTTTCAAACAAAATGACCCTATATTAAAAAGTATACGTTAATCCAACTCCCAGCATTTGTTTTAACTGAATTCTGGGGCCTAAAGTAATCTGTTCTCCATCTCTTTCATCCTTCGCCTTAATATCATCATCATACATAATATGAATACCGATGTTAGCTTTCACATATTCATTAACTACCAGATCCAGTTGCGCCTGCCAGTCGACATCAATATTACCAAAGTTATTTACATAATCTGTATACAGACTCAGTCTGTTTTCATAAATAATATTTTTAAAAATTTCTGCTTTCCAGTAGTTAGTAACTAAAATACCTACTTCCGTTCTGGTTCTTCTTCCTTTTCTCAGTAGATTACCCGCATCATCATAAGTAGCTTTTGTAACCCCAAAAGCACCCTGATTAGCCAGTCTGTCACTTAATACCAGCGTTGTTTTTTGCGTTAAAGGAGACAGGTAAAAATTCAGATCGTTTTTTTTGTCGATATATTCAGCACCAACCCCTAAGAATACATAAGCAGGAGCAAATAATTTTGATATTGCCAGATCTGTGTTAGGATAAGCATAACCATTAGTGAACTGTGTGTTGAAATTGAATTTAGCACTATGATACCATTTTGATAAAGTATCATTTCTGTAACCAAAAGTAGAATTTACCTGAAGTGCATCATCCGTTTTTCTCAGTTCCCGTCCATCCTGTTTATTAATTCCGTATCGGATAAGCAATTCATTGTTCCAGGTCATATTTTCTTTTTCATACTTTCTGGAGAATTTCCCTTTCAGTAAACCCGATACAGAACTATTACCACCCACGCTCCAGTTAACAAGAGCAATTTCACTCAGGTCAAAGCCCACCTCATTTTTGTTTTTCCAGTTACTTATTGTATCCGAATCAGGAGCCTTAACAATGATTTGAGAATAAGAGATTTGAGAGATTAATACTAAAAATAATCCAATATAAAATGAGAACAATTTCATAAGCGTAAAAAGTGGTATAGATTAAAGAGAGCAAAAGTCTAAAAATTATAGAGAAGAAAAAATATCTTCGAGACTTTTAACATCTATATTGCAGTATTCTTGTAGGTTATCAACCGTTCCATGCTCAATAAATTCATCAGGAATCCCCAGAGTGATTATTTTATTAGTATAACCATTTGCAGTAGCAAACTCCGTTACAGCACTCCCAAAACCACCCTTAATCGTGCCGTCCTCTATCGTTACCACTGTTTCGAACGAATTAAAAATAGTGTATAATAACGATTCGTCCAGAGGCTTTACAAACGGAAAATCATAATGTCCTATAGTATTGTTTTTCAGATGATCCAAAGCTTTCATTACATTATTTCCAATAGTTCCGTTCGATAAAACAGCCGTCTTAGAGCCTTTTTTCAGGCAATAACCCTTACCGATCTCGATTTTTATAAAAGGTTGCTGCCAGTTTATAGTTACTCCACGACCTCTTGGATATCGAATAGCGATAGGAAGCTCTAATCCTAACTGAGCAGTATATAGAATATTTCTTAAATCTATTTCATTCAGTGGCGCATAGATGATGATATTGGGGATACAACGTAAATACGCCAGATCAAACACACCGTGGTGTGTAGCTCCATCCTCTCCAACCAGTCCCGCTCTGTCCAGACAAAAGATAACAGGCAGTTTTTGCAGCGCAACATCATGTATCACCTGATCATAAGCCCTTTGCAGAAAAGTAGAGTAAATATTACAGTATACGATCATTCCCTGCGTTGCCATTCCCGCAGAAAGAGTAACAGCGTGCTGTTCCGCAATTCCTACATCAAAAGCCCGTTTCGGAAACACATCCATCATAAACTTAAGAGAACTTCCCGAAGGCATTGCAGGCGTAATACCTATTATTTTTTCATTTTTTTCCGCTAACTCAACCAGTGTCAGTCCAAAAACGTCCTGATACTTAGGAGGCAGATTTTCTTCCGATTTTGGAAGAATCTCACCCGTAATTTTATCAAACTTACCCGGAGCATGATACTTTACCTGGTCCTCCTCCGCCTGTTGCAACCCTTTTCCTTTCGTAGTAATAAGATGAAGGAACTTAGGACCTTTTTTATTCTTTAATCGTTTCAGTTCCCTGATTACAGCAAAAATATCATTCCCGTCAATCGGTCCCGAATAGTTAAAGTTAAGTGATTTTATCATGTTGTTCTGACGTGGGTTTTTACCCTCCTTTACAGCCGTCAGATAATTTTTCAGCGCACCCACACTCGGATCAATCCCGATAGCATTATCATTTAAGATTACTAATAAATTAGCATCCGTAACCCCCGCATGATTCAGTCCCTCAAAAGCCATTCCCGATGCAATCGATGCATCCCCGATAACTGCGATGTGCTGTTTATCATAATTCCCCTTTAAATTAGAAGCAATAGCCATTCCCAGAGCTGCCGAAATAGAAGTAGAAGAATGTCCCACTCCAAAAGTATCATAAATACTCTCACTTCGTTTTGGAAAACCACTGATACCTCCCATTTGTCGGTTCGTATCAAAAACAGAAGCCCTTTCCGTCAGAATCTTATGCCCATATGCCTGATGTCCAACATCCCATACCAGCAAGTCTTCCGGAGTATTGAAAACATAATGTAAAGCTATTGTCAGTTCCACCACTCCCAGACTCGCGCCTAAATGTCCTTCCTTAACAGAGACAATATCAATAATAAATTCACGCAGTTCAGCAGCAAGCTGAGGTAACTGAGATTCTTTCAGTTTTCTCAGATCAAATGGATTTTTAATATGTGGCAATACTTTTTCAGACATAGAACAAATGTACGAGTTGATATTGTATTTTTGTAACTATGGAAAACATTTTTGATGATACTTACTTTATGAAAAAAGCCCTGCACGAGGCAGAGACTGCTTTTGAAAGAGGAGAAATACCTGTAGGAGCCGTTGTGGTAGTAAATAATATCGTTATTGCCAGAGCCCATAATCTGACAGAAACGCTGAACGATGTTACAGCACATGCCGAAATGCAGGCAATAACCGCAGCAGCAAATTATCTGGGAGGGAAATATCTTAAAGACTGTACCCTATACGTTACCCTCGAACCCTGTCAGATGTGTGCAGGAGCATTATACTGGAGTCAGGTTTCAAGGATCGTTTTCGGAGCGCGCGATGAACAGAGAGGATTCATAACAATGGGAACACAAGTACATCCCAAAACACAAGTTGTTCAGGGTGTAATGGAAAAGGAAACCGCAGAGATTATGAAACGTTTTTTTACCGATAAAAGAAAAAAATACTAGATCAGGATTCTGTTTAAATTTTAAAACAGAATCAATCATCAGTATCAGAACCATACACTTCATCATGCTGACTTCTGTCAAGACCCATACGTTCACTTTTTTCAGAAACCCTCATTTTAAATATTTTATCCGTTATCCAGTAAAGACCATAAGACATTATAAAAGAATAAAGTATTACAAGCGTTATAGCCAGAATGTGGTTGAAAAAGATAGTATATTCCCCGTCCAGAAGTCCCTTTACAAAGATTCCGGTCAGAATGGTTCCCAGAATACCTCCAACACCGTGTACAGGAAATACATCCAGTGTATCATCCAGAGAGGATTTGTTTTTCCGGTGTACCGCGATATTACAGACTATTGCCGTGATAAACCCAATGAACATACTTTCGCCTATGGTAACATAACCGGCAGAAGGCGTAATACCTACCAAGCCCGCAACAGCTCCGACAGCAGCACCCATTGCCGACATTTTGTGCCCTCTCAAACCGTCAAAAAACAACCAGGTAAGCATGGCAACAGCAGAAGCCGTATTGGTGTTTAAAAACGCTTTTACAGCAACTCCGTCCGCAGCAAGAGCAGAACCCGCATTAAATCCAAACCAGCCGATCCATAACAGAGCCGTTCCCAATAGTACAAAAGGAATATTAGCAGGACGATGTTTTATTTCCTTTCTTCTGCCTAAAAACAGTGCTCCGGCAAGCGCCGCAACTCCCGAAGAAGCATGTACAACAATGCCTCCCGCAAAATCAAGTACTCCCATTTTTTTAAAAAGTCCGTCAGGATGCCAGGTACAATGAGCTAAAGGGATATATACAATAAAAGTGAATAATATCATGAAAATAATATAAGAAGAAAAGCGTACTCTTTCCGCAAAAGAACCCGTAATCAGTGCCGGCGTCAGAATAGCGAATTTCATCTGGAACAGAGCGAATAAGGCAAGAGGAATAGTCGGAGCTAACAGAGCATGAGTACTGACACCAACATCTTTAAACATAAAAAACGTTCTCGGATCGCCTATTATCCCTCCAATATCATCTCCAAAAGTAAGGCTGAACCCTATAACAACCCAGAGAATACTGATTACCCCCATAGCAATAAAGCTTTGTAACATAGTAGAGATCACATTTTTTGGTCGTACCATTCCTCCATAAAAAAAGGAAATTCCGGGAGTCATTAACAGAACCAGAAGAGCTGCAGTAATCATCCAGGCAACATCTGCTGAATTGATATTGGGATCTTTTTTTGTAAAAAGATTACTGTTCTCAGGAAAGAACAATCCCAGTGTACTGATAATAAAAATAATGCTAAACGGAAGGATCCAACGTGTTTTCATAAGCAGATTCTTTATAGTAAGTACTCTTAAATGATTTATATAGTATTAATGTTTTTTTGATAGAAAATATGTAACTCCTCTCACATGTTATTGATGTTTTAAATAGAATAATCCTAGTTATCTCTTAGTCTACACAAATATAATTAAACAGAATATTGTTTATGTTATAAAATATTCAAAAATAATAATATTTTGTTACGAAATAATTAATTTTACTAAAAAAGATATGCTGTCTGGAGAATTAAAAAAGATATTACAAGAAATATCTGTTAGTAAAATAGTAGAATTTTAAAAAACCGGTAGAAGACTATATCTTCTAATGATTAATATGAACTAAATTTTTACAGTTATAGGTTGTATTTTTTAAGAAGTCAAGAAAGTGATGCGGTTAAATTATAATTAATACTGTAATAAGAGTTGGTAATTTGTTAATTCATGACAATTGTTTACTTTGTTTTTGGGTAATTACAAGATAAAAAAGACAGAATAAGAATATATAGAATTTTGTAATTAATTTCTGAAAATATATTATATTTAGTGGCTAAATTAAAAATAGTTTATTAAATCTACTTTCGTAAAGATTTAATAAATTATAGTTTTAAAATTTTCTTGTGTCATCTTAAAATACCCAAAATAATGAAAGTAAAAAAACTACTACAATTAGTCTTTGTTTTCTTAATTATTCAATCCTGTGGAAATAAAAAATCCGCTGCGGACTTTAATTCTGATGTCTCATTATATAAAGATTATATTTCCAGTTTTACTTCCGGAATAATTTCTTCTAAAGCAGATATACGAGTTGCTTTGGCTTTTTATAATAATGACTGGAAAGTAAATGAGGAGTTAGATAAAAATTTATTTTCCATTAGTCCGGGTATTAAAGGAAAAGTAGTAGCTCTTTCTAATAATACCATATCTTTTCAGCCTGAAGAGAAATTAAAACAAGATACAGAGTATCAGGTAACCTTAAAGCTTTCTAAATTGATAGAAACAAAAAAAGGATTATCTGAATTTAATTTTACAGTAAAAACGATCAAACAGGATTTTGTTATTGTTACACAGGATTTACAATCCTATAACAGAGACTGGCTTTATCTGAATGCAGAGATAAAAACAAGTGATATTGTTGATATTGCAACTGCTAAAAAGCTGGTTACTGTAAAACAGAACGGAAAAACACTACCTCTAAAGTTTGATGCTCAGATTACTTCGGCAACAGAATTCAATTTTATTATTGACAGTATTCAGCGTACAATAGAAGATAGCAAAATACAAATAGAGTGGAATGGAAAACCTTTCGATATAGATCAGAAAGGAACAACAGACTATGAGGTTCCCGGAAAAAACAATTTTAAAGTTGTAAATGTTGAGGTAGTAGATAACGGAAATCAGTCTCTGGTAATTAATTTTTCCGATCCGGTTAAAAAGGGACAAAATTTTAAAGGATTAGTAGCTATTGAACAAGCGAAGAACTTAAAATACAGTACAGAAGGAAACTTATTGAAAGTCTTTTTTGAAGAGCCTCTGAAAGGAGAATTATTAGTAGAGGTTTTTCAGGGAATAGAAAGTATAGATGGATTTAAATTAAGAGAAACCTACAAGGAAAAAGTATCCTTTGAGCAAATAAAACCGGGAATAAAATTCCTGAAAAATGGTACGATATTACCAAGCTCAAGCAATTTGAAAGTAAATTTTGAAGCAGCTAACCTTAAAGCAGTTGATATAAAAATTTATAAAATATATCAGAATAATATCCTTCAGTTTTTACAGGATAATATCCTGAATGGTAGTTATAATCTGAGAAAAGTAGGTTTACCGATTAAAAAAACAACATTACAGCTCGTTCAGAATAAATTAGCCAATTACAGCAAATGGAATGCTTACGCCATTGATCTGGCAGATATTATAAAACCGGAGCCCGGTGCGATCTACAGAGTGGAATTATCCTTTAAAAAAGCCTATTCCTTATATAAATGTGATATTGATGCAACAACAGAAGATCCGATAACAGAAACAGAAGATGAAGAGGATAGTGAATTCAGTGGTGACAGTAGTGGAGATAGTTATTATGAAGAAGGAGACTATTATGAAGAAGGTTACCATTACTATGATGATTATGACTGGAGAGAAAGAAAAAACCCATGTCATAATACCTATTATTATGAAAAAAACAACACTAAAATAGCAACAAATATTCTTGCTTCTGATTTAGGTGTTATTGCTAAAAAAGGACAAGGAAATTCTTATTTTTTTGCAGTAAATGATATTATTACAACCAATCCTGTTCAGGGAGCTTCAATTGATCTGTATACCTATCAGCAACAAAAAATAGCAAGTTTTACAACCGGTCAGGAAGGAACCGTTTCCTGTGATCTGGAGAAAAAAGCATTCTTTGCGATCGTAACAAAAGATAAAAACAGCACTTATATCAAGTTAGACGAAGGACTGTCTCAGTCCGTAAGTAACTTTGATGTTTCAGGAAATCAGCTTCAGAAAGGATTAAAAGGGTATTTATATGGCGAAAGAGGAGTATGGAGACCTGGAGATACATTGTATCTGTCTTTCATGTTAAATGATATTGCCAGCAAATTACCAAAAACACATCCCGTAAAACTGAGATTATCCGATCCAAACGGGAAACTGGTAAAAGAACTGGTACAGAAACACAATGACCAGAATCATTATAAATTTGTTGTAACGACTGATGATAATGCACCAACAGGTAACTGGGAAGCCGTAGTAAGCGTAGGAGGAGCAAAATTTTATAAGAGTATAAAAATCGAGACTATTAAACCCAACCGATTAAAAATCAAAAACGGTTTTAACGGTAAAGTGTTATCTTCTTCTAAAAATACAGCACAATTAGAAGTTGCGTGGTTGCATGGAGCCGTTGCACGAGATCTGAAAGTAGAAATGCAGGCGAAGTTCACACAACAGAGAACCACTTTCAAAGGATATGATAAATATGATTTCGATGATCCGACAAGACAGTTCAGTACTGAAGAAGTAAATGTTTTTTCAGGTAAAGTAGATAATGAAGGAAAAACATCCGTAAGTATTGATCCGAGAATAAATGGACAAGCTCCCGGAATGTTAAAAGTAGCCTTCATTACAAAAGCATATGAGAATGGAGGAGATTTCAGTACAGATGTAATTACCGCAACCTATTCACCGTATTTGACTTATATCGGGGTTAAATCACCTGAACCTAATAAATACGGAATGCTTGAAACAGGAAAAATGAATCGTTTTGATATTATTTCAGTAGATGAAAATGGAAAACCTAAATCCGTTAAGAACTTAGAAGTAAAAGTATATAAAGTATCCTGGAGTTGGTGGTGGGATGCCTCCAATAATAATTTATCCAATTATAATTCATCCAGTACAGTCGTTCCTTATAAAGCCTATAAGATCAATACAGATACATCCGGTAAAGGAAGCGTTCAGTTTCAGGTTTCAGAAAGTGACTGGGGAAGATATCTGATCCGGGTTTCCGATCCTAACGGAGGACATGCCACAGGTAAGACCGTGGTAATTGACTGGCCTATCTGGTCCGGAAAAACAAAAAGTAACGATTCCGGAACAGCAAATATGTTGGTTTTCACAACCGATAAAACAAAATATAACGTAGGAGAAAAAGCAAAAATATCTTTTCCTTCAAGCGGAGGAAGCAGAGCGTTGATTTCCGTCGAGAACGGAACACATGTTGTTGAAACACTGTCGGTAACCACTAAAAAAGGAGAAACTCAGGTTGAAGTACCGATTACTTCAAAAATGGCACCTAATGTATATTTCTATATCACATTATTACAACCACATGCCTCAACATTAAACGATTCCCCTATCAGAATGTATGGAATTCTGCCAATAGAAGTAGAAGACAAACAGACCATTTTAGAACCTGTAATTACAATGCCGGAAGTATTGCGTCCTGAGCAGACTGTAAATATCAATGTTAAAGAAAAAACAGGTAAACCGATGACCTATACAATTGCTATTGTTGATGATGGTTTACTAGATCTGACCCGATTTAAAACACCAAACGCATGGAACGGATTCTATTCCCGAGAAGCACTAGGCGTAAAAACCTGGGATGTATACGATGATGTGATCGGAGCTTACGGAGGAAAAATAAACCAAATATTCAGTATTGGAGGAGATGAAGATTTGGGCGGAGGTCAGGCTAAAAAAGCAAACCGATTTAAACCCGTTGTAGTTTACCTGGGACCTTTCGTTTTGGATAAAAATAAAAGTCAGACACATAAAATTAAAATACCTAAATATGTTGGTTCAGTAAGAACAATGATTGTTGCAGGAGATCCAAAAATAAGTGCTTATGGTAGTGCAGAAAAAACCACTCCGGTAAGAAATCCGCTGATGGTTCTGGCGTCATTACCGAGAAAGATTTCTCCATCAGAAAAAGTAACCATTCCCGTAACCATTTTTGCAATGGAAAAACAGGTTAAAAACGTTTCATTACAGATCAAGACGAATAACGGTCTGAAAGTAGTAGGAAGTACAAGCCAACAGCTTTCCTTTGCGCAGCCCGATGAAAAAATGGCTTATTTTGATTTAGAAGTAGGTGATCTGATAGGAATAGGCAAAGTAGAAGTAATCGCAACATCAGGAAAAGAGAGAGCCTCTTTTGAAGTTGAAATAGATGTGGTCAATCCGAATCCTATAAGCTATGATTATAAAGAAATCGTACTGGAACCCAATCAGACTAAGACCATTTCATGGGAAACATTCGGAGTAAAAGGAAGCAATAAAGGAAACCTTGAAGTATCCTCATTCCCTTCCATTGACTTTAATAAGCGCCTGGATTATCTGATACAGTATCCTCACGGATGCCTTGAGCAGGTTACATCCGGTGTATTTCCTCAGTTATATCTAAATGATATTATTGAAATAGACGCAAAACGCAAACAGGATATTCAGAGGAATGTAACAGCAGGAATCCAAAAGCTGGCAAGTTATCAGTTAACAGGCGGTGGATTTAGTTACTGGCCTGGAAATACCACAGCCAACGACTGGGGAACATCCTATGTGGGACATTTCTATTTAGAAGCAGAGAAAAAAGGATATGTGCTACCAGTTGGCTTCAAAAATAAATGGATACAGTATCAACAACAAGAAGCAAAACAATGGCGATATATAGCACAATATGGTAACGATTTTGCTCAGGCATATCGTTTATATACTTTAGCCTTAGCCGGTTCTCCTGATCTTTCCTCAATGAACCGATTAAGAGAAACCGTTGGTATCTCTAACGAAAGTAAACTGAGATTAGCAGCAGCCTATGCTCTTGCAGGACAAAAAACAGCCGGTCTGAATTTACTGAATCAAAGTAAAATAGATGTAGAGAACAGCAGATACCAATACTATTACTACGGTTCAAATGCAAGAAACCGAGCGATGGTATTAGAAACATTAGTTCTTCTGGGACAAAAAGAAAAAGCACTGGCAGAAGCAAATAAAATAGCAAAAGACCTTTCCAACGGAAACTGGATGAGTACACAGACCAGCGCTTACTGTTTATTTGCAATGTCTAAATTTGCAGCAGTAAACGGCGGAAAAGGAATCGATATAGCCTACACATTTGCCGGAAAAACGGAGACAGTTAAAACAACAAAAACCTTTAGTGACAGAAGTTTAGTCGTTAAACAAGGTGCAAATAGTATAACTCTTAAGAATAATAAAGACAATACTATCTATGTTAAAGTACTCAACAGCGGAATTTTACCCGTTGGAGAAGAACATACCGTTGCCAAAAACTTAAATGCAGCAATAGTATTTAAAGACAGAAAAGGAAATATCATTAATACGAAGACCCTGACACAAGGAACTGAATTTGTAGCTGAGGTAACCATAAGAAATACTACAGTAGATTATGTAGAGAATGTTGCTTTAACTCAAATCATACCTTCAGGCTGGGAGATCGTAAATATGAGATTTACAGATTACGGTAGCTTTGGAAATAACAAAGCAGATTATATTGATATTCGCGATGATCGTACCTATTTCTATTTCGGATTAAGAGGAAATGAAACAAGAACATTCAGAATATTGCTTAATGCGTCTTATTTAGGCGATTACTATCTGCCGGGTGTACAATGCGAAGCGATGTATAATAACTCCTACATGGTAAGAACAAAAGGAGAATGGGTAAAGGTTATTAAAGAATAAAGTAATTTAAGATGTAAATGTATAGTTTGCCGGATCTTTAGGTCTGGCAGACTTGTTTCTTCAAAAATACAAAGAGAAATGAAAAAAGAAATTTTTGAAGTAGGATATTACTATCATATTTATAATAGAGGAAATAACAAAGAAAATATTTTTATTGAAGAAAGAAATTATGCCTATTTCCTTCAACTCTTAAAAATATATATTTTACCTGTTGCAGATGTTTATACTTATTGTCTGCTTAAAAATCATTTTCATTTATTAGTAAGAATCAAAGAAGAAGATGAATTACCTGAAAAAGTAAGAGAGAAAATATATTTATCTTTTTCTCATTTATTTAATGCTTATAGTAAAAGTATTAATAAAGCCTATAACAGGTCGGGAAGTTTATTTCAGGAGCATCTTAACAGAATCAGAATTGACGATGAAAACTATTTAAAGCAGTTGGTTGTTTATATACATATGAATCCTGTAAAACATAAATTTTCAGATGATTTAAAAAAACATCCTCATTCATCCTATCATTCCTATTTATCCGATAAAGATTCTGCTATTGAGAGAGAATACATCCTAGGGCTTTTTGGAGACAAAGAGAATTTTATATTGCATCATGATGAAAATAAAATAAAACATGAAGGAATTATCGCCGATATCAATACATTTGATCAATAAATTAATATTATTTTATCCTAAAGATGATACCTAACAGGTTTTGGAAACCTGTTAGGATATAAAATATAAAAAATAATAATATAATTGATCGTCTGGGTTTTTGATTGAAGGAGTAGTTTTACTCTTTTTGATAATTTAGAATACGGGTGCGTTTATCCTAACAGGTTTCCAAAACCTGTTAGGTATAGTTATTCATTATGATTATAAAAGGTTAATGTATTGAAATATTCTATTTTACAAAAGAAAATGTGATTTTAAAATCATGTATTGGAGTATCTGTTTTTAAAAAAGAAATCTTTAAGTTTTATTATGTTTAAACCTTAAAAAGGCTTTTTAAAAATCATTTGGATGTATTAAAATATAGATACCTAACAGGTTTTGGAAACCTGTTAGGGGATATAAAACAAAATAATTTGTATACCCTTTGAAAAATAAAATAAAAGTATTTTTTCAACATATCATTCATTGGATAAAAAGAAATAAGATCAAAAGTAGCTTGGGTTGTATCCTTTTGATACTGTATTATTTTTCTTTACCACAGGTTTTGTTTGATAACTCCTATGTGACCGTTATAGAAGGAAGAAAAGGAGAATTACTTGCGGCAAAAATTGCTCGTGACGGACAATGGCGATTTCCGGAACAAGATACCGTTCCTGAAAAATTCAAAGAATGTATCGTTCTTTTTGAAGATCAGTATTTCTACAGACATCCCGGTTTTAATCCCATTGCAATGTTTAATGCGTTCAGGCAGAATAATAAGGCAAATAAAATAGTTAGAGGAGGAAGTACCCTTACCCAGCAGGTAATCCGTTTATCCCGAAACGGAAAGAATAGAACCTATTTTGAAAAAATAATAGAAGTCATACTTGCTACCCGATTAGAATTCAGGTATTCAAAAGAAAAGATAATCGAATTATATGCAGCACATGCTCCGTATGGAGGAAACGTTGTGGGGCTGGAAATGGCATCATGGCGTTATTTTGGTGTAAAACCCGAACAGTTATCATGGGCCGAAACTGCTACTTTAGCTGTCTTACCCAATGCGCCGAGTTTAATATATCCCGGAAAAAACCAGCAGATATTACTCAGTAAGCGAAATAAATTGCTCGAAAAATTATATCAGGAAAAGATAATCGATCAGATTACTTACGAATTATCCCTTGAAGAACCTCTACCTCAGAAGCCTTTTGCATTACCGCAGATAGCACCACATTTATTAGACCGATTATCTAAAAATCATGAAGGAGAACGGATCACAACAACAATTGATTTCCATCTTCAGAACAGAGTCAATCAGATAGCACAACAATATTATAATCAGTACAGACAGAATGAGGTCTATAATCTTGCTGTTTTGGTAATTGATGTTAAAACGAGGAATGTGATTGCCTATGTAGGTAATTCCCCAACAGATGCAGCACATCAGAAAGATGTTGATATTATTTCCGCACCCAGAAGTACAGGCAGCATCCTGAAACCATTTTTATATGCAGGTATGCTGGATGATGGAGAGTTGTTGCCTAATACCCTTGTTGCAGATATTCCTACTCAGATATCAGGTTATACCCCACAAAATTTTAATCTGACTTATGACGGAGCCGTACCCGCACACAGAGCTTTATCACGATCTCTGAATATTCCGTCTGTATTAATGTTACAGGAATATGGAGTATATCGTTTTTATGAGCAATTGCAGAAGTTCAAATTAAAAAACATATCAAAACATCCAAATCATTACGGGTTATCGTTGATCTTAGGCGGAGCAGAATCTAATTTGTGGGATTTATGCCGTACGTATGCAAATCTTTCAGGTACACTGAATTATTATACTATCAGTTCAGGAAAATATCGTACAAAAGAATTTTCTGAATTAAACCTGCTACATGATAAAAAAGCAGATTTTGGAAAAGATTCTTTTCAGAAAAATATTTTAGGAGCAGGTTCCGTTTGGCTGACCTACAACGCCATGAAACAAGTAAACAGACCCGAAGGAGACGAAGCCTGGCAGTTTTATGATTCCTCATTAGAAGTTGCTTGGAAGACAGGAACCAGTTTTGGAAATAGGGATGCTTGGGCAATCGGAACAACAAAAGATTATGTAGTAGGAGTCTGGATCGGGAATGCAACAGGAGAAGGGAGGCCGTCTCTTACAGGGGTCAGCAGTGCAGCTCCGGTTTTGTTTGATGTCTTTAATCTTTTACCTCGTTCCAGATGGTTTGAGACACCTTTAAATGATCTCGAAGAAGCGGAGGTTTGTCGGTTAAGTGGTTATCTGGCTCAGGAAAATTGTCCTAAAATCAAACAGCTTATTCCCGTGAATGGAAAAAGAACAGATGCCTGTCCTTATCATAAATTGATCCATTTAGATAAAACAGAACAGTTCAGAGTAAACAGCAGTTGTGAAAATGTTGAAAATATGGTAATCAGATCATGGTTTGTTTTACCTCCGGTAATGGAATGGTATTATAAAAAGAAACACGTTGAATACAGAACATTGCCACTTTTCCGCTCAGATTGCGTTGGAACAACGATCGGTTCAATGGATTTTATTTATCCAAAAGAGAACGGGAAAATATATCTGACAAAAGATTTTGAAAGTAAAACACAGTCTGTCGTTTTAAAAGTAGCCCATTCACAACCCGATATTAATTTGTTCTGGTATATCAATGATACCTTTATCGGGTCTACCCAGACATTTCATGAAATGCCTTTAGAAGTGAAAACAGGGATTTATTATATCACAGTGACGGATGAGTTCGGAAATGAGATAAAAAGGAAAATAGAGGTTATAAAAGACTAATTGATGTCATATCCGGATGGGTATAGTTTGTAATTAAACCCGATTTATGACAAAAGAATAATTACTTGCAGAGATGTAAAATTACAAAGCAATTTTGAATATAGTTGATTGTTTTTATGCCTTCGAACCTTTGCGACTATAATTTTTTTGAAGTTCATTATAACATCTGTCTTTCCTGTGATTTCAAAAGCTTGAATGGTTTTTAATGATCTGCTTTTCTGTCAGACAGTAATACTTCTTTGTTGTTCCAGAGTAGAGGAATTGAACCAACAGGATCAGATTGAAAATCAGGATTATCGACCTGAGATAATACAATTAATCTTTTTCCAAACAAAAGATGCCGTCTTCCTACATCAGAAAACAGATTCAGTAAAATAGAACCTGTCTTTTTATCCAAAGTGTCCAAATGACGAAAAACAATGAGTAGCCCGGGCTCTGAAATCTCTATATCAGAAAGAGAGTCGTTAAGAGCGTCAAAATTGTTCCCGAAATAATCGGGAAAATTAAATTGCTCCTTTAATTGACAGTACATTTCCGCGGAGTTTATCCAGGTTTTACAGTCAAAATCAATAACAGAATAACCTTCATTTTTAAACCACTTCACGTCATTATTCAGAATTTTTGGTTTTCGGTATAAATTTACCCAGCCATTTTGAAGTATGAACCAGTCAAGACGTTGCCATTCTTCAGGATTGTTTAAAAACACTGCCATTTTCGATTAGTTATAAGTCTTAAATATAGTTAAAGTTTATAAAAGTATAGTCATTGAAACTCTTTTTATTCTGATTATGTCGGAATAATATTTATCCAAAAGAGAAAGAATAAAATAGATATTACATTTTTTTTTCAGTTATTTGTTAAATATTTTTATGTATTGATTTTACTTTTATTATTTATGGTAAAACATAGGTTTTTTGTTGTAAATTAATACATCTTGTTTTGTAAAACAGAAGATTTTTTGTAATCTGAGAAAGTGCATAGTATCAGTAAAAAAGGAAAACTTACTTTCCTTTTATAAGGTTTTACAGGTATTGTAATTAATATAAAGTTATTAAAATGGTTTTGTAGATTTCAAAATAAAAGATTCATCTGATAATTTATCCGTTCATAATTGAGATTAGGATTATAGTATATCAAGAAAAAAATATCAAAAAATATATTATGTATAAATTAACTCCTCTAAAACCATTACCTTCTTTATTAGCCGTTGCGATAACAGTATTGATTTGGTTTGTTATTCCTGTACCGGAAAGTGTAACGCCAAATGCGTGGCATTTACTTGCCTTATTTATAGGTACTATAGTCGCTATTATTGGCAAAGCAATGCCGATAGGAGCTATTTCAATTGTCGCTATTGCATTAGTGGCTTTAACAGGTGTGACTAATCCGGATAATCCGACAGCAGCTCTTGGCGATGCTCTTAGCGGTTTTTCCAATCCGTTAATTTGGCTGATCGGTTTTTCCATTATGATTTCACTCAGTTTGAATAAAACAGGGTTAGGGGCACGTATCGGGTATTATTGTATTTCTCTTTTTGGTAAAAAAACATTAGGAATAGCGTATGCATTAACGTTAGCAGAAACATCTTTAGCTCCTGTTACACCTAGTAATACCGCCAGAGGAGGAGGGATTATCCATCCCATTATGAAATCAATTGCTAATAGTTTTGATTCTAAACCTGAAGAAGGGACTTCTGACAAAATAGGACGTTATCTGGCATTAGTAAATTATAATATTAATCCCATAACTTCTGCAATGTTTATTACGGCCACAGCGCCAAATCCTTTAATTGTCAAATTAGTATCCGAAGGAACCAATTCAGCAGTTAAATTAACATGGTCAATGTGGGCAATTGCTGCTATGATACCAGGAATAATATCTTTAATTGTAATGCCACTGATTGTTTATTTACTGTATCCGCCAAAAATTAAGCACACTCCTGATGCTCCACAGTTTGCTCAGGATAAACTTAAGGAATTAGGAGCGATAACATTACCTGAGAAGATTACTTTAGGCGTTTTTGTATTATTACTAGTTCTATGGGCAGGTGTTCCCGCTTTACTATTTGGAGATTCATGGACAATAGATCCAACGGTTGTGGCATTAATCGGACTTTCTATTCTATTAACTAGTGGTGTATTAAGCTGGGATGATTTATTAAAACAAAAAGGAACCTGGGATACTGTAGTTTGGTTTGCTGCGTTAGTTATGATGGCAGGTTTTTTAGGCAAACTCGGATTAGTTGACTGGTTATCTCAGACGGTAGGTTCCGGTATTTCCCATCTGGGTATGAGCTGGGTTGGAGGAACAGTCTTACTTACTATAATTTATTTATACTCACATTACCTTTTTGCCAGTACCACCGCCCATGTCACCGCTATGTTTGCAGCATTTTTTGCAGCAGGTATAGGATTAGGAGCACCACCTGTACTTTTAGGACTGATTTTAGCTTTTGCATCATCATTAATGATGTCATTAACACATTATGGAACAGGAACAGCACCAATTGTTTTTGGGTCAGGTTATACTACTCTGGGTGAATGGTGGAAAACAGGATTTGTATTAAGCGTAGTTAATTTAGTGATTTGGATTTTCATTGGTGGATTGTGGTGGAAATTCTTAGGTTATTGGTAAGTTGACTGTTTATAAAAAAAGCATAAAAAAAACGCCTGTCTTTCGACAAGCGTTTTTTTTTAATCTACTCTGATAATATTTCCTTCTTTATCAAAGAAGTGATATTCCAGATACGTGTAAGCGTCACGAGGTATAATTTTCACCCATTTTTTATGTTCAAAAAACCATTTTGAACGTAATGATGGAAAACCTTTTGTAAGGTATGCAGCCACAAACGGATGTACATCAAGTACAATTTTTTTATGACTTTTTTTAATTCTTTCTAAGTCAGAAGCAATTCTATCAATAATTAAGATAGGAGCTTCAATTTCCCCTTTATCATTGTTAGGGTCTTCCTCTCTTGTTTTGATATTAACTTCTGGTCTTACTCTTTGTCTGGTAATTTGAATTAATCCAAACTTACTAGGAGGCAAGATTTTATGCTTTGCTTTGTCATCGCTCATTTCCTCTTTCAGAAAATCATATAAAACCCTTCTGTTCTCGGGATTTGACATATCAATAAAATCAACTACGATTATACCGCCCATATCTCTTAATCGCAGTTGCCTTGCAATTTCGGCGGCGGCAATCAGATTTACTTCTAAGGCAGTGTCTTCTTGATTTTGTGCTTTATTAGAGCGATTTCCACTATTTACGTCAATAACGTGTAGTGCTTCTGTATGTTCAATGATAAGGTATGCACCTTTACTCATTGATACTGTTTTTCCGAATGAAGTTTTGATTTGTCTTTCTATATTATATTTCTCAAAAATAGGTAAGTTGTTCGATTGGTAAAACTTAACAATTGATTCTTTTGAAGGCGCTATTTCTTGCAAATAGTCCTTTGTCTGATAATACAGCTCTTCATCATCTATATGAATCCCACTGAAGGTATCATTAAATACATCTCTAAGTATGGAGGAAGCTCTGTTGAGTTCTCCTAGAACTTTTGATGGATGATGTGCTGTTGGTAGTTTTCTACACATTGCTGACCAACGGTCAAGCAAATTTTGTAAATCTCTGTCTAGTTCGGCTACTTTTTTGCCTTCTGCTACTGTGCGAACAATAACACCAAATCCTTTTGGTTTAATGGATTGTACCAATCGTTTAAGACGTTCTTTTTCTTCTTTAGACTCTATTTTTTGAGAAATAGATACTCTGTCGGAAAAAGGAACTAAAACAATATATCTACCTGCAAGGGATAGCTCTGAGCTTATCCTCGGGCCTTTAGTAGAAATAGGTTCCTTGACGACCTGTACTAAAATAGACTGGTTGGCATTTATTACATCAGTAACAGTTCCGTCTTTGTCTATCTCCTTTTCAAAAGGAAAGTTTTTTAGGGAGAAATCTTTTATTTTACCTGCGCTTACAAGTTTAACGAATTTCATTGAAGAAGCTAGATTGGGTCCTAAATCATGATAATGTAAAAAGGCATCTTTTTCAAAGCCTACATTTACAAAAGCAGCATTAAGTCCGGCAACCGGCTTTCTTATCTTGGCAATAAAAATATCACCAACTTGGAAGTTGCTTTTTTCTTCTTGCTTATGTAATTCGATTAGTTTTCCATCTTTTAATAAGGCAAAATCTACTGCTTCTGAACTAGATCTGATGATTAATTCTTTATTCACGCTGCAAATTTTTATCCATTCGTCCATAACGAATAGATGGATTAAACAATATTTTACAGGTATAGTAGTACCCGGAGAAATAATTTACTATTCTAAATAGTAATGATATTATTTCGATTTCAAAGAACTTTTTAAAAAAAAGAAAAAGTAGTTTTAAACTACTTTTTCTTTTTATGACGGTTAGCTCTTGCTCTCTTTTTACGTTTGTGAGTAGCTACTTTATGTCTTTTTCTTTTTTTACCACTTGGCATAACTTATTGGTTTTGTGATTAATAAATTAGTTTACTTTTATTTCTGTATTCGTTTTCACACCTTCTACAAACACTTTGGCAGGTTTAAATGCCGGAATGTTATGAGCAGGGATTTTAATAGTAGTATTTTTTGAAATATTTCTACCAGTTTTTTCAGCTCTAGTTTTAATGATAAAACTACCGAAGCCTCTTAAATAAACATTGTCGCCAGTTTCTAAAGAATTTTTAACTTCTTCCATAAAAGACTCAACTGTTGCTTGAACGTCTCCTTTTTCCAGACCTAGTTTTTCGGAAATTTTTGCTACGATATCTGCTTTCGTCATTTTCTTTCTTATTTATAATGATGTGAATTTTTTTGAGCAGGCAAATATATGAATTTAAAAAAGAATAATTATATCATAAATGATTAAAATTTAATAACATAAACTTTTATGTTTGTCAATTAATTTTTAAATATGAATTTCACTAACTTATTAATCCAATGGTATTTGAAGAATAAGAGAGATTTACCATGGAGAAATACCCAGGATCCGTATCATATTTGGCTGTCAGAAATTATGCTTCAACAGACGCGAGTTGTACAGGTAATGTCTTATTTTTTTGCTTTTACAGAAGCTTTTCCAACTGTTTTTGATCTTGCAAATGCGACAGAAGAGAGAGTTTTGAAACTTTGGCAGGGGTTAGGGTACTATTCCCGAGCCAGAAATCTACATAAAACTGCACAATATGTCGCCTTCGAAAGAAATGGCTTATTTCCGGATAATTATAAAGATCTTTTAAAATTAAAAGGAGTTGGAGAATACACCGCCGGAGCAATTGCCTCTTTCAGTTATAACGAAGTAGTTCCTGTAGTGGACGGAAATGTATTTCGGGTATTATCACGTTATTTTGATGTAGAAAGTGATATTTCGCTGAATATAACTAAAAAAGAATTTCAGGATTTGGCTCTGGAACTAATCCCAAAAGATGACCCTGCAATTTTTAATCAGGCGATAATGGAGTTTGGTGCCCTTCAATGTGTTCCTAAAAGTCCCGATTGTACTGTTTGTGTAATGAGTAATAGTTGTGCTGCTCTACAAAAGAAAAAAGTAGACAGACTTCCCGTAAAAGAAAAGAAAGTTAAAGTAAGAGACCGATTTTTTAATTATCTGGTGTTTTCTGATTCAGAAGGAAAAACAATAATAGAGAAACGAACAGCAAAAGGGATCTGGCATAATTTATATGAATTCCCTTTACTTGAAACCGTTCAGCCAGAAGAGGAGCACAAGATAAAAGCTCAGATCACGGAACAGTATTCAGACAGGTTTAAGATACAATCCGTTGAAGCGTTAAATAAGAAAAAGATAGTTCATAAATTATCTCATCAACATTTACATATTATGTTTTGGAAGATAGAGGTTCAGAACAAAATAGAAGAAGGTATTGATTATCAAACAGTATTGACTTTCCCTTTTCCAATAGTATTGTTTGATTTTATAGAAAACGAATGGCCTGATTGACTGAAAAAATAGTATATTTGATCGAACTAAATAAATTTTAGAAGTATGAGTGGTACATTGAATAAAGTTATGTTAATAGGACATCTCGGAGATGAAGTAAAAATGCATTATTTTGAAGGAGGTAATTGTATTGGAAGATTTCCTCTGGCAACTAATGAAACTTATATCAATAAACAAACCAACGAAAAGATAACATCAACCGAATGGCATAATGTTGTTGTAAGGAATAAAGCTGCTGAGATATGTGAGAAGTATTTATCAAAAGGTGATAAAATTTATATTGAAGGCAGAATTAAATCCAGACAATGGCAGGGGGAAGATGGTATTGTGAAATATACGACTGAGATTCAGGCTACAGAATTCACCTTTCTGACTACAAAAAAAGATTCAGAAGCAACAAGACAACCTTCCGTTCCTCCTGAACGACCAAAGGATATTCAGTTACCGGAAAATGATTTACCGTTCTAAACGATTAAAATCCTGTTCACTGAATTTAAAGCAATATTTTTTCGTTATTTTGCCTCTTGAACTTTAAGTTGTTAGTTTTTAGTTTATAGCAGGAATAGATAGATTCAAAAAAGGACTAACGCTAAAATAGTAACTAGTAATTTAAGATGTTGAATAAATATATTATCAGAATTATGCTGTTAACAGCTTTGGTATCTTTTGTTGGTTGTAAAAAAGATACTCTTCCAAAACCACAGAGTCATCTCCGGTTAGATTATCCTGTTGCAGGATATACTCCTTTTTTGAGTAATTGTAGTTATACGTTTAATGTTAATACACAGGCTGCTGTTAAAAATAACGGAAACTGTAATTTTAATATTGAATATCCTAATATGAAAGCTACGGTTTATTTGAATTATAAATCGGTAAACAATAATATTAATACATTGCTCAGAGATGCTCAGAAATTAACATATGAGCATGTGATCAAAGCAGATGATATTTTAGAACAGCCTTTTCAGAATCCTGAGAATAGAGTATACGGGATGTATTATCAGGTAGGAGGCAATGCGGCTTCACAGGCACAATTCTATTTAACAGACAGTTTAAGCAACTTTGTAGTAGGTTCCGTGTATTTCTACGCAAAACCAAACTTTGACTCTATTATGCCTGCTGCCAGTTATATAGAAAATGACGTGAAAGTTTTGATGGAATCATTGCGATGGAAATAATGAAAACAGGAACAAAGAGTTTAAGGTTCAAAGTTGCAGGGCTTTAAATAGCCTTTCATAAAAACGACTAACATAATCTTTGCAGTTCAATATAAAGCATAGGACTATCAACTATCAATTAAAAACTATAAACTAAAAAAGCATCCGTTTAATAGGATGCCTTTCTGACAAAAGATAAAATCTTTTTATAATTGAATTAACAACTAAGCAGGATTATTGGTTGTTTTTACGTCTGAAACTTTATAAAGTCCACCACCCGCAACACTTTCTACTGTTTTAGCTAATTTTTCAGGAGTTTGTTTTGCAGAATCATATTTTACAGTAGCTGTTTTGGTATCAAAATCTACTTTAGCTTCCTGAACACCTTCCTGTTCGGCTAATTCTTTTTCTATTTTTGCAGCACACATTACAGCGCAGGACATTCCGTCTACAGTAAAGCTTGTTATTTCTGTTTTTCCGGCAATAGCAGGAGTTTCCGTTTTTGTAACAGGAGTTTCTTTTGCATCTATATTTTCTTTTGCAGCATCTTTACAGCTTACGAATAAGAATCCGGCAATAACTACAAACATTATTTTTTTAATGAAATTCATAGGAGGTGTTTTTTAGATTTTTTAAAGAGAACCATAACTTCAACAAAAATAGCAAAAAAGTTCTGGAAAAGTCATTAAAAAAACAGACTTTTGAGACTTTAAAAAATAATATTATGAGCGCTAAACAATCAAAATGGTTTTTTCTTATTCCAATTGCTCTGGTTTGGGGAAGTTCTTTTATATTGATTAAAAGAGGCCTGGAAGGATTAACACCAATACAGTTAGGGTCTTTGCGAATTATTTTTGCTGCTGCTTTTTTGGGGATCATCGGATTTAAAAGTATTAGAAAAATTCAGAGCAGACAATGGAAATTTATTGTACTGACTGCTTTTGTGGGCAGTTTTTTACCGGTCTATTTATTTTCTTTTGCACAAACGCAGATTAGTAGTTCCATAACTGCTATATTAAATGCATTGACACCTCTGAATACTCTGGCAATAGGAGCTATGGTTTTTGGTATCGGATTTCAGAAGAGGCAGCTTGTGGGGGTAATTATTGGATTTATAGGTTGTGCTTTGTTAGTTTTGCATGGAGCAATTAATAATCCGACACAGAATTATTATTATGCTATTTTTGTAATTATTGCTACAATCTGTTATGCTACGAGTATTAATCTTATAAAAAGATATTTATCAGATCTGAATTCTCTGAGTATTGTTACAGGGAATTTTATGGTATTGTCCATTCCGGCGGTTATAATTTTATTTTTTTCCGGTTTTGCAGATGTAATACAGTTACCTCAGGTACAAACTTCAGTGTTTTATGTTATGATTTTAGGAGTGATTGGAACCGGAATAGCTAATATATTATTCTTTAAGTTGATCCAGATTGCATCACCTGTTTTTGCTTCTTCTGTAACCTATCTTATTCCGGTAGTGGCTTTTTGCTGGGGAATATTAGATTATGAATCCATTAGTCTTATTCAGTTAATAGGAGCCGCAATTATTTTGACAGGTATATATTTATCAAGTAAGAAATAAAAAGACGATTTAAGAACCTAGTTTCGGTTACTGAGAAAGAATAATATAGAAATAAGAACAACTAATGCAGTTTATCTGATACTGTGATGTACAAAAAAACCTCAGAGTAATCTGAGGTTATAATTTGTTTTCTATAACAGAAGAGATCGTTTAAAACAATTTTATTACTAGAGTCATTCTTAATTTAATTTCCATTTTTTTAATTGATTTGATAATTTTAAATTAATGGTTTGAATACTATTTAAATTTATGTAGTATTTGTTCCAAGCAATTAGATTTAATAGTATCATAATTGATCCAAAAGTGTAGAATTT
The DNA here is from genome assembly GCF_058310215.1 of Flavobacterium sp. AK-301. Lineage (NCBI taxonomy): Bacteria > Pseudomonadati > Bacteroidota > Flavobacteriia > Flavobacteriales > Flavobacteriaceae > Flavobacterium > Flavobacterium sp. AK-301. Next base: position 374,854 of record NZ_JBZEES010000003.1, read on the forward strand.
CATAAAAATAATAATTCCAAGATGCAACAATATTATTGATATTAGAGTTATCATTCGTGTTTTTTTGTAATAAATTAAAAAAGGATAAAAAAGTTCAATAAATAAAATAACCCACCCTGATATCATAAAGAAGAAGCCGGAATCTTCTATAAAAGAAGAATACAGTTCAATAAAATTAGGAGAAAAGTTATTTAAGACATACCACATTGCATTCCCGTCAAACCAGTCTGTTCCTAAAATTTTACCAACGCCTGCAAAAAAATAGACTATGCATAACTGGATTTGTATAAAACGAATTATAAAGGAGTTGATTATTTTCGTTGTTTCATGATTTTTAGTGGGAAAGTAAAAGAAAATATTTATAAATAAGCTAAAGCTTATAAAATAATCAGCGCCATAAGAAAAAAAGTAGCTCGAATTGACAAGCATTATATGAATAAGCCATGCTACAATCGAAAAAATAAATGGTTTATAATTTAATAATACAAATATCAAAGAAAGAAAATAAATTGTAATTACAATAGATAAAGCAAGTTTATACGATATTCCAATCGCTTCTAAGGGGTTAATAATCCAGGATAACAAAGGGACCGAATATCCGGCTATTTTTAAATTAACGGTTTCATTGATTAGCCCGTTTTTACTGAAAAGATCAAATAGATCAGGAGATAACAATAAAATATTTAGTAAGCAGAAAGAGGTGATAATCCAACTAATTTCTTTTGTGTATTTAATGTTATATTCAAATAGAAATCGCTCAATCATTATTATTTTTTTTAATTTTTGATAGTAAAATAGTTTTTGCTTCTTTGTTGGTTTTTGTTTTTTTCACATCGGAAAACTCATGAATTTTTAAAAAAATAGATATTTCAGTAATAGCAGGATTTAGGGTAAATAATCTGGAACTCATAGAGGCAAATATTTTATCTCTTAATTCGGTTTCTGAAATATAAGAATTGAGATAATAGGTAGCGGTCAAAAATTTTGTATCCGATTCAATAGATTTTAGAATTTGTATTTTTGTACCGTTTTCAGAGGTACAAAAAAGCTTTAAAGAGGTGTTATCTATATTAGGAGAAAAGAATTCATATCCCCTGTCTGTGCCTGTTAGGTTCGTATAAGTGCTTATTGTGTTTTTAATAGATTTTGGAGACGAATAGGAAACGGACTGATTTAATTTTGAATAGCTTTTCCCAAAATAACTAAATTTATCTATACTGTTTGTGTTTATTAAAGAATTTAACCCTCTTATATTAATGTAGACTACACTGATTATGTGAAATAATAGAAATAAGAGTAATGCAATTTTTTTATTTCTCATAGTTTAAAAAATTTAACAATGAAACTTGTCTAAAAAATAAAATTAACCCCATGAGAATTGCTTAAATAATTAAAATCTCCAAGGTATATCTATAAATAACAATGAAGCTGTCAGTACTTTTCAGACAGCTTCATTGTTTGTTAGAACTTAATATTATCTATCTCTGATCAGGACCAACACTAATGAAATTAGTTGATATAAACCACCAATTAGTTTGTTCTTTTTTAATAAGCTCTTTTAGATCAACGGAGTTGTCTACTGTAACATCAACATTACCGTCTTTTGCAGTAGCAAATGACGAAATAAAGAATGTGCAGGCACAAATAAGCCCAAAAGTTAATTTTAAAGTTTTGTTTTTCATAATAATACTGATTTAATGTTATTACTTTTTTTATTTCACACATAATATATTCACTTAAATAAAAAATATACTATGTTAATTTAAGCAAAAATAGAATTTTTTTTTTAATTTTTAACTATTTATATTTATTTTTTTATAAACATTTTAACAACTGTAAGGTTTAATTCGTTGGATGAAGCAGTAGAGCTGTGTTAGTGGATACCTAAAATTCAACAGGTTAGAATAATTCTCTTATAGAAAAGGCAAACGAAAAGAAATACGTATTTTGCTTTTGTTAGGTAATAACTTATTTTAAGATGGAATAACAATAAAAAAGAGGTTATCAGTATAGACAACCTCTTTTTTCATTAGAACTTAGATTCTGTTATCGGGACCAACAACAATGAAATTTGTTGATATAACAAACCAATTCATTTCTTCTTTTTTGATAAGTTCTTTTAAGTCAGCAGAGCTTTCTACTGAAACATCAACATTACCATCTTTTGCAGTAGCAAATGACGAAATAAAGAATGTGCAGGCACAAATAAGCCCCAAAGACAATTTTAAAGTCTTGTTTTTCATAATAGTTTGATTTAATATTATACTTTTTCAACTAATAAGGTATTATTTTTTAAATAAAAACATAATACCATTATAATTTAGGCTAAAATAAAAATAAATTTCTAATTATTAACTATTTGTTTTTTTTATTTTTAAAAACAGGTAAAATTTTTATAAAAACTCATGGTAATAAGTGATTTTAAGGAGATTTAAATTAGAATGAAAAGTAAAAATGAACAATAAGCGTTTAGATGTTTTATTCTTTTATCTAAATATCTTTATAAAAGCCTAAATTTTTCAGGTCGTATTTCTCTAAATCAGATATAAGGGAGTTTAATATAATTAACACTTGTATATAGGATGATTAAAAAAGGCATTTAATCGTTAAATAAAGTAGTAGAGTTGTATAAGCGAATATTGTAAATCTAATAAGAGAGAATAGTACTATTAAAGAACAAATGAAAAGGAATACGTATTTTACTTTTTGCTAGGGTATTAAAATTTTGCAAAAAAGGAAGATTTTTTTAGTTTAAAGGAGTTGTTTTACAATAAAATAGGCTGTTACTCACAGCCTATTTTGGTGTATTTAGATATAGCTTTATTCAAAATCAGCTTCAGTAACATCTTTATTGATCTTGATTTCGGATGCTGTAAATTCAATTTCAAATCCTGCATTTATAACAGTTTTGAAAGGAAATTTTAACCCTTTTACTTCTTTATAATCTGATAATGTAGTAGTAACACTTTGTGTTCCTTCTGTTAAGCTTTCGGCAATTTTTAGTCCGGAAACAGTATCAAAAAACAAGGTTCTTTTTCCGTTTTTCAGCACATAAGCATCTTTACCGTTGATATTTTCTATTCCTGACAGAGTAACTTCTTTATTGTTTAAAAGGTTTAATTCAGGAAACGGGGCAGCGGAAGCTTTTATTTCGGTTAATTCCATTTCAGTAAGCTCCATTTTTTGTCCTTGTTGAACTTTATAACCTTTGTTGTTGTTTAGTACCTGTTTCATCATCGTCATGCCCATGGCGTTCATTTCTGAGCTGAATTTCTGGTCTGCACTTACTTTTGTGATTAATTCTAAAGACATTCCTTGTGCAGTACCAATTGATTTTATGTAAACAGTTTTGACTTCTTTAGCTGCTTTTTCTCCACCAATAGCTTTGATATAGTTTTCCAGAACAGATTTAGCAGTAACATTCGCCTGAACAGTTTTTTGTTCTGGTTTAGCAACAGAATTTCCAAATCGGTCAAAGTAGAATATTGGTATATTCAGTTTTTCAAGTTTCGGTAACACATCATTTGCTTTACCAACAATAATGATTCTTGAATTGTCATACATAAAATATTTTTTTGCTGCGTTCATTACCTGTTCAGGAGTTACAGCATTAATATTTTTAATGTAGTTTTCATAAAAATCTTTTGAGAGATTTTGAGTTTCAGTGTTTAAAGCATAACGGGCAATGGTTTGAGGTTTTTCCATCTGCATTACGAAGTTTCCGATATATTTTGCTTTTGCAATTTTTAATTCTTCGGCAGTAACTTTTTCGTTTCTTATTTTTTTCAGTTCCTTCAGTATTTCAACAACAGCACTGTCTGTAACTGTATTTCTTACAGAGGCAGATGATCTGAATTTTGTTACATATTTGTTTCCGTTAATAGTAGAATAAGAACCGTAAGTCCATCCGTGTGCTTCTCGCAAGTTTAAGAATAAACGTCCTTCTGCACCACCACCAAAAATCTGATTAGCTAATAGAGTGGCAAAATAGTCTTTATCATTCATTTTTAAGCTAACCGTATTTACTACTGCTATTTCAGATTGTACAGCATTGGACATATCAATAAAGTTGATCTGTGTGTATTGTACATTTTTAGGTTCAGAGTAGGTAATTACAGGAGCTTTTGCGTTTCTCCATAAGCTGAAATATTTTTCAACTAGTGCTTTTGTTTCATCAAATTTTACATCTCCTATAATAACCAAATAAGCATTATGAGGCACAAAATAAGTGTTGTAGTGCGTTTTTACATCATCAAGAGTAACATTATTTATTGTAGCTTCACTCATATATTCACCATTAGGGTGGTTTTTACCAAATGTTAGGATATTTTCTACCCTTTGAGCATTAGCAGCAACACTTTTTTCGTCTGCTTTTAAGCTTTCGATCATTTTTGCTTTTTCCTTATCAAATTCTTCCTGAGTAAAATTGGGATCTAAAGCTCCTGATGCCATTAGTTCCATTACTTTACTGTAATATTTTGATAAAGAGCTAGCATAGGCTCCAGAAGAATAAAATCTGATTGAAGCTCCTAAAAAGTCAATTTCTTCATTGAAGTCGTTCTTTGAAATTTTGCTGGTGCCGTTACCTATAAGGCTTCCGGTTAGATTATCGATTCCTTTTTTATTTCCTTCGGTAAAAGGATAGTTATCAATTGTAAGATTGATGGACACTCTCGGTAATTTATGGTTTTCTACCACCATTACCTTTAGTCCGTTCGGGAGTTGAAATGTCTGAGGTTTTCCAACGTTCACTGTTGGTGATGGTCCCGGTTTTGGTTGGGTTCTGTCAGTTTGTGCTTGCATAGATAAGGTTAAAAACAAACCAGTTATTATAAGGTATATTATTTTTCTCATGGTTTAAAGTTTCTTTGTTTCAGGTTTTTCTTGTGAAGGGATATAATCTAATAATACTCTTTGGTTAGGGTTTAGATATTTTTTTGCAATCTCTCTGATCTCTTCCCTTGTAATGGAGCGATAAATGTTGATTTCGGTATTGATCAGATTTGTGTCACCATAAAGTAAATAATAAGTCGCAAGATTATCTGCGACACCTTCCACATTTGAATTGTTGTTTACATAATTATTTTCAAATTTATTCTGTAATTTTTGATAATCATTTTCAGAAATTAAATTAGTCTGAAGTTTTACAATTTCTTCATCTACCTCTTTAGTCAGATCGGATATTGTAGCAGGAGCCATAGGTAATCCATAAATAATATAAGTGCCATAATCTTCTTGGCTGTAATTGAAAGCGCCTATTTGTAAGGCCATTTTTTTATCGTCTACGATTTTTTTGTATAATTTGGAACTTTTCCCGTCCGTTAAGTAAGAGGAGATCATATCCAGGACTCTTGCGTCACGGGTTTTCATGGACGGAGTTCTATAAGCTGCAGTCATCATCGGAATCTGGATATTTGGATCCTCATAAGTTGCTTTTATTGTTTCAGTAATTGGGCTTTCTTCGTATTGTTGACGAACGATTGGAGTTCCTTTGGCAATAGGTTCAAAATATTCCTTGATCCATTTTTTTGCCTCATTAGTTTGGAAATCACCTGCTACAACCAGAACAGCATTGTTCGGGATATAGAATTTTTTATTAAATGCTTGAAATTCAGCAAGAGTTGCAGCGTCTAAATGTTCTATAGAACCGATAGTCGTCCAGCGATACGGATGTTTGTTGAATACTCTTTTCTTTATTTCCTGAATTACAGCACCATAAGGGCTGTTGTCATAACGAAGTCTTTTTTCTTCTTTTACAACTTCATTTTGTGTATTTACTCCAATCTGATTAATTACCGGATGCATCATTCTTTCAGATTCCATCCATAAAGCCAGTTTCAGGTTGTTTGAAGGGAAAACTTCATAGTAATATGTTCTGTCTTCAGTTGTATTTGCATTATTGGTTCCTCCGTTTGCTGTAACGATTTTGAACCATTCACCTCGACCGATGTTTTTTGTTCCTTCAAATAATAAATGTTCAAAGAAATGAGCAAATCCGGTACGATCCGGGGTTTCGTCCTTAGCGCCAACATGGTACATTACAGATGTTATTATTACCGGAGCAGAATTATCCTGATGCAAAATAACATGGAGACCATTATCTAAATTGTATTCTTCAAATGCTACGTTCTGAGCAGAAGCAATACTTCCAAATGTGATGAGTGTACTCAAAGCCATTATATATTTTTTCATAATGATTAATAATTTTGTTTGAATTAGATATAGTCATTAGACTATAATAGATTAAGGTTGTTACAACAAATCTAACTTTATTTTGTTAATATTGGGTTTTTTTGATTCTTTTTTAATTTAATCAACCTAAAAAACAGATAATTCATAAAGTCCTGATTCAGTGGGTTCTCACAGAGGTGTATTTTTTCTGGTAACCAATTGCATAATAAAGAATTAATTGTATATTTGCAACCTTAAAATTAATTAAACAACATTGTTATGTACGCAATCGTAGAGATAGCAGGGCAACAATTTAAAGTAAGCAAAGACCAAAAGGTTTATGTACATCGTTTAACTGATAATGAAGGAGATGCAATTTCTTTTGCAAAAGTTCTTTTATTAGATAATGAAGGTACAATTACCCTAGGCGCCCCAGCTGTAGAAGGTGCTTCAGTAGAAGCCAAAGTGTTAAAACACTTAAAAGGAGATAAAGTAATCGTTTTCAAAAAGAAAAGAAGAAAAGGTTACAAAAAGAAAAACGGTCACCGTCAGTATTTAACTCAAATCGTAATTTCCGGAATCACAGTTCCTGGAACTAAGAAAAAAGAGACTAAGAAAGCGAAAGAAGAAAATCAAGAAAAATAACATTAAAAACTAATACATCATGGCTCACAAGAAAGGTGTCGGTAGTTCCAAGAATGGTAGAGAATCAGAATCAAAACGTTTAGGTGTTAAGATTTTTGGTGGTCAGGCTGCTATTGCAGGGAACATCATTGTAAGACAAAGAGGTTCTAAGCATAATCCAGGTGAAAATGTTTACATGGGTAAAGATCACACTTTACATGCTAAAATTGATGGAGTTGTAAAATTCCAGAAAAAAAGAGATAATAAATCGTTCGTTTCTATTGTTCCTTTTGAAGCATAAGAGAATCCGATTTTTAGATATAAAAAACCCTTTTACAATTTGTAAAAGGGTTTTTTTGTTTTGACCTTTCTGATAGGTTATTTTATTTTAGCTTCATCTGCAACATTTTCCACATTTTATTTTGTGTTTGTTAGAGCATCTTTAGCATCTTGTTTTGCTTTTTCAGCATCTTCTTTTACGTTATCTACAGCTTTGTTTGTAGCATCTTTAACGTCCTGAGCGGTTTTAGTTGCTTCTTCTTTAGTAGTTTCCCATAAGCTTTTTGCTTTGTTAACTGCTTCCTGAGCAACTTTTTCAGCTTCTTTATCTCCTTTTTCTTTTGCTTCTTCAAGAGATTTTTCAGCATTTTTTAAATCAGCTTCTACTTTATCAAGAGTAGTTTCAGTAGTTGATTCGGCTGTAGTTGTTACTTCTGTTGCTTCTATCCCTTCTTCAGTTACAACAGGAACAGGAGTTTCTTTTTTACAAGATGTAGCAAATAATAATCCAAATAAAGCTACAGTTAAAGTTAATTTTTTCATTACAATTTATTTTAGAATTAACTGTAAAATTATAAAAAATAACAATCAATCAATCTGTATTTTCTAAAAAAACAGAATATATGTTTTTAATTTAAAAATTTAAAAAAGCCTTTTTTATTGCTTAAAATATTTATTTACTAAAGTGTTTTTTGGATACAGAATGTAATTTTTTAAGCTTGAATGATAAAAACACTCTGAAAATACCATAAGTGATAAACGCCAGAGCAGTCCAGAATATAATTGATAACCCTCCAAAAATAGGGTTCCAGATCATTATGAATGAAAAGATTAATCCTAATACTCCCAGAGTTAATAACCATCCCCATTCCTGAACACCAAATGATTTCATGTCAAGTGAATATCCAATAGCAGACATGGATCGAAACATTAGCATGAAACCTACATAGAAAGGTAAAACTGCCAGAGATAAACCAGGATTAGAAATTAACCATAATCCAAACAGCAGATCAATTATTCCACTTGCCAAAACCCATCCCCAATTATCAATTCGGTCTTTATTGCTGATTGAAAAGATAATTTCAAAAATACCGTTTACAAGAAATGTTATGCTGAAAAGGATTGCTAATGTTAAATAAGATTCCAATGGGGTTTTTAAAATCCAAAATCCCAGTAATATAAATAGAACCCCTACAATAAGGGATAAATACCAATGTTTAACAGCATTTTTCACTGTTTTAAATACTTGATTTTCCATAATTTATAATAATTAAGTTATTTGTTACTAAATTTAGTGATTTAGTAACGATTTGTGAATTTATAATTGGTAAATTATATATAAATTATTTAGTTTTCAAAGAGTAGTTAAAAGATAAACTATTATATTAATCTTTTAGTCATAATAGAAGAAGCCCAATATTTAAGCAATTAATACTTAGATAATGGACTTCTTTGTTTTGTAAAACAGAAATTCTACAATGTAGATTGTTAGTTGTAACAATGGTATTATTATAGAAAATTGTTTTGTGGTTAGTATCTATAATATTCCGGTTTAAATGGACCGGTAACTTCAATACCAATATAAGCTGCCTGTTCTTCATTTAAAGTTTCCAGTTCGACACCTAACTTTGCCAAGTGTAAAGCAGCTACTTTTTCATCTAAATGTTTAGGTAGCATATAAACTTCATTTTTATAGTTGGCACTGTTTTTCCATAATTCGATCTGAGCCAAAGTCTGGTTTGTGAATGAATTACTCATTACAAAGCTTGGATGACCAGTTGCACAGCCTAAATTTACTAAACGACCTTCAGCCAGGATAATAATATCTTTTCCGTTGATTGTATATTTGTCTACCTGCGGTTTGATTTCGATTTTTGAAGCACCGTGATTTTTGTTTAACCATGCCATATCTAATTCGTTATCAAAATGACCGATATTACAAACGACAGTTTTGTCTTTCATTTTTTCAAAATGCCTTCCTACAACAATATCTTTGTTTCCGGTTGTTGTAATAATGATATCAGCAGTAGCAATAGCAGTATCTAGTTTTTTTACTTCATAACCATCCATTGCAGCTTGTAAAGCACAAATTGGATCAATTTCAGTTACTGTTACAATTGAACCAGCTCCTCTGAATGAAGCTGCGGTACCTTTACCAACATCCCCATAACCACAAACAATTACTCGCTTTCCGGCAAGCATAAGATCCGTAGCGCGACGAATAGCATCAACAGCACTCTCTTTACAACCGTATTTATTATCAAATTTTGATTTAGTAACAGAATCATTAACATTGATTGCAGGCATTGGTAAAGTACCATTTTTCATTCTTTCATACAAACGGTGAACACCAGTTGTCGTTTCTTCAGACAATCCTTTGATTCCCGCAACTAATTCAGGGTAACGATCAATAACCATATTGGTAAGATCTCCACCATCATCTAAGATCATATTTAATGGTTTTCTGTCTTCCCCAAAAAATAAGGTTTGTTCAATACACCAGTCAAAATCTTCTTCATTTAACCCTTTCCATGCGTAAACAGAAATACCGGCTGCTGCAATTGCAGCTGCTGCCTGATCCTGAGTAGAAAATATATTACAGGAACTCCAGGTTACTTCTGCACCAAGAGCGACCAATGTTTCAATTAGAACAGCAGTCTGGATAGTCATGTGTAAGCAACCAGCAATACGAGCACCTTTTAAAGGCTGTTCGTTTTTATATTCTTTACGAAGTGCCATTAATCCCGGCATTTCAGCTTCAGCTAATTCAATTTCTTTTCTTCCCCAACCTGCTAGAGAAATGTCTTTTACTTTAAAAGCCACAAAAGGCAATGTTTTTGAACTCATGTTGTATATTTGTGTTAGCAAAAATTAGGATACAAATTTACGGAATTACTTTTATTTAAATTAGCGTTCTGAATAAATTGTGACTTTGTCAATGTGCTAATGATCTGAAATACAATAACCTGAATTTAAAAATCAAAAAGTAAAACTCGTAATATAATAATGTCGCACTATAAAACTATCACTGTTACAGATACTATTCAGGTTTTTGTCTGGAAAATAACAGAAACATTCGATTCTCTTTTTAAAGAAGTTCAGCTTAAAGAGTCCAGTTTATTGCGCCTGAATATGATGAAGTCAGAAAGCCATAAAAGAGGGTTTTTAAGTGTAAGAAAGTTGTTGGAACAAGCCGGCTATACAGATTTCGATTTATTCTATGATCAGAACGGAAAACCACATCTTAAAGATGGTAAAAATATTTCAATAACACATTCCTTCGATTTTTCTGCTATAATCATAAGTGATAAAGTAGTGGGTATTGATATTGAGTTAAGAAGGGATAAAATAAAAAAGATCGCAGATAAGTTCATTGATTACGAGTTCAGTTTTCTGGATCAGGAAGATGAAAAGAGTTATATCAGTAAACTTACTGTAATATGGGGTGTAAAAGAAGCTTTGTATAAAATATGTACAAAGCCAAAAATGAGTCTTAAACAGAATGTAAAGGTTATTCCTTTTGAACTGGAAGAAAAAAAAGGAATAGCATGGTTGCAGTTTGAGGAGATAAATAAAATGTATCCGATTTATTTTGAGGAAATTGACCAATTTACCTTGGTGTATGCCGTTGGAGATACCTTTCTTTTTTAATGAAGATCAATAAATTTAAATATATGAAAAATAATTGCACGAGATCTGTCAGAAAAAAATATTGGTTATGGTAGAATTTTTTCTAAATGTCTATAAAGATAAAAGCACACTAGATATTATATTAGAGACTATTGTTTTTGTCTTTGGTATAATAAGTGTTTATTATGCTAAAAAAGAAAATATATTGGTTTACCCGACAGGGTTAATAGCTACAATCATAACGGTTTATTTACTATATACAGTTCAGTATTTTGCTGATATGACTTTAAATGCTTATTTCTCAATAATGAGTATTTACGGATGGTATAACTGGTCCAGAAAAATAAATAATCAGTATGTCATACCTATTTCCCGTACCAGTCTTAGAGAAAAGATAATCGGAGTAGGGTTATTTATATTGACGATATTAGTTACCTACATTATCTATCATTTATTCGGTCATGAGATACGACCGGAAAATTATATTGATATAGTTACTTCAGCAATATTTTTTACAGGGATGTGGTATATGGCGATCAAGAAGATCGAAAATTGGACTCTGTGGATTATAGGAGATTTTATTTCAATACCTTTGTATGCTTATAGAGGGTTGTGGATATTATCTCTACAATATGTCGTTTTTACAATTTTAGCAATTTCAGCTTATATAGAATGGAAGAGGATTTTAAGCAACAATCAACAGAGATTATAAAACAGCTCACTAAAACCAGAGAACAAGGTTTTTCATCAGAAGATTATGTTCAGATGTATCATCATGGTGTTGATATTGAAAAAATTCAGAATCATTTAGATATTTTGAAAAAGGGAGTTGCTAAGATAAAGTTAGAACGACCAGCTACAATAGGAGATGGAATTATTAAGTTTTCAGGAAGAGAAATTTTAAATTACACTAGTCTTTTTGAAGCAGAAAATGACAATTATAAAATTATAAAATTTGTTCCGGCTTCTGGAGCTGCCAGTAGAATGTTCAGTTTTTTAAATGAATTTTTAAATGAATTCAGACTGGGGAAAGAAACGGTTAATGCTTATATTAATCGAAAGAAAGAGACTTCTTTACCTGTTTTCTTTATAGGACTTGATAAATTGCCTTTTTATAAAGAAGTATTAGCGAAGACCAGAGTTATACATCCGGAATATGGGAAATGGACAAGTGATCTGAGATTTTTCTATTTTGTAGAGGTTTTATTGTCTTCGGAATATTTTGATTATGCAAATAAACCAAAAGGAGTTTTGCCTTTCCATAGATATAAAAAGAATCAGATAACACCTATTGAAGAGCATCTGAGAGAAAGTGTTTATTATGCGAATTCAGAAGGTATATCTCATTTGCATTTTACAATTTCAGAAAAACATTACGAAGAGTTTAAATCAGTTTTAAATTCAGTTAAGCCCAAAGTAGAATCAGATACAAAAGTATCTTTTGATATTAATTTTTCATATCAGGATAAAAAAACAGACACGATTGCAGTCGCTTTAGAGAATGTACCTTTAAGAGATAATAATGGACAGCTTATTTTCAGGCAGAGTGGACACGGAGCATTAATTGAAAATTTAAAGAAATTAGATGCAGATATTATCTTTATTAAAAATATTGATAATATTATTCAGAATCATATAAGAACAATTTCTAAATATAAAAAATGTTTAGCAGGAGTTCTGATATATTTACAGAAGCTGATATTTTCATACTTAAGGATATTAGACGGAAATATTGTAACAGAAGAAATTATATCTGAAATTGTAAATTATTCTGTTCAGAATTTAAATATTCAGATACCAATGGAGTTTTCCAAGTTTACAATAGAAAATAAGATCAGTTATTTGATTGAAAAACTGAATAGACCAATACGGGTTTGCGGGATGGTCAAAAATGAAGGAGAACCGGGGGGAGGACCTTTCTGGGTACGTGATGCGAATGGAACTATTTCATTACAGATAGTAGAGACCTCACAGATTGATATCAACAATAATGAGCAGGTTCAGGTTTTAGAAAATGCAACTCATTTTAATCCTGTTGATCTGGTTTGCGGAATAAAAAACAGTAAAGGAGAGACCTTTGATTTAGATAAATTTGTTAATACTGATAGTGGTTTTATCGTTCAGAAGAATACTGGTGGAAAGGAACTGAAATCATATGAACTTCCAGGGTTATGGAATGGTGCTATGTCAAACTGGATTACTGTTTTTGTAGAAGTTCCTTTAATTACTTTTAATCCAGTTAAAACCGTAAATGATCTATTAAAACCGGTACATCAGCCTATATAATGAATAAAGAGAAGATAATATCAGAATTACAGTTCAAAGCAGTAAGAAGCAGTGGTGCAGGAGGACAAAATGTTAATAAGGTTTCTTCAAAAGTTGTCCTTAGTTTTGATCTGAATAATAGTCAGGCAGTATCGGATAATGAAAAACAGTTGCTTCTGGAAAAACTTGCTTCAAAACTCACCAATAGCCAGATATTGATTTTAAATTGTGATGAAGACCGTAGTCAGATTCGAAATAAAGTACTCGTAATTAATAGGTTTATTAACATAATAGAACAGGCTCTTATTATCTCTAAAATAAGAAGACCAACTAAAATCTCAAGAGCTGCTGTTAAAAGAAGGATACAAAGTAAACAGAATCATTCTCTTAAAAAAGAACTCAGAAAAAGGCCAAATCGTTTTGAATGAGAGGGCTCTAAGATATTATTTGAATTTTAAAGCTCTTATTTAAAATTAATCTGTATATCTCAAAACTTTTTTATTACTTTTGTTCTGTCTCAAAGGGGTGCTCAAAATAACGAGCTGAGATTATACCCAAAGAACCTGGGCAGGTAATGCTGCCAAGGGAAATAAGATATTAGGAAGTGTGCACGCTTTTTTTGTCTGGAAACTATCTATTTATTATTAACAAAGAATAATTACCCCTTTTATTCGTGATTTTTTACGAATGGAAATTATATTCAAAATTATTGACGTGATTTCGTCAGCAGGAAGTTTATGTTTAAAAACAGTTAAAAATCCTTTTGTAGCACAACTAACTGTTATCATCTTTTTATTATCCATACCTATTTATGCTCAGGAAACTATTCCTGTGGATTCTACAAAAATAAAGGAGTTAAGCCTTGATGAAGTATTAGTGTCGGCAGTTAGAGTGACGGCACAAACACCGGTAACCTTTAGTAATCTGACTAAAAAAGAATTTGGCAAACGAAATCTGGGGCAGGATATTCCTGTTTTAATGAATTATTTACCATCAGTTGTAACAACAACAGATGCCGGTAATGGGGTCGGTTATAGTGGAATCAGAGTTAGAGGATCAGATGCGACCCGTGTCAATGTAACAATTAACGGGATTCCATATAATGATTCCGAATCACAAGGAACATTTTGGGTTAATATGCCTGATTTCGCTTCTTCTGTAGAGAGCCTTCAGCTTCAGAGAGGTGTAGGAACCTCTACAAATGGTTCAGGGGCTTTTGGTGCCAGTTTAAATATGCTTACAGATAAAGTTTCTGAAGAAGCAAATGGTGAGATTTCCAATTCCTTTGGTAGTTTTAAAACCAGAAAGCACACAGTTAAATTCAGTACAGGGAAATTAAATGACCATTTTGAATTAGCAGGACGTTTATCTATTCTTAAATCAGATGGTTATATCGACAGAGCTTTCTCTGATTTAAAGTCTTATTTTCTTCAAGGATCTTATGTTGGGAAGACCACATTTATAAAAGCATTGGTTTTTGGAGGAACACAAACTACCTATCAGGCATGGAATGGAATTGATAAAGAGACCTTAAAAAAAGATCGCAGATATAATTCAGCCGGAAGATATACTGACGAGAACGGAAAGATTCATTTTTATGATAACGAAGTAGATCATTATAATCAGGATCATTATCAGTTACACTGGAATGAAAAAATAGAAGAGTACTGGAGTACTAATCTCGCGTTTCATTATACAAGAGGGAAAGGATATTTTGAAAACTATAAAGAAGACGCTCGTTTTGCGGATTATGGTTTAAAAGAAATTGTTATTGAAGGTACAACTATAAATACAACAGATCTGATCAGACGTAAATGGCTGGATAATTATTTTTACGGAACCACATTTTCTGCAAATTATAAGAAAGATAATTTAGACTTTATAGTAGGAGGAGGATGGAATAAATATGAGGGAAATCATTATGGAAATGTAATTTGGGCAAGATATGCCTCTGGCAGTGAGTCAGAGATTCGTTACTATGATGATGATGCAAACAAGACTGATTTTAATGTTTTTGCAAAAGCAAATTACAGACTAAATAATCAATGGAGTCTTTTCGGAGATTTACAATATCGTACTATTAATTACCGGGCTGATGGGAATGAAACAGGTCTAGTAGATGACACTTTTAATTTTTTTAATCCAAAAGTAGGGATAACGTATACTTTAAATGAACAAAATAATTTGTATTTCTCATATGCCAGAGCAAACAGAGAACCAAGAAGGAATGATTATAAAAGTGGTAGTATTAAGCCCGAGAAATTAAATGATTTTGAGCTGGGTTGGCGTTTTGTATCTGAAAACACAAGATTGAATGTAAACGCTTATTATATGCGTTATAAAGATCAGTTAGTTTTAACAGGAGAATTAAATGATGTTGGAGCTCCTGTAACTACAAATAGTGGAGATAGTTATCGTTTGGGGCTGGAAATAGATGCAGATATTGCATTATCCGATAAATGGTCGCTCAGACCTAATTTGGCATTAAGTGATAATAAAAATATTGATTTTTACGATCAGAAAGAAGGAGTTTTACAGAATTTAGGAAAAACGAATATTGCTTTTTCTCCGTCTGTAGTTGCAGGAAATGCGATAACATTTAAACCGAAAGAAAATTTACAGTTTTCTTTTCTATCAAAGTTAGTAGGAGAACAGCATATGGGAAATATTGATGCTGTTGATTCAAAATTAGATAGTTATTTTGTAAATGATTTTAATGTAGTATACGAAGTACAGACTAAAAATATATTTAAATCAATTGTTTTTTCTGCTTTGGTCAATAATATTTTTGATACTAAATATGAGTCAAATGGATATTATGATTCACAATATGGACCAGGATATTATCCACAGGCAGGGATTAATTTTTTAATTGGAATGCAGCTGAAGTTTTAGATTATTTGATAGCTAGAAATCAACTGTTGATCAGCCTTTGGCTGATGTTAGTATAGTTATTTTAAAGGTCAGGAGACCTTTAATCGCACCTGCCAAGTCAGAGATATTTGCAGAGCAGAATCATATCCAATATGATTTCTAGCTATCAAATAATTCAAAAATTGAGTAATCGATATAAAAATTAGTTATAAATTCTGATTATATTGCCGTTAACCTGTACTCTATAAGGTTTCATGGTATATTGTCCTTCTCCAACACCTGTGAACAGACTATATTCTAAATTATCACAAGGACAAATAGCATTTATTCCTTTAATTGTCATTCTGGAACATTCATTGGGATATTGATTAGGGCAATTAGCTTCAAAAGCACGATAATCAGTCTCACTCACCTTCATTACAATGATTCCTTTTACGCCTATTCCCACCTGTGTAATAAGTACAGGGTTACTGACATATTTTAAATTGCTGTAAGAAGGAAGGTTTGTGTTAATGTCAATTGAGAATGAATACTCAGGGATGTATGGGTTTTTATTTTTCACACTATCTTTCGAACAACTAAATAGAAATAAAATTCCAAAAGTCAGGATTAGTAATTTTTTCATTTTTATAAAGGCTATAATTCAAACAAAAATAAATTAATTAACTTTGAATTCATATATCATTAAGTATAAATTATGGATTGATATAAAAATTAATATCTTTGCAAATAAGAAGTCCCATTCGTGTGGGATTTTTTCTATTTATATAAACGATGAAGTTATGAGTAAAGTATCTTATTATACAGCGGAAGGATTAAAAAAATTAAGAGATGAATTAGATTATCTGAAAAATGTGATGCGTCCAAAAGCTTCACAAGATATAGCAGAGGCAAGAGATAAAGGAGATTTGTCTGAGAATGCAGAATATGATGCAGCAAAAGAAGCACAAGGATTATTAGAAATGAAAATTTCTAAAATGGAAGAAGTATTTGCTAATGCAAGATTAATTGATGAATCGCAATTAGACACTTCAAAAGTATTAGTGCATTCTAATGTGAGGATCAAAAATAAAGCCAATGGAATGGAAATGAAATATACATTGGTAGCAGAAAGTGAAGCGGATTTAAAAACCGGGAAAATATCAGTAACTTCTCCGATTGGAAAAGGTTTATTAGGTAAATCAGTAGGAGAAGTGGCAGAGATTGTAGTCCCTAATGGAACATTACTATTTGATGTTTTAGAGATTACAAGAGACTAATGTAATACCCGTTTTTTGAATAATTCATAAATTAAACTATAAACCTATGGCTTCTATATTTACCAAAATTGTGAATGGAGAAATTCCTTGTTACAAAGTTGCAGAAGATGAAAAGTATTTCGCTTTTTTAGATGTTAATCCTAATGCTAAAGGACATACTCTATGTATTCCAAAGAAAGAGATCAATAAGATTTTTGATATGGAAGAAGAAGATTATTTAGGTCTGATGAAGTTTTCACGTAAAGTAGCTATTGCTTTAGAAAAAGCAGTGTCATGTAAACGTGTTGGGATGGCTGTAGTTGGATTAGAAGTGCCGCATGTACATGTACATTTGATACCTCTGAATGAGATGAAAGAAATGACTTTTCAGTATAAAGTAAGTTTAGAAAAAGAAGAGTTTGAAGCCCTGGCTAAAGACATACAGAGCTATTTATAAAGAAGTTTCTTTAAAGATTTAAACAGCTGTAATAATTGTATTACGGTTGTTTTATTTTAGAGCCTTTTTTAATATGATCTGCATAATTGTTCCTTTTCCTATTTCTGATTGAAGAACCTTAATCTTGCCTTTGTGATATTCTTCAACAATCCTTTTCGTAAGAGAAAGACCCAACCCCCAGCCTCGCTTTTTAGTAGTAAATCCGGGGTCAAAAATATTTTTGAACAGTTTTTTAGGGATACCATTTCCAGTATCCTGTACTAGAATTTTTACTGTTTTATCATTATCTATGATAGAAACAGACAGTTTGCCTCTTCCTTTCATGGCGTCGATAGCATTCTTCATCAAATTTTCAATAGTCCAGCTGTGCAGGGAAGGATTGAGCATAACAGGTATGCTGTATTGTGGTAGATCTAATGAAAATTCTATCTGACTAGAAAAACGAGACTGTAAATAATCAAAAGATTGTTTCGTTTCCTGTACAAGATCTCTTTTTTCAAGAATTGGTTTTGAACCTATTTTAGAAAAACGATCAGTGATTGTTTGTAACCGGGCAATGTCTTTCTGAATTTCAGTTATAATAGTTTCATCTACATTATCTGCTTTCATGATTTCTAGCCATCCTATTAAAGAAGAAAGAGGAGTGCCGATCTGATGTGCCGTTTCTTTTGCCATACCTGCCCAAAGTTTATTTTGAGTGGCTATTTTATTGGCTTGATAAAAATTCAGAACAATTCCTATGAACATTATTATTATTAATATTAATGCTAAAGGGTAATATTTAAGTTTTTTCAGTAAAGGAGAATTTCCATAATATAATAAATTTGATTTTCCCTCATCATATTCCATTACAATAGGTTTATTATTGTTCTTTAAACTCTTTAGCAGGAAATTTGCCTTTTTTTTATCTCTTGTAATCGCTTGATCAATATTGACCATTCTGATTATACTGTCTTTTTCATTAGTAAGGATAATGGGGATTGAGGAATTTTTACTGATTATCAATAATGAAAGTTCAACATCAGTATCTTCCAGATCTGCTTTATTGAGAGTTGTCTGGGCTTCTGCCCAAAGTTCCATTTTTATACGCTCCTCGTTTTTAAAGGTCTGAAAAAAGGTATAAGTATTCCAAAGGATAAGAATAACAAGATTAAACGAAGCTAAGATTATTATCCAGCGTATTAAATTCTTTTTAGAAGACTCCATGTCTGTATTTTTGAAAGGTTAAATATAGTGAAATAGTTTTTTGTCGTACTAAAATCAATGTAAAGAGGCTGAAATAATTAAGTTAAATATTTGATTAATAATCTAATTTAGTGAATGAACAGTTCAATACTATTTTCTATTTTTGTTTAAAACTATACTATTATGATTAGTGTTGATCCAAAAGAACTCTCTACAGCTAAATTACATGGATATTTGTTAGGTTCTGTTGGTCCGAGACCGATAGCACTTGCCAGTACAATAGATGAACAGGGAAGATCCAATCTTTCTCCTTTTAGTTTTTTTAATGTTTTTAGTGCGAATCCTCCTATTTTAGTTTTTTCTCCTGCAAGACGCGTTAGAGATAATACTATCAAGCATACCCTGATCAATGTTGAAAAAACAAGAGAAGTTGTAATTAATGTTGTAAATTACGAAATAGTACAACAGGTATCTCTTTCAAGTATTGAATACCCGGAAGGAATTAATGAGTTTATCAAGGCAGGATTAACAGCAGTACCATCAGATGTTGTAAAGCCTTTCAGAGTACGTGAATCACCTGTTCAGTTTGAATGTAAAGTAAATGAAGTGATACATTTGGGGGAAAATGGAGGAGCCGGTAACCTAATCATTTGTGAAGTAGTAAAACTACATATTCACGAAGATATTCTGAATGAAGATGGGGTTATAGATCAGTTTAGAGTAGATCTGGTAGCTAGAATGGGAGGAAACTGGTATTCAAGAGCAAATAAAGGACTTTTTAAAGTTCCTAAACCCATAGCAACAATCGGTATAGGAGTAGATTCGATTCCGGATTTTGTCAAAAACAGTGCTGTTTTTAACGGGAATGATTTGGGGATGTTAGGCAACATAGAAAAATTGCCTACAAAAGAAGAAATTAATATCTTTGTAAAAGAGAATTTTGCCGTTAAAGGAGTTTTAAGTTCAGATGATGAACAGAAAATTCATTTAAAAGCAAAAGAATATTTAAATAACCAAGATATACTTTCCGCATGGAAAGTATTATTAGCAAAAAAATAATTATGGAAGTTACAGGCAAAATTAAAGTGATCGATGAAACTAAGACTGTCGGAGCAGGAGGATTTAGAAAAAGAGAGTTAGTAGTAACTACAGAGGAGCAATATCCACAACATATTCTTATTGAATTTGTTCAGGACAGATGTGATTTATTAAATAATTTTAGTATTGGAGAACCTGTAAAAGTATCTATTAATCTAAGAGGTAGAGAATGGGTTAATCCACAAGGAGAAACAAAATATTTCAATGCAATTCAGGGATGGAAGATAGATAAAGTTCAGACTGAAGTTCCATCACAGCAAATGCCGCCAATGCCTGCTGCAGATGCTTTTGAACCTGCATCAAATTTTAAAGAAGAAGATCACGACGATTTGCCTTTCTAAAATATAGTAAGCCTCAAATTTCTTTTGAGGCTTTTTTCTCTTCTTTGTTTTTAATAAACTTTTGTTCAAATGTATTTTTTGACAAGCGAATTATCTTTCCCCTCGGTTTCTTTAGCTTCTTCAGATGGTCTCGTAGCTGTTGGTGGAGATCTGTCCGTAGAAAGGATTATATTAGCCTACAGATCTGGTATCTTTCCTTGGTTTGAGGATAATGATCCAATTTTATGGTGGAGTCCCAGTTGGCGAATGGTTTTGTTTTTAGATGAACTCAAAGTGTCTAAAAGTATGCGTAATATTTTAAATAGAAATATATTTCAGATTACTTTCAATAAAGATTTCAGAGCAGTAATTTCCAATTGTCAGAAAATGAAAAGAGAAGGGCAGCAGGGAACCTGGATCACTAAAGAAATGGAAGAAGCATATTGTAAACTTCATGATCTGGGGTATGCAAAATCTGTTGAGGTATGGCAGGATGATGAACTGGTAGGAGGTTTATATGGTATTGATCTTGGGCATGTTTTTTGTGGAGAAAGTATGTTTTCAAAAGTCAGTAATGCCTCAAAAGCAGCATTCATTTCGTTAGTTGAACGATTAAGAAAAGAGAATTATAAACTGCTGGACTGTCAGATTTATAACGATCACCTAAATAGTCTGGGTGCCAGAGAAATAGAAAGAGAAAAGTTTATAAAAATACTCAAAAGTTAATAGTTTATGTTATAGTGTGCCATATTAAATTATTGTATTCAATTCATTTTTAATATGTAAGTTTCCACATTATTTCTCTGTTCTTTTCCAGCAATCTATAGTATGATCATCTACCATTCCTATAGCTTGCATTTTAGCGTATATTACAGTTGAGCCTACAAATTTAAAACCTTTCTTTTTCATATCCTTACTTATAGAATCTGAAAGAGGTGTAGTTGCTGGTATTTCCGATAGATCCTTCCGGTGATTGATTATAGGTTTTTGATCTACAAATCCCCAAATGTATTTTGAGAAACTACCGTATTCTTTCTGTATTTCCATAAAAGCCTTAGCGTTAGAGATCGCTGCTCTTATTTTTAACTGATTTCTGATAATTCCTGCATCCTGTAGTAATTCCTGTACTTTTTCTTCAGTGTAATTTGCTATTTTAATATAATCAAAGTTATCAAAAGCAAGTTTGAAATTTTCTCTTTTTCGGAGGATAGTAATCCAACTTAATCCCGCTTGAAAAGTTTCTAAAATAAGAAATTCAAATAATTTTTTATCATCATATAAAGGAACACCCCATTCTTCATCATGATATTTTTGATAAAGAGTATCGTCTTTACACCATTTACATCTTATTTTAGACTCCATAATTATTTTGATTTTTGAATTCATTCAAATATAAAGAAAAACCCCAAATCTAAATGAAATGGGGTTTTATTATTTTGTAGTTTTAATAGTAAAGATATACTGCTGTACTGGTACTGCTGTGTATTTCTACTGTAAAAGATTAACCTAAAGCAGCTCTTTTAAATCCTGTAACTACTAAATCTTTATCAAGAGATTTAACGTAGGCAGCAACACTTAATTTACTGTCTTTAATATAATCCTGGTTCACTAAAGTATTATCTTTAAAGAAACGTTGTAATTTACCTTTAGCGATGTTTTCCAACATGTTTTCCGGTTTACCTTCCTGACGTAACATATCTTTAGCGATCTCGATTTCTTTTTCAATTGTAGCTGCATCAACACCTTCTTCATTTAAAGCGATAGGAGCCATGGCTGCTGCCTGCATTGCAACGTTTTTAGATACATCTTCAGCACCTGCTACGTTAGCAGAAAGAGATACAATAGTAGCAATTTTATTTCCGGCGTGGATATAAGATCCGACAAATGAACCTTCTAATTTTTCAAAAGTACCAATTTCGATTTTTTCTCCTATAACACCCGTTTGCTCGATTAATTTATCAGCAACAGTAATACCGTTGAAGTCTGCTGCTAAGAAAGCTTCTTTTGTAGGGAAGTTCAAAGCTAAATTAGCAAGATCATTAGCTAATTTTACAAATGATTCATTTTTACCTACAAAGTCAGTTTCACAGTTTAATGTGATAACCACACCAGCTGTTTTATCTGCATTAATTACAGCAATAGCAGCACCTTCAGTAGATTCTCTGTCAGATCTGTTAGCTGCAACTTTTTGCCCTTTTTTTCTTAAGTTTTCAATTGCCAAATCGAAATCCCCATCAGCTTCAACTAGTGCTTTTTTACAATCCATCATCCCTGCACCAGTGATAGTTCTTAATTTATTTACGTCTGCAGCAGTAATATTTGCCATTTGTGTATATTTTTAAGGTTAAAAAAGAAGTCGTTATGTTGATTAATAACTACAAAAGCAGTTCTCCATCAACATAACGACTTTATTATAAATAATTCTTATTCTTCAGTAGAAGCGGTAGTCTCAGGAGCAACAGTTGCTTCAGTCGGAGCTGGAGTCGGTTGTGTATCTTTCTCAGCATTTCTCTCAGAAAGACCTTCAATTACAGCAGAAGTTACTAAAGATAAAACTTTATCAATAGATTTAGAAGCATCATCATTTGATGGAATAACAAAATCAACCTCTCTTGGGTCAGAGTTTGTATCAACCATTGCAAAAACTGGAATGTTTAATTTTTGAGCTTCTTTTATTGCTATGTGTTCAGATTTAATATCAACTACAAACAACGCTGCCGGTAATCTGGTCATGTCCGCGATAGAACCTAAGTTTTTCTCAAGTTTTGCACGTAAACGATCTACCTGTAAACGTTCTTTTTTAGAAAGTGTATTAAAAGTACCGTCTTTTTTCATTCTGTCAATAGAAGCCATTTTTTTAACAGCTTTTCTGATAGTTACGAAGTTAGTCAGCATACCACCCGGCCATCTTTCAGTGATATAAGGCATGTTAGCAGCTGCAGCTTTTTCAGCTACGATATCTTTTGCTTGTTTTTTGGTAGCTACGAAAAGTATTTTTCTACCTGATGCAGCGATTTTTTTAAGAGCTTCATTAGCTTCTTCAATTTTTGCTGCAGTTTTATATAGATTGATAATGTGAATTCCATTACGCTCCATATAGATGTAAGGAGCCATGTTTGGGTCCCATTTTCTAGTCATGTGTCCAAAGTGAACACCTGCTTCTAGTAAGTCTTTTACTTCTATTTTGTTTGCCATTTTTTGTAATAGTTTACGTTCCGTTGACTAGCAATGTTTAAGTGGCGAAATTTTCGGCCTTAACCATTTAGATGCTAAACTAATTCCCTTCGAGGGTCAACAACAACTAATTTTTTTAAATTCAATTAATAAATGAACTGTATCTTGTTCAAATAAAACAAGGTAAGTATTAACGTTTAGAGAATTGGAATTTCTTACGCGCTTTCTTCTGACCGAATTTCTTACGCTCAACCATTCTAGGGTCTCTTGTTAATAAACCTTCTGGTTTCAAGATAGATCTGTTTTCAATTTCTACTTCACACATTGCGCGTGCAATAGCCATTCTTACAGCCTCAGCTTGTCCAGTTACACCACCACCATATACATTTACTTTTACGTCAAAGTTAGTAGCGTTTTCTGTAAGAGAAAGTGGCTGCATTACTTTATACTGTAAAGTTGCTGTAGGGAAGTAAGTTGCTAATTCTTTTTTGTTTACTGTGATAACTCCTGTTCCTTCTGAAACGTATACACGAGCAACAGCGGTTTTTCTTCTACCGATTTTGTGAATAACTCCCATTACTTAAGATCGTTTAAATTAACGGTTTTAGGTTTTTGAGCCTCATGTTTGTGCCCAGTACCTACATTTACATTTAAATTACGGAATAGTTCAGCACCTAATTTATTTTTAGGTAACATTCCTTTGATAGCTTTTTCTACTAAAAGTGCAGGGTTTTTTGCCTGTAACACTTTTGCAGTTAAAACTCTTTGACCACCTGGGTAACCGGTATGACGAATGTACTGTTTGTCATCTAGTTTGTTACCAGTTAGATTGATTTTTTCTGCGTTAATAACAATTACGTTATCTCCACAGTCCACGTGCGGTGTATAACTTGGTTTGTATTTACCTCTTAATAGCATTGCTACTTTTGAAGCAAAACGACCTAAGTTATGACCTTCAGCATCTACAATAATCCACTCTTTTTGTACAGTGGCTTTATTAGCTGAAATTGTCTTGTAGCTTAATGTGTTCACAATTATTTATTTTAATTAAACATTCCATCCCCAATAAAGGGGTTGCAAAAGTACAATTAATTATTTTAATTACAAACACACATAAAAGAATATTTTAAGTGTTGATTATCAGTGAAAAATCTTTATGATCTGTTTCAGATTAAAAGATAATCATTTCTGATTCTTTTTCAAAAAGAGCCAAATTTAAGAAAATGAAGGAATAGAAAAGCAATAATTGTATACTGGTTAATAAACCGTTTTAAATTTAATAAAAAAGTTTATCCCGAAAATAGTCTTTTATATATTATAAGAATTAAATCATTTAATGATAAATTAAATTATAATTACATATAAATGAATTAGTGTTTAAAGTATATTAATTTAGATAAGGCAATTCTTCTTCTGTTTTTAAGTCATGAATTTTTAAATCTATAGTAATGGTTTGATCCTTAATATTATCAGATAATAGTTTAACAAGGTTATAGCGGATTATTTCTAGTCGGTTTAATTCATTGTTTTTTGTATCGGGAAGCAAAATATAGTATTCATTATAATGAGGTGTTGTTATTATATCACTGGATAGCAGATAAGAATTTATTATTTGGCAGATTTCTCCTTGAAGTTGTTCTTTAAAAGAAAGATTAAAAGAATCCAGTTTTGAGTTATTTTTAAAAGTAATTATAGCCATATGACTTTGTATTCCTTTTATTTTTATCCTTTGTAGTTCCTGGTTTACAATTATGCTAAACAAATACATATCTATATTGTTAAAAGCTCCAATGGTCTGTAAGCTTTTATTTATTTTGCCCGAACTGGATAGGAATTCCTTACCTCTTTGTGTAATGGTATATTCTCCTATTGTTTTTTTTAACAGATCAAACAGATCGTTTTCATATTCACAATCCAGACAGACAGCGATCATTTCTGAATTCTGAAATGTGTGATAACATTCTCCGCAGGAGTACACAGTAGAAGGTTTATCATAGTCAACTCCAATGTGTCTTAATGTTTTATTGCATTTTGGGCATTCCAGAAGGTCTAGTTTTTTGAAATTATTTTCAGGAGCAACATGAGCACATACAAAATGATGAATCAAATCCTGAGGTTTTATGTTACTTGTGTTACATTTTGGGCACACTTCTTTGAAGTTGAGAAAATTACCTTTACAGTTTTTACAAAGATGTATATGATCTTTAATTTTTATATCTAAATAGCCGTTTTGAACGATCTTATTTAGTATTCTCAAAAGTTCTATACCTTCTTTGTTATTATATAATAAGCTGATGTAAGGATAAGTATACCCAATATGATTTTTTCGTGATAAAACAGGAGTTAGGGTTTCATTTCGTGTATATAAGTAAGCTAATATTTTATATATTATTCCTTTTTCAGTAGTATGATCCTGTCTTTTAAATATTGTTTTTAATCGGTTGTTTATACTGGCTACTTT
Source organism: Flavobacterium sp. AK-301 (assembly GCF_058310215.1). Classification (NCBI taxonomy): domain Bacteria; kingdom Pseudomonadati; phylum Bacteroidota; class Flavobacteriia; order Flavobacteriales; family Flavobacteriaceae; genus Flavobacterium; species Flavobacterium sp. AK-301. The sequence goes on from NZ_JBZEES010000003.1 coordinate 400,630, forward strand.
TTTTAAAGTGACCGAAATTTGTGACATATCTAAATAATTATCACAATGCACTATGATTTTTCCAGGATACTTTAAGTGTTGGAGGAGGAGTATCGGTTTTAAGCTAATTGTAATACATTCTTGTTTTCTTATAAAAAGAACTATTTTTACAGCTTCACTTTTTACAGCAGTATCAATAATAAAGCCATCATATTTTTTAAGGGATTGCTCTGTTAAGTCTGAGATCTGTTGTATTCGAAATAGAGAATGATCATTATAATTGATCTCTTGTGAATCACTTTCATTTTTTGATGTATTTTCCATTTTGAAAGGATTTAAATTAGTTTTAGATATGAAAATAGTTCTGATTTAAATGATTTTAGCCTGTTTTATATATTTTTATCTTGACATTCATTTTATAAAATCTCCCCCATTTTGTTATATCTTCTTTTTTAGAAGGCATAATCAGGGCTAATATATTTCGTTCCAGAGGCTCGTATGTTTTCTGAAATTCTTTAGGAGATTCATAAGTTGATATGTATAATTTATAAATGATTCCTTTCGATTTAGATCGATCAGGAAACTCTATAGTTACTGTTTCACCTTCTTTTATGCCATTTGATTGTGTAAGATGAAAATAAGCTTTTATATGTACTTTTTCAGGATTATGAATGGTTAAAACATTTTCTGTTTTATAGGATACTTCTCCATCACCTTTAAGAATTTGACCGATTACTCCGTTTATGGGTGAGAAATAACCACTGTAGAAGTCGTTATTTTGGATAGTATCATTTTCTTCTGAAGAATTATTAAATTGTAGTTGCTCTTTCTGTTGGTTCAGGTAAAGAATTTCGTCTTGTTTTAGTTGAATATTGGTTTCTAAGTTAATCCTTTGATTGGTAATCTCATCCAGTTGTGCTTTTGGATGGATATCCAGTAGAACTAAATTCAATATATTTTCTTCTTTTAATTTAGTTAGTTCTAACTTAGATCTAAGTCCTTTTAATTCTATATTACAAAAGGAAATTTCTTTTTCCAGACTTTGCAAAGAAGTTCTAAACTTTTCTTTTTTGTTACTGTTTCTCAGATAGACAGTAGCCTGATCGTCAAAATCATTTTGTTTATAATCAAAAATTAATTTGTTTTTATGTACAGAATCTCCTTCTTGAATATAGAGTTTTATGATTCGAATGTCGTGTGTAAAATTGACATCTATTTTATCCATAAAAATCTGTCCATTTCCTTCAATAACAGCAATCTTTAAAAACACAAAGCGTCCTAAAAAATAAACTATAATCAAAGCAAATATAAAATATATAACCCTGTCTGTATTTATTTTTCTCTTTTTGAATACAGGCTCTTTTAATGTTCTGATGATTGCTTCTTTTTTTTGAAATGAGAATTTTTTCATTTATATTTTTTTAGTTCATCTAATTCCTCTTCTATCCATTTATCAAGCTCTTTTGAAAATATATTGGTTTCATTCTGAATAAATATAAATTCATTCTCTTTTAATTTCTTAATAAAATCTTCGTTTTTATTCTCTGTAATAATGTGTTTTATTCCTTTAGCCTTTAGAAAGTTAATTTGTAATTCAATAGGGAATTTACTTTGTTTTTGGATAATAACATTTATTTTTCCCGTTGTGTTTTCCAGAACTAATGGTTTTGCAAAAAGAATGGTTTCGTTGCTGTTCAATGTATATAATGTCGATAAAATATGATATAGTTCTTTTTTTATTTGTAAGATGTTTTCAAGTACTTCAAACTTTTGTTTTAAAATATTTAAAAGAGTCAATCCGGAGTTATTGTTATTGAATTCCTGTTTTAAGATATTAATTACTCTTTCCTGTTCCGTTAATAATTGCCATATTTTGTACTGCGTATTTATGTCCCGTATTTTTTCACGATATTGGCTGATATTGGTCAGTATATCATTTTGATCAATAAGATATTCCTTTTGAAACTGATTTTTCAGGATAGATGTTTTAGTTTGTAGGATTTCTTTTTTATAGTCATTCCTTAAAGGAAGCTTAAATCGAAATCCTGCAATAGTATAATCTGCTATGTTGTGTTGTGATGATTGCCGAATATTATAATTAATGTAAAAGGATAATTCAGCTTTATTTTCAAATTTATTTTCTAATTCAATATTGTTCTTTAAAATTTTTTCTCTTTCATTTTGATTATAAGTTGGATGTAAGCTATCAATTATAATTTCAACAAGAGGAAGTTCCTTTTCAGGAAAAGACTGAGTCACACTATCTTTAGTTTGAATGTTAAATGCTTTCAGATTATTAATTTCAGTTGTAACAATAGTAAGTGCATTTCCTGTTTCGATAATAAGATTTCGGTTGATTACCTTTTTGAAGTACAAGAGATTTAGTAAATCAAAATATTTTTCAAGAAATATTTTTTTCTCTATAAAAAGAGTTAGCAACTCTTGGTTTATACTGAAATTATAACTTAATCTAAATTGTTTTATCCAGGATTCCTTATCGTATCTGATCTTTTCTATTTGAAGAGCTGTTTTTTCGTTTTCTATTTGTTTGACTTTGTTTTTATTATATAAAAAGCCACTATTTAAGAGCCGCCATTCTAGTTCAGTGTCTAATCGGGATATTTGAGTGTCTTCAAGGTCATTGTTGAAAGCTGTCCCAAAAAGATACATCCCCCTTACCTTTAATTCTAGTCCAAGATCATTTTTATATCTTTTAATTTCCCATTTCTTTATATCTATTGCCGGATCTGTAATAATATCTGAATCTGTAATTGAAATTAAATTCTTTAATGGATAATTAGGTTGATTTTTAGGGAAATTTAGTTTAGGTGAAGTCTTTTCTATTAGAAATTCCGTTTGTTTTATTAAATCACTAAATCCTTGCTCCTGAGCTTGTAGAGTATAGAGACTGGAAAACAAGAATAGAAAACAAGAGTTAAAAATAGTCATATTTAATAGGGGATTTAAAATACAATTCTTTATACTTTGATGTGACATTCTGGCTCTCTTCAAATGTAGTTAAAATTTCTCTATTTTATTAAATATATTTTAATAAATTATATTTATATATATAATATTTGATTAATTTAAGTTAAATTTACAGACTACAAGTTATGATCGTTTATGTGGGATTGAATATTTGCTATTGTAAGTAAAAAATAAATAGTTATGGTGTATTCAAATTTGTATACTATTTTCCCGGAATATATGAAGTATTGGAGTATAGTAGGTTATGATAAATTCATTCAGGTCTTTTGGTATTTTATTTATTTTGAATTTACACGGTATATTTTAATTGATTATATAGTAGCTTTCATATACAAGATAAATAATAAGAAGAGGAAAATTATTTTTGAAACAGCAAGACAAAAATTAAAAAATGAAAACCCATTTGTATCCATTATTATTCCTGGTAAAAATGAAGGAAAACATTTGTATAAACTGACAAAGTCATTAAAAGAACAAACATTTAAAAACTTTGAGACTATTATAGTAGACGATGGTTCAGACGATGACACCCCTATAATTGGTAAGAATCTGGAAAAATTAGGTTTGATCAGTCGTTTCATTCGAAATGACATGAGGGGAGGAAAAGCATCAGCAGCGAATATTGCTTTATGTTTCAGTAAAGGAAAATATGTTATACACTTAGATGCAGATTGTTCTTTTGACAGATCAGCGATAGAAAAGATCTTAATACCTTTTTATACAGACGATTCAATAGCTGCAGTTGGAGGTAACGTAAAAGTAAGAAACTATAAGACTAGTTTGTGTGCAAAGCTACAAGCCATAGAATATCTCAAAACAATATCAGTAGGGCGTATCATTACATCCTATTTGGGAATATATAAGATTATTTCAGGTGCTTTCGGAGCATTTAAAAAAGAAGTTATAGAAAACATCGGAGGTTGGGATGTAGGTCCTGGTTTAGACGGAGATATAACAGTAAAGATCCGAAAATCAGGATATAAAGTTGTTTTTGCAGAAAATGCAATTTGTTTAACAAGTGTACCCGCTAATTTTAAAATACTTACCAAACAAAGATTAAGATGGGATAAATCAATTATTCGATTTCGTGTACGAAAACACAAAGACGTTTATTTTCCAAATGCAAATTTTAGATGGAGTACCTTTTTTGCTTTAGCCGAGAATGTATTTTACAACGTGGTACTTGATGCAATATGGTTGATATATGTACTTGATATGATTATTAATTACAACAGTTCATTAGAGTTTATTATAAAGATGAATTTTACACTATACTTTGTAATGAGTTTTGTGCAAATGATACCCGTTTATATTTTTTCAGAGCGTAGAAAAGAAGAGCTCTATCTCTGGCGTTACATTCCTTTAATGTTACTATATACCGGAGTTTATCTTAGAATCGTGCGATCAATAGCCTATTATAAAGAATTCTTTTTTAAACAATCGTTCAATGATCCCTGGAATCCGTATAAATCCTCCATTCAGGCTAAAAGACATGGGTTATAATCATTTTTGATTTAAGATAAAAAAAAGAGAACAACATAGAAGATTATTGTGTTGAGTATTAATCAAATAGTTTTTCGGAAAAAAGAGATGTAATTTTGTTAATTTATAAATGTAAGAGTAGTCAAAATTCTTTTGCGTTTATATTTTTCATTACTTTACGTAATCATTACAAGAATATAAATTTTAGGTACCATGAAAGCTAGAGCTACTTTAAAACAAATAGCAAAGGAATTAAACGTTTCAATATCCACAGTATCCAAAGCTTTAAGTAATAGTCCGGAAATTAGTGAGCCAACAAAGAAAAAAATTCAGGAGTTTGCAAAACTGAAGCACTATAAGCCAAATAACATGGCTATAAACCTTAAAAATAGGCGTACTAAAACAATAGGCGTTATTATTCCAAATATTTTAAATTCATTTTTTGCAAAAGTGTTTAGTGGAATTGAAAAAGCAGCAAATGAAAAAGGATACAATGTAATTACTTGTATATCAAATGAGTCATACGAAAAAGAAGTGTATACATTAGATATGTTAAGCAATGGTACTATAGACGGATTTATTCTTTCCATTGCCGAAGAGACACAAAAAAAACAAGAGTTCAAACATTTTGAAGACATTATAAAAGGAGGTGTTCCCATTGTAATGTTTGACAGAATCTCAGAAGAAGTTAACTGTGATAAAGTAATCGTAGATGATTTTGATTCCGCTGTTCATGCAACACAATATTTAATAGATCTGAAATGTAAAAATATAGCTCTGTTATCTACCATTGATAATTTAAGTGTTGGAAAACTAAGGTATAAAGGATATCTGAAAGCTTTTGAAATCAACAAATTAAAAGTAAATACCGATCTGATCCTTACAACAGATTCAGAAGAAGATTTCGACAAACGTATTATTGAATTGTTTAATAATCACTCGATAGACGGTATTTATGCAATCGACGAGCATGCCTCCGTACATGCAATGAAAACAGCAATTAAAAGAGGAATTAAAATTCCGGAAGAATTAAGTATGATTGGAGTAGCAGACGGTTTGTGGTCCCGCAGAATGACGCCTTCTTTGTCTACAGTCAGTCAACATGGGATTAAAATAGGAAAAGCAGCAGTTGAAAAATTAATTGAAAAACTAGAAAACAAAGAAGAAGAATATACTTACAGCACTACTGTTATAAAAACAGAATTAAGAAAAAGAGACTCTACAAGAAAAATATAATTTTTTTTAGATTGTTCGATTGTTTGATTTTTAGACTATTCGAAGAGAGTCTTTGTGAAGTTGAAAACTTTACAAAGACTCTAAATGAGCCATCGAGCCATCCAATTATCGAATAATCATTTAATGAGCAACCAACCAGTTTTCACCTTGTCCTAAATCTACGATTAAAGGAACATCCAGTTTAAAAGCATTTTCCATTTCTTCTTTTATCATTGGTTTAATGTACTCTAATTCAATGTTATAAATGTCAAATACAAGCTCATCATGCACCTGAAGTAACATTTTACTTTTTAGATTTTCATTAAGCAAACGATTATGAATATTAATCATTGCTATTTTAATAATATCAGCCGCACTTCCCTGAATAGGAGCATTAACAGCATTCCTTTCAGCAGCCCCACGAACTACAGCGTTCTGAGAATTGATATCCTTTAAATAGCGTCTTCTGCCCAGGATTGTCTGTACATATCCATGTTCCCTTGCAGATTCGATCTGTTCCTGAATATATTCCTTTAATCTTGGATAAGTTTTATAATAAGCATCAATCAGTTCTTTTGATTCCGATCTGGAAAGAGATGTCTGATTACTTAATCCAAAAGCAGATACACCATAAATAATTCCGAAGTTAACCGTTTTAGCATGGCTTCTCTGTTCTCTAGTTACCTCGTTCAGAGGAATATTGAATACCTTAGCCGCAGTAGAAGCGTGAATATCCTCTCCTTTCTGGAAAGAAGCAATCATTTCCGGATCACCACTTAGAGCAGCAATAACACGTAACTCAATCTGAGAGTAATCTGCTGAAACAAGAGTATAGTTTTCATCCCTTGCGACAAAAGCTTTTCTGATTTGTCTTCCTCTTTCCGTACGAATAGGAATATTCTGTAAGTTAGGGTTATTAGAACTTAAACGACCGGTAGCAGCAACAGTCTGCATATAGTCAGTGTGAACCCTTTTTGTTTTAGGATCTACCTGAGTAGGCAGAGCATCTACATAAGTATTTTGTAATTTGATTAAAGAACGCCAGTCCAGAATATCACTTACAATCTGATGTTCCGTTGCTAAATAAGAAAGAACTTCTTCCCCCGTTGCATATTGCCCTGTTTTTGTTTTTTTCTGTTTATTTCCTCCGATTTTTAATTTATCAAAGAGAATATCACCTAATTGTTTTGGAGAAGCTAAATTGAAACTTTCCCCCGCAGTCTCATATATTTTCTGTTCCAGTGATTTGATATCGTTATCCAGAGCTTGGGAAAGAGATTTAAGGAAGTCAACATCTAAACGAATACCCTCAGTTTCCATATCTGCTAATACAGAAACCAATGGGATTTCAATTTCATCAAATAATTTTTTAGTACCCGTATTATCTAATTCAGTACTAAAAAATTCTTTTAACTGAAACGTAATATCAGCATCCTCAGCAGCATATTCTTTTATGTCTTCCAAAGAAATATCACGCATTGATTTTTGATTTTTCCCTTTTTTACCAATAAGAGTTTCAATAGGTTTAGGAGAATATTGCAAATAAGTTTCCGCAAGAATATCCATTCCGTGACGCATATCAGGATTTATCAGATAATGAGCAATCATGGTGTCAAATAGTTTTCCTTTAACCTGAATATTATAATTAGATAATATTTTCAGATCGTATTTCAGATTCTGACCGATTTTCTCAATAGATTCAGATTCAAAAAACGGAATAAATTTTTCAATTAATAGTTGAGCTTCCTTCTGGTTTTCAGGAAAGGGGATATAAAATCCTTTCCCTTTTTCCCAACTAAAAGCAATCCCGACCAGTTCGGCGTGTAAAGCGTTCAGACCTGTTGTTTCAGTATCAAAACAGACACTTTCCTGTTTTAGCATGTTATCCAGAAGTAGTTTGATTGCAAAATCTCCCTGAATAATCTGATAAAAATGTTCTGTATTATCTAAAGTTTTATAAAAACTGGTATGTGTTTCTTCTGAAGAGCCAACTGTAATATCATTACCAAAAAGAGAAAACTGTTCCTCATTCTTTTTTGCTGTTTTTGTTGTGACAGGGTTTTGAGAAGCCAGTTCATCAGAAGTTTTGAACAGATTATCAAATTGTTCAGCCATTCTTCGGAATTCCAGCTCCTGGAAGATAGCATCCACTTTTTCTATATCCGGTCTGGAAAGTTCATAATCTTTTTCATTAAACGTTACATCACAATCCAGTAAAATAGTAGCCAGTTTCTTTGAAAGAATTCCTTTTTCAGCATTTGCTTCAATATTTTCTTTCATTTTCCCTTTCAGTTCATGAGTATTCGCCAAAAGGTTTTCCATACTGCCATATTCCTTTAATAGTTTTTTAGCCGTTTTATCCCCAACTCCGGGAAGTCCCGGAATATTATCTACAGCATCACCCATCATTCCCAGAAAATCAATTACCTGTTCAGGTCGTTCAATCTCAAATTTAGCCAGAACTTCCGGAACACCCCATATTTCAATTCCATTGCCCATTCGGGCCGGTTTATACATGAAGATATTTTCAGAAACCAGTTGAGCAAAGTCTTTATCAGGAGTTACCATAAAAACCTGATAACCTTCTTTTTCAGCTTGTTTAGAAAGAGTTCCTATTAAGTCGTCAGCCTCGCAACCCGGCATTTCAATCACCGGAATATGCATTGCTCTCAAAAGTTCCTGAATATAAGGAACAGCAATACTGATTGCTTCCGGCGTAGCATCACGATTTGCTTTATAAGCAGGGAACATTTCACTTCTCACAACACTTCCTCCTTTATCAAAAGCAACAGCTAGATGATCCGGTTTCTCTCTTCGGATAACATCCAGTAAAGAATTCATGAATCCCATTATTGCTGATGTATCCATTCCTTTTGAATTGATTCTTGGGTTCTTGATAAAAGCATAATAACCGCGAAAAATAAGAGCGTAAGCATCAAGAAGGAAAAGACGTTTCTGTTGTGACATGATAATTGTTTTTATATAGCTTTCAAAATTACAAACTTAAATAAGAAGAAAAAAGAAAGATATTAAAGTTCCGGATTTAAAGTTTAAGGTTTAACGTTTTCATCCAACTTTAAACTTTAAACAAAGTAACTTTAAATCGTTAAAGTTCTTTAAATAAGAATGATTTAGTATTTCTTTCTTCGTTTCTTTGTTATAGAATTTTATTAAAAATTAATATGCGTTGGATTTTTATTTGTTGTTTATTGCTTATTGTTGAAATTTATGCTTTTCAGGCATTTAAGACAGTACTTAAAGGAAATTGGGTTTTATATTGTTATGAAATTATAAGCTTATTAATCATCTTTTATATCGTTTATTCCTTTACACAATTTGACAGAACTTTAGGACAGACCCAAAAAACGCTATTTACAATGGGTTTACTTTTTGTTACTTTAGCGCCTAAGATAATGCTGACTTTGATTTTGTTTGGAGAAGATATTTACAGAGTATTCATAGGATCAGCTCATTATTTATTTAGTAAAAACACAACAGAATCTGTTCTTCCTGAAAGAAGAAAATTTATAAGCCAAATAGCTTTAGCACTAGCAGCTATTCCTTTCACATCTGTATTATATGGTATTTTTGTAGGGAAATATAATTTTAAAGTTATAAAGCAGACTATATTCTTTAAAGATTTACCAGATACATTTGACGGTTTTAAAATTACACAGATATCAGATATTCATAGCGGAAGTTTCGATGATCCGGAAAAGATTGAATACGCAATTGATCTGATTAACGATCAGGAATCAGATATAATCCTTTTTACAGGTGATATTGTCAATACACGAGCTTCCGAAATGATACCATGGATTAAAACATTTAAAAAAATTAGAAAACCAGAATACGGGAAATATTCTGTATTAGGAAATCATGATTACGGAGAATATATTACCTGGCCTTCAGAAAGAGAAAAACAGAATAATTTTGAAGAAATTAAAGATCTGCATCGTCAGATAGATTTTAAATTATTATTAAATGAACATATCTTTATACATAAAGGAGGAGATTCAATGGCATTAGTAGGAGTAGAAAATTGGGGTCATAATTTTAAAAAAGCAGGAGATCTGAATAAAGCAGTGAATGGTTTAGATAAATCTGATTTTAAAATTTTAATGAGTCATGATCCGTCTCATTGGGAACATGAAGTAAAGAATCATCCTAAAAACATTCAGTTAACATTAAGCGGACACACACACGGATTACAATTTGGAGTTGAAATCCCCGGTATTTTTAAGTGGAGTCCCATTCAGTATGTATACAAACACTGGGCAGGATTATACAAAGAATTAGGCAGATATTTATATGTAAACAGAGGATTTGGTTTTCATGCTTATCCGGGAAGAGTCGGAATTTGGCCTGAAATAACAGTATTAGAACTAAAAAAAGAGAAAAATGTAGTGTAATTCGTTAAATATGCTAAATTTGTAATATAACATTTGAAAAAGTAATCAGGCTTTAAAGTCAATAAAATTTCTACTATGTCAAAATTTGGAGAACTTATCAACGGAAAAATCCCTGTATTGATTGATTTTTTTACAGAGTGGAATGAGTCGTCAGTATCCATGCATCTTGTCATTAGAGATGTCGCAGCAGCCTTAGGTGATAAGGCAAAAGTGATTAAAATAGACGTAGATAAAAATCAGGAACTGGCAGACGCACTCAGAATTAAAAATGTTCCTACTTTAATGATTTATAAAGATGGACAGATGATATGGAGACAATCCGGAGAGTTAGATGCAAATTCGATTATCAGTATCGTTAAAGATAACTGTTAATCAATAATCCCAAATTGGAATCCTTTCTTGCTAAGAAATTTTAAAGTTCTTGGTAAAGCAAACTGCATATTTTTAGAAGCCTTAATACTGTCATGAAATATGATAATACTTCCTGGTTTGACATTATCAATAACATTTGTTAAACATTTTTCTGGACTGATATTCTTATCATAGTCAGCGCTCAGTACATCCCACATAATAATTTTATATCCTGATCTTCTTAATTTTTTAGATTGAGAAAGTTTTATTTTGCCATAAGGAGGGCGGAATAATTTTTGATAGAACTTAGGTGTTTTATTATAAATAAGAAATTGTTCCTCTATTAGTTTTTCAGTTTGATATATGTCATCCAAATATTGATTGGTAGTTGTTTTCCATCCTTTTAAATGATTAAAAGTATGATTACCTATCGAATGCCCATCCTCTAATAGTTTCGAAAAAAGAACGGGGTTATTGTGGATGTTTTTTCCAATGCAGAAAAAAGTAGCTTTAGCATTGTAGCTTTTGAGTGTTGATAAAATCCATTCCGTAATTTCAGAAGTAGGACCATCATCAAAAGTCAGGTATATTGTTTTTTCATCATTAGGTATATCCCAAACATATTTAGAAAATAGTTTCTTGATAAATAAGTTTGTTTTAATCCAATAGAAATTCATAGCTTGTCGTATCTAAAAAAAGAGCCAATTTAAATTCAGATTTAAATTGGCTCCTGTGTATATTAAGTGTTATTCATTTTTACGTCCGAAACGCTCAAACATTTTATTATAGTTATTGAAGATAGGTTTGTTTTTGTTATAAAACTCTTCATCTCCTCTGTCTTTCATAGCTAACAGAAGACTTCTGTATCTCTCAATATCAGTAGCAATTTCCATATAATAAGTGTTTTGCTCCGATGATTTTAAGCTACTGTAATAGGTTAGGTCTTCCTGATATTTAGTAATCAGTTTAGATAAGACGTTTCTTGCTTTTTCTTTTTCACCAATCTCATAATAACCACCAGCAAAAGGTTCTACCAAAGTATAATAGTCGAAGTAATCAATAGGCATTTTTGTCATAGCCAGATCAATTATTGTTTTAGCTTTCTCTTTTTTACCCTCATTAATTAATCTTTCCATTAATCTGGCAAGGTTAGTTCGGTATGAGATACTGTTTTTTCTGGTTTCAGGGTCATGATAAACTTTTGGACTTTCGCTATTACCCCAATCCCATTTCATTACAATATCATACATTTTATCAGTATCAATATCTCCCATATCAAGAGGGCTTCCGTTTTTAGGTATCGGAGTTTTTACAGGAACTAATTTATAAGTCATTCCCTGTAGCTGAAGATAATCTTTCATCCAGATATAATCATCATCACCAAAACTTCCTCCTGTAAACTGAATAGGTCTTTCCCAGTTATTATTTGCAATGATATCAAGCATCATTAGTCTGTTTTTGTATAAAGCCCCTCCCTTAATATCTACATCAATAAAAGGAACAATAGAATCATAGTATTTTGTGTTTACTACTTTATTCTTGATTACCGCATCCTTGTCAATAGGAATTCGAATTTTATTTGTTGGATAAAAATGAATTTTCTGTCCGTTTCTCATTTCAACAATAGTCTGAGGATCTTCACTTGCCAGAAAACGAATGAAATCTTTAATATCCCATCGATTTTCCGTTTTTTGTTGGTACAGCATATAATCTCTCGTTCCTTGTACATATTGATCGTGTGTAAATGAAATAGGTAAAGGTTCAGACTCATATGCTTTACTCTTCATCTGATCAATGTACCAATCTGTCATGAAGAGTTGTGTATTTACAATTCGAACATCAGTTCTGTAATTCTCTATTTCCTGAGCATACCATAACGGGAAAGTATCATTATCTCCGATAGTGTATAAAATGGCATTTTTATCACAGGAATCAAGATAAGCCTTAGCCATGGCAATAGCAGTATATCTTCCTGAACGATCATGATCATTCCAGTTTTTTGCACCCATTAATACAGGAGTGGCAAGAAGGCAGATAGTAATTACAGCAGGTCCGGCTATTTTTGGTTGAATGTATTTTTTTAGTCCGTCATAAATGGCATATACTCCAAAACCGATCCACATAGCAAAAACATAGAAAGAACCAACCAGAGCATAATCCCTTTCACGAGGCTCAAAAGGTCTTTCGTTGAGGTATATCTTTAAAGCAATTCCTGTAAATAAGAACAAAGCTAATAGTACATAAAAACTTTTCAAATCTTTTTTAGCATGATAAAATAAACCAATTATGCCCAGTATAAAGGGTAAGAAATAATAAGTGTTTCTTCCTTTATTGTTTAACATATCTGAACTCAGGTTATCCTGAGAACCTAATCGGATTTCATCAAAAAATTTAATTCCGCTTAACCAGTTACCATTATTATCATATTTACCCTGAATATCATTCTGACGACCGGTAAAATTCCACATTAAGTATCTCCAGTACATATAGCCAAACTGATATTCCACCATGAATTTCATATTATCACTGAAAGTTGGTTTATCAATAATCAGATAGTCGCCATATGTTTTTAAGAAATTATTATATTCTGCAATATCCAGTTGCCCTGAATCATAAGCTCCTCTAAATTGAGAAACGATATCAACCAGTTGTTTTTCATGTGAATATTCCGGATTAATTCTGAAATTTAATACATTCGTAAAACGCATATAATTTTCTGCATGATCAGAACTCCACATTCGTGGTAAGAAAGCTTTATGATCATCACTCGTATTTTGTTTTGCGTTTTTATAATTGTTTACAATAACATATTTTCCTGTTTTGTAATTTCTTTCATAATTGGGTTTTTCATCAGAAAAAGGATTGTTAGGATCTAATCCTGCATAAGAATCTGAAAACTGCGGACCATAAAATAATGGATTACTTCCATATTGTTCTCTGTTGTAATATGCTAAAACCTCACTGGCATCAGAAGGTCTATTTTCATTAATTACCACATTAGCATTAGACCGTATAGGTAACATCATCCATGTAGAGAATCCGATAAATATGAAAATAATGCATAAAATCAAAGTGTTCAGTTGCACATACCCTTTGTTCTTTGTGTATTTTAAACCAAAATAAAATAAAACAATAAATAACAAAGCAACAAATATAGTTCCTGAATTGAATGGTAATCCAAAGTTATTAACCATAAATATTTCAGCTTTACCAAAGAAAGACATGGTTAAAGGAAGCAGTAATAAGAAAATAAATAAAAGAATTGCTACAACTACCAAATTAGCAATAATAAAGTTTTTTACAGTAACCGTTTTATAATGTTTAAAGAAATATAAATAACCGATAGCCGGAATAGTAAGTAGTGCCATAAAATGAACACCGAAAGATAAGCCTATTACCAGAGAGATCACTAATAACCATTTGTTTCCTCTTGGTGTATCCATATCCTGTTCCCAACGTAGTCCCAGCCATAATAAAATAGCTATAAATAGAGAAGCCATAGCATATACTTCCGCTTCAAGAGCATTAAACCAGAAACTATCAGAATAAGTGTAAGCAAGAGAGCCGACAAATGCACTCCCTAGTATTACTATTGCATTACTATTATTGATTTCAGAAAACTGAGAAATAAGTTTCTTTAATAGTATAGTCATTGACCAAAACATAAATAAAATGGTAAAAGCACTTGAAAAAACAGATACCATATTAACCATTAGAGCCACTTTAGAAGCATCTGTAGCAAACATGGCAAAGAAAGCACCTACCATTTGAAATAAAGGAGCTCCAGGTGGATGTCCTACTTCAAGTTTGGCAGCCGTTGCTATATATTCTCCACAATCCCAGAAACTTAATGTAGGTTCAACTGTAAGCGTATAGGTGATTAATGCAACTGCAAAAGTAAACCAACCTAAAATTGTATTCCATTTATTAAAATTGAAAGTCACCATGTTCTTTTATCAAGTTTATTATAAGTTTTGATTCACAAAGAAAAAGCTTTTTGTTCAAAGAAATACAGAAAAGACCATTTTTAATATTTTTTTTGGTAAAAGTTTGGATAGGTAAAAAAAAGTGCTAAATTTGCACCCGCATTCAAGTACTGATGGTCTATGGTGTAATGGTAACACAACTGTTTTTGGTGCAGTCTTTCAAGGTTCGAGTCCTTGTAGACCAACAGAAAAACCTCTCTTAACAGAGAGGTTTTTTATTTGGAAAAGAACATACCGGTTTTTAATCTTTTGTAAATTATTAAAAATTTGTAGATTTGTATGTAGTTATTGGCCTATGGTGTAATGGTAACACAACTGTTTTTGGTGCAGTCTTTCAAGGTTCGAGTCCTTGTAGGCCAACAAAAAAGTCCTTTCAGATTCTCTGAAAGGACTTTTTTCTTTAGTTTTAAGGATGTTATATCTTAAAAGTAATAACAGGTTTTTGTGTGTGATTGACCAAATCCTCACTTATACTTCCGTTAAAAAAATGATTCAGACCCTTTCTTCCATGTGTACCCATTGCAATTAGATCAGCTTTAATTTTATCAGCAAAATTTAATATGCCCATTTCTATATTGATATCATTATAGAAATGTAACGAATAAAGATCAGAAGGTAAATTTAAGTCTTTAACAAAATTATTCATTAACTTTTCTGCTTCAGAAGTGGATTTAAACTCATTTGGAGTGTTTACCAGTAATAGGTTTAAATGAGCGTCAAGTACCATGGCAAAATGAATTGCTTTTTTGAAAGAGTTTTTTGTCTTTTCTGAAAAATCAGAAGCTAATACAATATTTTTAGTAGAAGAAATATCATAATGATCTTTGACTACTAATACAGGGATTTCAGATGTTCTGATTACCTTTTCAGTGTTTGAGCCGATAAACATTTCTTCCAGTCCGCTGGAGCCTTGAGATCCCATGACAATAAGATCAATATCTTGTTTCTTGCTGAATTCCATAATACCTTCAAAAGCTCTCTGAAACTGAACAGCTTCAGTAACAGGTATTCCTTTTAGAAAATCCTGGTTTTTTATTTCATTAAATTTTTCATGTGCTTTTTTCATGAAAAATAAAACTTCAGGAATAGAATTTCCTTTATCAATTGCATCGTTCAATTGATTAGGGAGTTCCAGCATATGTAGTAAAAATATTTCGCTTTCATTTTTCTTTGCGATTTGTGAGGCGACTTCCAAAGCATACTCAGCATGTTTTGAAAAATCTGTAGGGATTAGTATTTTTTTCATGGGGTTATGGTTATAAGTTATTGTGTGATAAAAAGTTTATTCGTTGCTAAATAAAGATAAGAATATATTTTAACACGACATAATGATTTTCTATATATAAAAAAATCACTATATTTGCATCGTTATTTATTAAAATCTAAATAATGAGGGGACTATGGTCCCCTCTTTTTATAAAAATATGACATTTAAAGAAAAAGTGAATGAACTGCTGGTAGCAGCGTTAGAAGAAAGACCATCAATTTTTTTAATTGATTTTACTATTACAGATAGTAATAAGATAATTGTAACTTTAGATGGTGATAGCGGAATTACTTTACAAGATTGCATAGATGTGAGTAGAGCGATAGAGCATAATTTAGATCGTGAAGAGAACGATTTTAGCCTCGAAGTTGCATCAGCAGGCTTATCTACTCCTTTAAGAATTGTTAGACAATATAGAAAAAATATTGGTAGAAAGTTGATCGTAAAAACAATGACGGAAAAAATAGAAGCTGATTTAGTTGATGCTAATGATGATTTTATTGTTGTTGAATGGACAGCCAGAGAACCTAAAAAGATAGGAAAAGGAAAAGAAACCGTTCAAAAAAGAAGGGAACTTCCTTATAGCGAAATTAAAGAAGCAATTGTTACAGTAACATTTTAATTAGAAGATTCAGCATGGAGAATATTGCATTAATTGAGTCATTTTCAGAGTTTAAAGACGATAAACTTATTGATCGTGTGACGCTTATGGCAATTTTGGAAGATGTGTTTAGGAATGCATTGAAGAAAAAATATGGTTCAGATGATAATTTCGATATTATTATAAATCCCGATAAAGGAGATATGGAAATATGGAGAAAAAGGATTGTCGTTGCAGATGAAGATCTTGATTTTGAAAATCAGGAGATTGCACTTTCTGAAGCAAGAAAAATAGAACCGGATTTTGAAATTGGAGAAGAAGTATCAGAAGAAGTAAAATTAATTGATTTAGGGAGAAGAGCGATCTTAGCTTTACGTCAGAATCTGATCGCAAAAATACATGAACATGATAATACTAATCTTTATAAGCAATTTAAAGATTTAATTGGCGATATTTACACCGCCGAAGTACATCATGTTAGACCAAGAGCTGTTATTCTTGTTGATGATGAAGGAAATGAGATCGTTTTGCCAAAAGAAAAACAGATCCCATCTGATTTTTTCAGAAAAGGAGATAACGTTAGAGGTATTATTGAGAATGTTGAGCTGAAAGGAAATAAACCTCAGATTATTATGTCCAGAACTTCAGAGAAGTTTCTGGAAAAATTATTTGAACAGGAAATTCCTGAAGTTTTTGACGGATTGATCACTGTTAAAAAAGTAGTGAGAATACCTGGAGAAAAAGCAAAAGTAGCAGTAGATTCTTATGATGACAGAATTGATCCTGTCGGAGCCTGTGTAGGTATGAAAGGTTCCCGTATTCACGGAATAGTTCGTGAATTAGGAAATGAGAATATTGATGTAATTAATTACACAACAAATATACAGTTATTCATTACCAGGGCTTTGAGTCCTGCAAAAGTCTCTTCAATTAAAATTAATGAAGAAACAAAAAGAGCCGAAGTGTTTTTGAAATTGGAAGAAGTCTCAAAAGCGATTGGTAGAGGAGGTCATAATATCAAATTAGCAGGTCAGTTGACCGGTTATGAATTAGATGTTATCAGAGAGGGTAGTTTAGTCGAAGACGAAGATGTTGAGTTAACAGAGTTTTCTGATGAAATTGAAAGTTGGGTAATTGAAGAATTCGCTAAAATTGGTTTAGATACAGCAAGAAGTATTTTAAAACATGATGTAGAGGATTTAGTAAGAAGAACAGATCTTGAAGAGGAAACTATTCTGGATGTGATAAGAATTTTGAAAGAAGAGTTTGAAGACTAATTCTTTCTTTCCTATATAATTTAAGATAATATTAAAAAGGTTTTATGTCTGAAGAGAGAATAATAAGAATAAACAAAGTTTTAAGGGAATTAAATATTTCGTTAGATAGGGCTGTTGATTATCTAAAAGATAAAGGATTTGATATTGAAGCAAGTCCGAATACTAAAATTTCTGACGAGGTTTATAATGTCTTGTGCGGTCAATTTTCTGTTGACAAAGGGAAAAAAGAAGCTTCTATTGAAGTGGGGGAAGAAAAAAGAAAAGAAAAAGAAGCGTTGCGTTTAGAAAGAGAAAAAGAAATAGAAGAAAAACGTAAACAAGACGAAGAAAAACAGAAACAAGAAGTTGTTAAAGCAAAAGCTGTTGTTTCTGCCCCTAAACATGTTGGTAATATTGATCTCAATCCAAAGAAACCTATCGCTCCCCCTGTTAAAGTAGAAGAGGTAAAAAAAGAACCGATAGTAGAGGCTAAATCTGAAAATGTTGAAGTCGAAAAACCGGTCAAAGTTAAAAAAGAAATTTCAAAACCTGAACAAGTGGTTGAGAAGAAGGCTGACAAAGCTCCAAAAACCGAAAGACCTAATTTGATCAAACCAAATATGGTTAAATCGACAGAGTCAAAATCGATTCAGAATAAGCCTGCCGAGAAAAAAGAAGAAAAAACGAAAGTTGTAGAGGTCGTTAAACCGGAAGTAGTAGCTGTTACTACTGAAGAAGTAGTCGCTCCTGTTGATGAGAAGATTACGACTCAATATCAAAAACTTTCAGGTACTACTTTTACCGGGCAGACTATTGATCTTACTCAATTTAATAAGCCTAAGAAAAAGAAAGAAGAACCTAAAAAGGACGGAAATAAACCCGGGAATAATGCTAGTGCTGCTTCTAAGAATAAAAGAAAAAGAATAGCTCCAAAACCAGGTGCTCCAAGAACAGGAACTCCAAATGCAGCAGGGTCTGCTCCAAGAATACCAGGGGGACCAAATGTGATCCGTCCAGGTTTTGTTAAAGGAAAAAGACCAGCCATCGTTGCTAAAGTTGAGCCAACAGAAGAAGAAGTTAAAAATCAAATTAGAGAGACTTTAGAAAAGCTTCAAGGAAAAGGAAATAAATCTAAAGCGGCTAAATACAGAAGAGATAAAAGAGATACTCACAGACAAAAAGTTGACGATGAACAAAGATTACTAGATGCAGACAGTAAAGTAATCAAGGTTACAGAATTCGTGACTGTAGGTGAAGTTGCTACAATGATGGATGTGCCGATTACAAAAGTAATTTCAGTATGTATGTCATTAGGTATCATGGTAACTATGAATCAGCGTTTAGATGCCGAGACATTATCAATCGTTGCAGATGAGTTTGGATACGAAGTTGAGTTTATTACTGTAGATATTGAAGAGGCAATTGTTGTTGAAGAAGATAAGCCGGAAGATCTAGTTTACAGAGCACCTATTGTAACAGTAATGGGACACGTTGATCACGGTAAAACATCTTTACTAGATTATATCCGTAAAGAAAATGTAATTGCTGGTGAATCAGGAGGGATTACACAACACATTGGTGCATATGGTGTAACCTTAGAAAGCGGTCAGAAAATAGCATTCCTTGATACACCTGGACACGAAGCGTTTACAGCGATGCGTGCTCGTGGTGCACAAATAACAGATATTGCAATTATTGTGATTGCGGCAGATGATGATATCATGCCACAAACAAAAGAAGCAATCAGTCACGCACAGGCTGCGGGTGTTCCTTTGATTTTTGCAATCAATAAAGTAGATAAACCAACAGCTAATCCTGAAAAAATTAAAGAAAAATTAGCAGGAATGAACTTGTTAGTTGAAGATTGGGGTGGAAAAATTCAGTCTCATGATATTTCAGCAAAAACAGGATTAGGAGTTAAAGATCTGTTAGAAAAAGTTTTATTAGAAGCTGAGATCTTAGATCTTAAAGCAAATCCAAATAAACAGGCAGTAGGAACAGTTGTAGAAGCATACTTAGATAAAGGTAGAGGTTATATTTCTACTGTTTTAGTTCAGACAGGTACATTACGTGTCGGAGACTATATCTTAGCAGGTAAACATCATGGTAAAGTGAAAGCGATGCATGATGAACGAGGGAATATGATTAAAGAAGCAGGTCCTTCAACACCAATATCTGTTTTAGGTCTTGACGGTGCAGCCACTGCAGGTGATAAGTTCAATGTATTTAATGATGAAAAAGAAGCAAAACAAATTGCAGCAAAACGGACTCAGTTAATGAGAGAGCAGTCTGTTCGTACACAAAGACATATTACGCTGGCTGAGATTGGACGTAGAATCGCATTAGGACAATTTAAAGAACTGAATATTATTCTTAAAGGTGACGTTGATGGTTCAGTTGAAGCCTTATCAGATTCATTCTCTAAATTATCAACCGATGAGATCCAAATCAATATTATACATAAAGGAGTTGGAGCAATTACAGAATCTGATGTATTATTAGCATCTGCATCCGATGCAATTATTATCGGATTTAATGTAAGACCTTCCGGAAATGCAAAACAATTAGCAGACAAAGAAGAAATTGACATCAGAAACTACTCAATTATCTATGATGCAATTGATGATTTGAAAGATGCAATGGAAGGAATGTTATCTCCGGAAATGAAAGAAGAAATCACAGGTACTGCTGAGATCAGAGAAACGTTCAAAATATCTAAAGTAGGAACGATTGCTGGTTGTATGGTTACTGATGGTAAGATATTCAGAAGTTCTAAAATCAGACTGATCAGAGAAGGTGTAGTAATCTATACTGGTGAATTAACTACTCTGAAACGTTTCAAAGACGACGTGAAAGAAGTTGCCAAAGGATATGATTGTGGTATTCAGATTAAAAACTACAATGATATTAAAGAACTTGATATTATAGAGGCTTTCCAGGAAGTAGCTGTAAAGAAAAAACTAAAATAAGAATTTATTAATATATACTAAAAAAGGGTCTCATCAAGAGACCCTTTTTTTTGTAAAATGTTTTTTGTGAAAAGGGAGAGGTAAAATATGGTGTCGAAATAGTTGATAGTTTAGAACTATGACTGAATATTGCCTTACTGAATACTTTACATCTTTCTTTTTGACTCTTTCTTCTTTACTCTGAAAAGGTGTATATTAAAATCGTAAGTTGTATACGATTTATTTGCTAGGTTTGATTAAAAGCGCATTAGGATATTTCGCTCTGACTTCTACCATATTTCTTTCCGCTTCAATTCTGGTTTTAAAATTACCAACCCATACTTTGTAGATAGGAGTGTTAAAAACTATCGTTCCATCAAGATTCTTAAAATCTCTTTTGAAGTCAGATAAAATTTTTCTGGACGAAGAATTATCCCCGTAATAGATTTGAATTTTATAATGATCTTCTACACTAAGCGAAGAGTTCATTTTTCTTTTTTTATCCAGTAATTGTGTAAATTTCTGGTCTTGTTGAATGTTAATGTTCTTGTCCTGAGCCAATAAGAAACTAATTGATGTCATTGTAAAAAGGACAGGTAAAACGATTTTTTTAACAGTTAAGATTCTCATAATGAAATAGATTTTATACAAATGTAATATTTATAGTTCTAAACAAAAACAGGAAATCTATTTAGAACGGTTATAAATTAAGAATTAAGGGAGATAAGGTTTTTGTGAATAGTTCATATATCGTATTTTTGTCGGAAGTTTAAAAAAAACGTATTGATTTTTATATAGAAAAAATCATACCAAAAATTTAGTCGATAACCATTTTAAATATGAAAAAGGTGGGAAACCATAATTCGATTTCAAGGATTTTATTATTAAGTTTAGCATTGATGCTAACTTTCTCCATTTCTTCTTTTGCACAAGATGGAGATCCTGTACAAGGTAAGGCATTGTTCAATTCAAATTGTGCAGCTTGTCATAAGCTGGACGCTAAGTCTACTGGTCCGGCTCTTAGAGGTGTGGCAGATAAGTTTGAGCGTGAATGGTTGTATAAGTGGATTCACAATAGTAGTGAGTTGATTAAATCTGGAGATGCTCAGGCAATTAAGCTTTTCGAAGAAAACGGAAAAGTGACAATGAATGCATTTCCTCAGTTTTCAACTGACGATATTGATAATATCTTAGCATATACTTCTGAACCAAAAGCTGAAGTAGTAGCGGTTCCGGGAGGAGTCGATGCAGCAGCAGCAAAAGCAAATGATGGAGTTACCAATACAGTTGTTTTAGGAGCCTTAGTTTTAGTGATGTTTATTTTAGTAGTAATGTTGATCTTAGTGAACAATGTACTGATAAAAATTGCTAAAGCAAATAATATAGAAATATACAGAAGCAATAAAATATCTATTTGGTCTGCTTTTATTAAGAATCAGTTCTTGGTGTTAGTGACTGTGATTTTATTATTGCTGGTAAGTGCTTATTTTGTTTATGGATATTTAATGCAGATAGGTGTTGATAAAGGATATCAACCTGTTCAACCAATCCACTATTCTCACAAAATACATGCAGGAGATAATGAAATTGACTGTAAATACTGTCACTCATCTGCTCGTGTAAGTAAACAATCAGGGATACCTTCTTTGAATGTTTGTATGAATTGTCATAAATCAATTGGTGAAGTTGCAGCAACAACAGCCACTCCGGAATTCAGTAAAGAGTTTTATGATGGAGAAATCCAGAAACTATATGATGCTGTAGGATGGGATAAAGATAAACAAGCCTATACAGGTGAACAGAAACCTGTAAAATGGGTTAGAATTCACAATCTTCCGGATTTTGTTTACTTTAATCACTCACAACACGTTACTGTTGCCGGTGTAGAATGTCAGACTTGTCATGGTCCTGTAGAGACTATGGAGGTAATGGAACAATTCTCTCCGTTAACTATGGGATGGTGTGTAAATTGTCACCGTGAAACTAATGTTAAGATGGAAGATAACGAGTACTACAAAAAAATTCATGAAGAGCTTTCTAAAAAATACGGTGTGGATAAATTAACCGCAGCGCAAATGGGAGGTCTTGAATGTGGTAAGTGTCACTATTAATCAATTATTAAGAAGCTAATATTTATATACAATGTCATCAAACAAAAAATACTGGAAAAGTGTTGAAGAACTAAACGATAATAGTTCTATTGTTGAGGCGCTTAGAAATAACGAGTTTGTTGAACCAATTCCTACAGATGAGTTTTTAGGAGACAAAGAAACTCTGTCTGCATCTTCAACAACACGTCGTGACTTTTTAAAGTACGTTGGATTTAGTACTGCTGCAGTTTCTTTAGCAGCATGTGAAGGTCCGGTAATTAAGTCCATTCCTTATGTTGTTCAACCGGAAGAAATTATTCCAGGGGTAGCTGATTATTATGCAACTACGATCGCTGATGGTTTTGATTTTGCTAATATCTTAGTTAAAACCAGAGAGGGGCGCCCTATAAAAATTGAAAACAATAATTTACCAGGCTCAAAAATTAGCGCAAATGCAAGAGTGCACGCGTCTGTTTTGTCTTTATATGATAGTCTTCGTTTAAAAGAACCAAAGATTGCCGGTAAAACAGCAACATGGAAAGAAGTAGATTCAAAAGTACAATCCAGTTTAGAAGATGCAAGAGCAAATGGAGGTCAGGTAGTTTTACTAACAAATACCATTGCAAGTCCTTCAACAGATAAGTTGATTGCTGAGTTTTCTGCAAAATATGCTAATGTAAAACATGTAGTATATGATGCAGTTTCTTCTTCAGAAGCATTAGATGCTTTTCAAACAGTTTATGGTGAAAGAGCTTTAGCAGAATATGATTTCTCTAAATCATCTCTAATTGTATCTGTTGGTGCAGATTTCTTAGGAGATTGGCAAGGAGGAGGATATGATGCAGGTTATGCTCAGGCAAAAATTCCTACTAATGGAAAAATGTCTCGTCATATTCAGTTAGAATCTAATATGACTCTATCCGGAGCAAATGCAGATAAACGTATTCCAATGACTGTTTTTGAACAAAAACAAGCATTGGTTAAAATATATAATATTATTACTGGTTCTTCAATTGCAACTTCAAAAATTGCAGGTGAAGATGACGTGATTAAAGCAGCACAACAATTGAAATCTGCCGGAAGCCAAGGTGTTTTGGTTTCAGGAATTCAAGATAAAGATGCTCAGTTATTAGTTTTGGCAATTAATCAAGCATTAAGCAGCCAGGCTTTTAATACTACAAATACAAGACAGATCAGAAAAGGAAATAACGTTGAAGTTGCACAACTTTTAAACGATATGAAAGTCGGTAAAGTTCATACTTTAATTATGAGCGGAATTAATCCGGTTTATACCTTACCAAATAGTGCTGATTTTGTAGAAGGACTTAAAAAAGTAAAACTTTCAGTTGCATTCTCTTTAAAAGAAGATGAAACAGCTTCAATAACAACTATTGCAGCAGCAGCGCCTCATTTCTTAGAATCTTGGGGTGATGTACATATTGTGAAAGGAAGTTACAGTTTAATGCAGCCGACTATTCGTCCGTTGTTTGATACAAAACAGTTTCAGGAAGCTTTGTTAACATGGATTGGAAGTAACGATTCCTATTATGACTATATCAGAGGAACCTGGAATTCAGGTCTTCTTACTTTAGCTACCTGGAATAAAGCTTTACATGATGGTGTATATGAAACTTCTAATGTTTCACCATTATCAGCTGCAAGTGTAGATTATAATGCAGCAGCAACTAAGGTAACCGCTCTTAAAAGTATTGGTGAATTAGAACTGATTCTTTATACTAAAACAGGTATCGGAGATGGTCAGCAGGCAAATAACCCTTGGTTACAAGAGTTCCCGGATCCTATTACAAGAGTGTCCTGGGATAACTATGTTACCGTTTCTAAAGCCGATGCGGATGAATTAGGTCTAAAAAACCACAATGTTGCTAATGGAGGTTTAAACGGTAGTTATGTAACTCTTGAAGTAGCAGGAACTAAAGTTGAAAAAGTACCTGTTATTATTCAGCCGGGACAAGCAAAAGGAACAGTAGGACTTGCTTTAGGATACGGTCGTAAAGCAGCTATGAAAAATGAAATGAAGGTAGGTGTAAATGCTTATCCTCTATATAAAAACTTCAATAATGTTCAATCTGTAAAAATAACAAAAGAAGCTGGTGATCACGAGTTTGCTTGCGTTCAGTTACAGAAAACGTTAATGGGAAGAGGTGATATTATAAAAGAAACTACTTTAGAGATCTTTAATACTAAAGATGCTAAAGAATGGAATGTAGTTCCTATGGTTTCTTTAGATCACAGTCCAGTAGAAAGTACAAAAGTAGATTTATGGAGTGAATTCGATCGTTCAGTTGGTCATCATTTCAACTTATCTATTGATTTGAATGCCTGTACAGGTTGTGGGGCTTGCGTTATCGCTTGTCATGCAGAAAATAACGTACCTGTTGTAGGTAAATCTGAAGTAAGAAGAAGCCGTGATATGCATTGGTTGCGTATTGACAGATATTATTCTTCAGAAGAAACATTTGCTAAGGATGTTGATACTAAAGATGGCGCAACCGGATTGATGAATTCTATTTCTACATTAAGAGGAATGGAAAATCCATCAGATAATCCTCAGGTAGCATTCCAGCCGGTAATGTGTCAGCATTGTAACCATGCTCCTTGTGAAACTGTATGTCCTGTGGCAGCAACTTCTCATGGACGTCAAGGACAAAACCATATGGCATATAACCGTTGCGTAGGTACTCGTTACTGTGCAAACAACTGTCCATATAAAGTACGTCGTTTTAACTGGTTCTTATATAGTAAAAACAGTGAATTCGATTACCACATGAATGATGATTTAGGTCGTATGGTATTAAACCCAGATGTAAACGTTCGTTCTAGAGGGGTGATGGAGAAATGCTCTATGTGTATCCAAATGACTCAAGCTACTATTTTAAAAGCAAAACGTGAAGGAAGGTCTATTAAAGACGGAGAATTCCAGACTGCATGTTCAAGTGCATGTTCAAGTGGAGCAATGGTGTTTGGAGATGTTAATGATAAAGATAGTAAAGTTGCAAAATTAGCAGCAGATGACAGGATGTATCATTTATTAGAGCATATTGGTACAAAACCAAATGTTTTCTATCATGTAAAAGTTAGAAATACCTAGTTTAATAAAATTATTAATTAAGAAACAATATAAAGGATTATGTCGTCTCATTACGAAGCACCCATTAGAAAACCTTTAGTTATAGGTGATAAATCTTATCATGATGTAACAGTAGATGTAGCTAGACCTGTAGAAGGTAGAGCAAACAAACAATGGTGGATAGTATTTTCAATTGCATTAGCAGCTTTCCTTTGGGGAGTAGGTTGTATTATCTATACAGTGTCTGTTGGTATAGGTACATGGGGATTAAATAAAACAGTTGGTTGGGCTTGGGATATTACTAACTTCGTTTGGTGGGTTGGTATTGGACATGCCGGAACCTTAATTTCCGCAGTATTATTGTTATTCCGTCAAAAATGGAGAATGGCAATTAACCGTTCTGCAGAAGCAATGACAATTTTCTCAGTAGTACAAGCAGGTTTGTTCCCTGTATTTCACATGGGACGCCCTTGGTTAGCGTATTGGGTATTACCTATTCCGAACCAGTTTGGTTCTCTTTGGGTCAACTTTAACTCGCCGTTACTTTGGGACGTGTTTGCGATTTCTACGTATCTTTCTGTATCATTAGTTTTCTGGTGGACAGGTTTATTACCGGATTTTGCCATGCTAAGAGATAGAGCCGTAACGCCTTTTACAAAAAGAATTTATTCTATTGTAAGTTTTGGGTGGAGTGGTAGAGCAAAAGACTGGCAACGTTTTGAAGAAGTGTCTCTAGTGTTAGCTGGTTTAGCAACACCTTTAGTACTTTCTGTTCATACGATTGTATCTTTTGACTTCGCAACTTCCGTTATTCCGGGATGGCACACAACCATTCTTCCTCCGTACTTCGTTGCAGGAGCTATTTTCTCTGGATTCGCAATGGTTAACACATTGTTGATTATTATGAGAAAAGTATCTAATCTTGAAGATTATATTACAATACAACATATAGAATTAATGAATATCGTAATCATGATTACAGGTTCTATAGTAGGAACTGCTTATATTACGGAATTATTTATTGCTTGGTATTCAGGAGTTGAATATGAGCAATACGCATTCCTGAACAGAGCAACAGGACCTTACTGGTGGTCTTACTGGTTAATGATGTCATTTAATGTGTTTTCTCCACAATTTATGTGGTTTAAAAAGTTAAGAACGAGTATCATATTCTCTTTTATCATTTCGATTGTAGTAAATATTGGTATGTGGTTTGAGCGTTTCGTTATTATCGTTACTTCACTACACAGAGATTACCTTCCATCATCATGGACTATGTTCCAGCCAACATTTGTTGATATTGGGTTCTACATAGGTACAATAGGTTTCTTCTTTGTTCTTTTCCTTTTATATGCCAGATCATTTCCGGTTATAGCACAAGCAGAGGTGAAAACAATTTTGAAAACATCAGGAGATAATTATAAAAAATTAAGAGAAGAACATAATCATTCAGATCATGAGTAATAAAGTTATACATGCCATTTACAATGATGATGATGTATTAATGGATGCAGTTAAAAAAACGCGTGCAGCTCATCATCATATTGAAGAGATTTTTACTCCGTTTCCGGTTCACGGATTGGACAAAGCAATGGGATTAGCACCAACAAGAATAGCTATTTGTGCCTTTATATATGGTGTGATTGGTTTAGTGTTCGCTACTGCTTTGATGAATTATACAATGATCGAAGACTGGCCTCAGGATATCGGTGGTAAACCAAGTTTTAGTTATATTGAAAATATGCCGGCTTTCGTACCGATTATGTTTGAGTTAACTGTGTTTTTCTCAGCTCACTTAATGGTTCTTACTTTTTATATGAGAAGTAAATTATGGCCTTTTAAACAAGCAGAGAATCCGGATGTGAGAACAACAGATGATCATTTTTTAATGGAAATCATTGTTCATAATAATGAAGAAGAACTGACCTCTTTTTTACAGAGCACAGGAGCAGTAGAAGTAAAAGTAATTGAAAAGCATTAATATATAGATATGAAAAGCTTATATAAAATAGCACTGTTAATAAGTTTGTCAGCAATGGTAACTTCTTGTTTTGACAAATCTAAACCTAACTATCAGTATTTTCCTAATATGTATGAGTCTGTAGCTTACGAGACTTATGCAGAGACTGATGCTTTCAAAAATGGTAAAGAAGCTCAACTTCCGGCAGAAGGATCTGTTCCAAGAGGATTTGAACCTTACGAATATGAAAACTCAACCGCTGGTCATGATTTAGCAAAAGTGAATTTAAAATCACCTTTAGATCCGTTAGACAAAGAGGCTAATGATGCAAAAGGAAAAGAATTATTTACTATTTATTGCGCTATCTGTCATGGTGATAAAGGAGATGGTAAAGGGAAATTAGTTGAAAAAGAAAAAATACTAGGTGTGCCTAATTATAAAGATAGAGACATTACCGAAGGAAGTATTTTTCATGTTGAAACATATGGTTTAAATACGATGGGATCACATGCAAATCAATTAAGCGCACACGAACGTTGGTTAGTTGCTGGTTACGTAATGAAACTAAGAGCAGAATTATAATTGTAGAACACACTGATTTTATTAGATATGTACACATTTTCAAGCAAATTAAAAACATTTTCTTTTATTCTGATGGTATTAGGTATCCTTGGGATAGGATATGGTTTTTTAACTGCACCTAAGAACATAGAAGACGTTGAGAAAATTTTAGCAGCAGGAGGTCATGATGATCACGCAACAGCTGTTACTTCTCACGGAGATAAAGAAACAGAACATCAGGAAGCTACAGAAGTTTCTTCTAAAACAGATACTGTTAAAGGAGCAAGTATTGTAACCGCTACAGTTGCTACTGAAGTAGCAGAAGTAAATCATGATAGCCATGTGATTGTCGATACAACTAAAGAGGAAGTTATTTCTGCAGTTGTAGATCATAAAGTCGCATCAACAACAGAGGTACATGAAGATCATGAAGCACACACTAAGCATTTAGAACATGTTCTACACCAGTTACAAAACAAGCCTTGGGCAGCCTTATACGTTGCAGCTATATTTTTTATGTTGATTAGTTTAGGTGTTTTAGCGTTTTATGCAATACAATATTGTGCTCAGGCAGGTTGGTCTCCAGTGCTTTTTAGAGTAATGGAGGGCATAACAAGTTATTTATTACCAGGTTCAATTATATTCTTTTTATTACTAGTAGCATCAGGACTTCATTTCAATCATTTATTCGTATGGATGGACAAAGATGTTGTAGCAGGAGATCCTTTAATTCAGGCAAAATCAGGATATTTAAATGTTCCTTTTTTCTTAATCAGAGCGGCTATATTCTTAATAGGATGGAATTTATATAGATATTTTTCTAAAAAGAATTCATTAGCTCAGGATGAGTCTAATGACAACTCTTTTTACAGAAAGAATTTTAAAATATCAGCTGTGTTTTTAGTATTTTTCATTGTAACAGAATCGATCATGTCATGGGACTGGATTATGTCTGTTGATCCACACTGGTACAGTACCCTATTTGCATGGTATGTATTTGCCAGTTTCTTTGTAAGTGGAATTACTGTGATCACAATGATTACTTTATATCTTAAATCTAAAGGACTTTTAGAATATGTAAACTCTAGCCATTTACATGATTTAGCTAAATTCATGTTTGGTATTAGTATATTTTGGACTTATTTGTGGTTCTCTCAGTTTATGTTAATCTGGTATGCTGATATACCTGAAGAAGTAACTTATTTTGTAACAAGAATAGAACAGTATAATTTACCATTCTTTGGTATGGTTGCAATGAACTTCTTGTTTCCATTATTAATTTTAGTAAATACCGATTTTAAAAGAATTCCATGGATTCTTATCATGGCAGGAGTAGTAATATTATCAGGTCATTATTTAGACTTCTTTAATATGATTATGCCGGCAACAGTAGGAGATCAGTGGTTTATTGGAGTTTCAGAAATAAGTTCAGTACTTTTCTTCTTAGGTTTGTTTATATTTGTTGTCTTTACAGCACTTACAAAAACACCATTATTAGCGAAGAAAAACCCATTGATTGAAGAAAGTAAACATTTTCATTATTAATATTTAAAGAAAATCAGATGACAAGTTTGTTAGTTATTATAGTTTTAGTCTTATTGACAATTGCCATATGGCAGATGACTAAAATTTTTGATTTGACTCAGGTTGGCTCTCATGCGGATAATTCGCAATTAGCTAATGATAGAGACAATAGTGTTAATGGGTATTTAATGTTTGTCTTTTTAGGGTTTATTTATATTTTTACTATTTATGGATTAATAGAATGGGGACCTTTAGTGTTACTAGGAGATTCTGCTTCTGAACATGGTAAAGATGTAGATAATTTAATGACCATTTCATTAGTTTTGATTTTTATCGTACAATTTCTTACACAAGGATTACTATATTATTTTGCATTTAAATATAAAGGCAAAAAAAATCAGAAAGCATTATACTTTGCTGATAATGATAAATTAGAGTTTATCTGGACAATTATTCCGGTAATTGTTTTAGCTGGTTTAATCTTATATGGATTATTTGCATGGACAAACATTATGTTTGTTGACGAGGATGAAGATGTGATGTATGTAGAAATATATGCAAAACAGTTTGCTTGGGAAGTTAGATACTCAGGAGAAGATAATGTTCTTGGTAAAGCAAATGTTAGATATATCCAAGGGACAAATACTTTAGGTGTTGATGTTTCTGATCCTAATGCACAAGATGATATTGTTGCTAATGAATTGCATTTACCAGTAGGGAAAAAAGTAGTTTTTAAAATGCGTTCACAAGATGTATTACACTCTGCTTATATGCCACACTTCAGAGCACAGATGAACTGTGTTCCCGGTATGGTAACTCAATTTGCTTTTACACCAACAGTTACGACAGCTGAAATGCGTGAAAATAAACATATTATAGAGAAAGTTGCAAATATCAATAAGATTAGAGAAAATAAAAGTAAAGAGTTAGTTGCAAAAGGAGAATCAGCACTTGACCCTTATACATTTAATTACTTATTGCTTTGTAACAAGATTTGTGGCGCTTCTCATTACAATATGCAGATGAATATTATTGTAGAGTCACCAGAAGATTTTAAAAAATGGTTAAAAGAAAAACCTACTTTTGGCCAGGCTTTAAAAGAACAAAACAAAGCTGAGACAGTTAGTGATTCGACTGCTGTTGTTCAGGTTATAAAATAATAATATATCTTTAAAATAATATATAAATTAAGAATATGTCAGTAGAAGGTCACGAACACAGTCATCATAAAGAAACATTTGTAACTAAATATATCTTTAGTACAGACCACAAAATGATTGCTAAGCAATTCCTTATTACAGGTATTATTATGGGAATCATTGGAATAATGATGTCAATATTATTCCGTATCCAAATTGCATGGCCCGAAGAGTCTTTTAAAATATTCGAAATTCTTCTAGGTGATAAATTTGCTCCTGGAGGAGTCATGAAAAATGATATTTATCTTGCTTTGGTTACGATACATGGTACAATAATGGTATTCTTTGTTCTGACAGCAGGATTAAGCGGAACGTTTAGTAATTTATTAATTCCATTACAGATTGGAGCAAGAGATATGGCTTCCGGTTTTATGAATATGATTTCATACTGGTTGTTCTTTATTTCATGTATTGTCATGATTTGTTCTTTATTTGTAGAAGCCGGACCGGCATCAGCAGGATGGACAATCTATCCTCCTTTAAGTGCATTACCACAGGCTATTCCAGGTTCAGGTTCAGGAATGACCTTATGGTTAATTTCGATGGCTTTTTTCGTAGCTTCTCAGTTATTAGGTGGTATCAACTATGTGGTTACCATCTTCAATTTAAGAACAAAAGGAATGTCAATGACAAAACTTCCTTTAACAATATGGACTTTCCTTATTACAGCAGTTTTAGGTATTGTTTCCTTCCCGGTTTTATTATCTGCCGTTCTGTTATTGATTTTTGACAGAAGTTTTGGTACATCATTCTATCTTTCAGATATTTTTATTGCAGGAGAGGTACTACAACACCAAGGAGGTTCTCCGGTTTTGTTTGAGCACTTATTTTGGTTCTTAGGTCACCCGGAGGTTTATATCGTAATATTACCGGCAATGGGTATTGCTTCAGAAGTTATAGCAACAAACTCTCGTAAACCTATTTTTGGTTACAGAGCGATGATTACTTCAGTATTAGCAATTGGATTTTTATCTACAATTGTTTGGGGGCACCATATGTTTGTTTCAGGAATGAATCCTTTCTTAGGCTCTGTATTTACATTCACAACCTTATTGATTGCAATTCCTTCAGCAGTAAAAGCATTTAATTATATTACAACATTATGGAAAGGTAACTTGCAGATGAATCCGGCAATGTTATTTTCTATCGGTTTCGTTTCAACGTTTATTACCGGTGGTTTGACAGGAATTATATTGGCAGACAGTACTTTAGATATTAATGTTCACGATACATATTTCGTTATTGCACACTTTCACTTAGTGATGGGTATTTCTGCAATCTATGGTATGTTTGCGGGTATTTACCATTGGTTCCCTAAGATGTTTGGAAGAATGATGAATAAAAACTTAGGATATATTCATTTTTGGGTAACAGTTATATGTGCTTATGGCGTGTTTTTCCCAATGCATTTTATAGGTCTTGCAGGTTTACCAAGACGTTATTATACTAACACAGCATTCCCTCTTTTTGACGATTTAGCTGATGTTAATGTTCTAATGACTATTTTTGCAATAGTAGGAGCTATATTCCAGTTAGTGTTTCTATGGAATTTCTTTACCAGTATATTTTATGGTAAAAAAGCAGTACAAAATCCATGGAGATCAAATACACTAGAATGGACTACTCCGGTAGAACATATACATGGAAACTGGCCGGGAGAGTTGCCTGTAGTATACAGATGGCCTTACGATTACAGTAAACCGGGTCAGGAAGAAGATTTTGTTCCTCAGAACGTACCGATGAAAGAAGGTGAAGAAGTTTTAAATCACTAATTTCAAAATACTATATATTAAAAGCCTTTCCTTGCGGAGAGGCTTTTTTATTAGTTTATAGTTTTGTGAGATGTTATCTGTAAAAAGTAAATAGTTGATCGTTTGAAACCGAGAACTGAATACTGCGATTGGTAACAGGTCAGCTGTTAGTTCTCAATGATGTCGTATATTGTACTTCGTAAATTGTATATTTATAATGTCTTTTTTCTTGCTTCTTTGCTCTTTTTTATAAGAAGTTGTTTTTCTTAGTATCTTTGCAGAATGAATGAGAATTTAGATCCGACAAATAGTAACTACAATCCTGAGGAACTTGATTTAGAAAAAAAATTAAGACCCTTGTCCTTTGATGATTTTTCAGGTCAGGAGCAGGTTTTAGAGAATTTAAAAGTATTTGTTGAAGCAGCTAATTTGCGTAGTGAAGCATTAGATCATACACTTTTCCATGGACCTCCCGGTCTTGGTAAAACAACACTGGCTAATATCCTTGCAAATGAATTAGGCGTAGGAATAAAGATAACATCCGGACCTGTTTTAGATAAACCGGGTGATTTGGCAGGTTTGCT
This sequence comes from Flavobacterium sp. AK-301, assembly GCF_058310215.1. NCBI lineage: Bacteria > Pseudomonadati > Bacteroidota > Flavobacteriia > Flavobacteriales > Flavobacteriaceae > Flavobacterium > Flavobacterium sp. AK-301. The sequence goes on from NZ_JBZEES010000003.1 coordinate 433,872, forward strand.
TACGAATTTAGATGAACGTGACGTGCTTTTTATTGATGAAATCCATCGATTGAGTCCTATTGTAGAAGAATATCTTTATTCTGCAATGGAGGACTTTAAAATCGATATTATGATTGAATCCGGACCTAATGCACGAACTGTTCAGATTAATTTAAATCCATTTACCTTAGTAGGAGCAACTACGCGTTCCGGATTGTTAACCGCTCCAATGCGTGCCCGTTTTGGTATTTCCAGTAGATTAGAATATTATAAGGCAGAATTACTTACGACTATTGTACAACGTAGTGCTTCAATCTTAAAAATGCCTATTACTATGGAGGCCGCTATTGAAATTGCAGGAAGAAGTAGAGGAACACCACGTATTGCAAATGCATTGCTACGTCGAGTACGGGATTTTGCTCAGATAAAAGGGAATGGTAAGATCGATATAGAAATCGCCAGATATTCTCTGAAAGCATTACATGTAGACGCTCATGGATTAGATGAGATGGACAATAAGATTTTAATTACTATTATTGAAAAATTTAAAGGAGGACCGGTAGGTTTGTCTACATTGGCGACTGCCGTTTCTGAAAGTAGTGAAACAATTGAGGAAGTGTATGAACCTTTTTTAATTCAGGAAGGTTTCATCATGCGTACACCCCGAGGGCGAGAAGTAACTGAAAAAGCTTATAAACATTTAGGGAAAATAAGAGGTTCTGCACAAGGAGGTTTGTTTTAGTTTTGATTTCCCTTTAATTTTCGGTATCCCTAGAATCTCAATACTAATATCTCAATACTATATTTTGAATTCCAATAAAGAAAAATATTCAAAATTCATTAAAGCTGAAGCGGATCGCCTTGGCTTTTTATCTTGTGGTATTGCTAAAGCCGATTTTTTGGAAGAAGAGGCTCCTCGTCTGGAAAAGTGGCTGAAAGCTGAAATGAATGGTGAAATGGGGTATATGCAGAACCATTTCGATAAACGACTTAATCCTAAACTATTAGTTGAAGGTTCTAAAAGTATAATATCGTTATTACTAAACTATTATCCAGAAGAAAACCAGAGGTCAGACACTTTTAAGATCTCTAAATATGCTTATGGAGAAGATTATCATTTTGTAATTAAAGAAAAATTAAAAGAATTACTTTTTTCAATACAGGAAAATATTGGAAAGGTGGAAGGACGTGCTTTTGTAGATTCAGCGCCTGTTCTGGATAAAGCCTGGGCAGCTAAAAGTGGATTAGGATGGATAGGTAAGAATAGTAATCTGATAAGTAAAAAAACAGGTTCTTTTTTCTTTATTGCTGAGCTAATAGTAGATTTAGATTTAGAGTATGACAGTCCAACCACGGATCATTGCGGAAGTTGTACAAAATGTATTGATGCTTGTCCTACTCAGGCAATTGTTTCTCCACAAGTAGTTGATGGCAGTAAATGTATTTCATATTTTACAATTGAACTGAAAGAAAATATACCCTATGAGCTGAAAGGCAGACTGGATGACTGGATATTTGGTTGTGATGTTTGTCAGGATGTTTGTCCATGGAATCGTTTTTCCAAATCACATAATGAACCATTATTCAGGGCTAATCCTGAATTATTGTTTTTGACAAAAAAAGATTGGGAAGAAATTACAGAAGATACTTTTAGAAAAGTATTTAAAAATTCCGCTGTAAAAAGGACAAAATATAGTGGTTTAAAGAGAAATATCGATTTTTTAAAGTAAATATTTGACAATAGTCGTATATAAGATGTAAAATAATTATTTTTACACTCAGAAAAAACAAAACTCTTACTTATATGCAAGAAATAGTACATTATTGTGGAGCTGATCTTGACTGGGTAGAAGATTTTGCAACAAAGTTTAATGGTTATGTAGACGGAAATTTTATTGTAATTCCAGAAGAACAGGATGTTAGTATTCGTTATGTTTTGGAGGTTGTCCCAGGGATAATATCAATGTATGTTGATTCAGTATACCATGTAACAATGCTTTTAAAACAGCGAAATTTAACACATGATTTTATCGGTATCTACTATGATATGACTGAAGAAAGATCCGAGTTGATTTCAGAAGATATTTCAAATGCAATAGGGCGATGGTATTGTAATTTAGTTACATTGGATAGTTCTCTGGAAACAAATTTTTTAATAAAAAAAAACAGTCATATTTATACAATCTGTATTTTTATAAAAAAGAGTATATTTAAAAACTATATCAATAAAGCACATTCAAAAAAATCAGTAATAGATAATTTTTTTGATCCGAAAAAGAATACTATTATCCGTTATGACAGAATGGATAACAATAGCATCAAATTAATACAGGATCTAAAAAATATAAAAGTAGGGGGAGTTTTTTTTGATTTTATTTTTAAAGGTACTGTTTTTGCTTTGTTGAGTTATTATATTGATATATTGATTTTTGATAAGGTTATTATAGAAAAGGTATTTTCAGCTGATTTTTCAGCGATTATTGCTTCCCAGGCTTTTTTAGCGCAAAATGCACAAAATAGTTTTCCGGGAATTGAGTTATTATCACAAAAAGCCTTTATGTCTGAATCTAAATATAAAAAACTATTTAAAAAAATTACAGGATTAACACCGCATGCTTTTTTTCAGGAAAATAAATTACAGTTGGCAAAACAGCTTTTAGAAACAAGGAAAGAAACTGTTTTTGAAGTTTCAGATCGACTTAATTTTGCAAACAATTCTCATTTTTCAGAACAATTTAAAAGACATTTCGGGATGTCTCCAAAAGATTATATAAATCATTTACAGTGACTTAATGAAAGATAGACTTTCCTTTTCTCTTTATTATAGTTTAACATCAGAATGGCTACAGCAATTAGTTAATTTTTTTGGAGCTGTAATGTTAGATGAAAAAAGACTGATTTTTCCGGAAACTATCGCTTCCGGAGGTATCTATTTTTCAGAAGTAATTCCGGGGATGTCTGTGTTGTTAATGGATATAACTTATAATGTGCCTGTTTCTCTGACCAAAATTAAATCAGAAGAAGATTTCTCCGTTTTTTATTACGATCTAAGTGATGAAATAAATACACATGTTATAAATAATTCGAGATATAAGACAGGATATAAATCTAAGCAGGGTTTTGGGGTTGTTGATAACAGGATTAAAAGCACTTATATTCCGGTTGTAGGAGAAAGGGTCTATTCTTTAAGAATACTAATTTCGAATGTATTATTAAAAGAATCATTATTATTAAATAGTATTCAGTGTGGAAGAGAGTCAAGTAATGTATTTAATAATTTAAAAGAGACTACTGTTGTTTATGATTATATAGATAGTAAGAGTAAAGTGTTGCTGTATCAGTTAAAAAATAAATCTTTTCTGGAACCTTCTTTTGATTTACTGATAAGAGGTGTTGCTCTTAATCTATTTGGTTATTTCCTGAGCAGGCGTACTAATAATGAATCAATATCTAATAAGTTATCAGAACTTTGTACACAGTCTGTATTACAGACAAAAGAATATTTATTGGCTAATCTGAGATCAAATTTTCCTGGAATAGATTTTCTAGCAGATATGGCAGATATATCAATATCCAGATATAAAAATATTTTTAAAAATATTTTTAATGATACGCCAAATAATTATTTTATGAAAGAGAAGATGTTTTTGGCAAAACAACTTTTAAATAGTGGTAATTATAGTAAGATATCAGATGTTGCTTTTGAATTAGGATATACTAAACCAGGTTATTTTTCTGCTATTTACAAAAAACAGTTTAATCAGTTGCCAAGTGACCATTTTGTTTCTGGTAAGATTTAGGAGATTTATTTTAAAGAGAGTGTTTTTTTGTTAGAATTAATTCTCGTATTTTGTAGATATGTGTTATTTTTTATAAACTTTAGTCTTATCGTGTTATTTTTATGACTTATTGTGGCTCTGTTTAATAAATAAATTATCAATCTTTGTCTTACTAGATTTAATAAAAATAGATTTAGATCTGTCTAAATTAGAATGCAAAATACGTTGAATATCGATTTGTTAATAGGGGTATTGATAGATGTTCAATATATTTAGATTATAAATTACTTGATGTATTTGATTGGGATTAATTTTACATTAAAAAAGTGTTTATATATCTGAAATAGAATAAATAATAGAACCAAGTGTTTAGTTGTAATAAAATTATTTTTTGCATTTTTAAGATAGATTATAAAAAGCCTTTCTCTTTTAAGAAAGGCTTTTTTGTTTAATAAATGTATCGTAAATAAATACTTATAATAATCATTTCTGAAGCCTGTGTTTTTCAGAATAAATTAAAAAACGCAAAGTTTTTAAAAGAATACCTTAAAAAATTTCTAAAGTTGACTTCATCCCTTTACCTTTGTACTCCATATTAATTTTAACAGAGATATGAATAAACAAAATAAAAGGAGAGAGGCATTATTGTATCACGCAAAACCTACTCCTGGTAAAATTCAAGTAGTTCCTACTAAAAAGTATGCAACACAGAGAGATTTGTCTTTAGCATATTCACCTGGAGTTGCTGAGCCTTGTCTGGAAATAGCAAAAGATGTAAATAATGTATATAAATACACAGCAAAAGGAAATCTTGTTGCTGTAATTACAAATGGTACAGCTGTATTAGGGTTAGGAGATATCGGACCAGAGGCATCAAAACCTGTAATGGAAGGAAAAGGACTATTGTTTAAAATTTTTTCTGATATAGATGTTTTTGATATTGAAATTGACACAAAAGATGTTGAGAAGTTTATCGAAACAGTAAAAATGATAGCTCCGACATTTGGGGGAATTAATCTGGAAGATATTAAAGCTCCCGAGTCTTTTGAAATAGAAAGAAGATTAGTAGAAGAGCTTGATATTCCTGTAATGCATGATGATCAGCACGGAACAGCTATTATTTCGTCTGCAGCATTGATAAATGCTTTAGAGTTGGCTGGTAAAAAAGCAAAAGAAGTTAAGGTTGTTGTTTCCGGAGCAGGATCAGCAGCATTAGCTTGTGCGAACTTATATGTTCTTCTTGGTGTAAAAGAAGAAAACGTTTATATGTTTAATAGTAAAGGTCTTTTAACAAAAGAAACACCGGGAATGTCCAGCCTGCAGAAAGTGTACGCAAAAGATCTTAAAGGTGTTTCAATGGTAGACGCTATAAAAGGGGCGGATGTTTTTATCGGATTATCAGGACCAGACGTGCTGACTCCTGAAATGTTGCTTTCTATGGCAGACAATCCGATTGTTTTTGCAATGGCTAATCCGGTATCGGAAATCGATTATGATCTTGCAATTGCGACAAGAAAAGACATTATAATGGCAACAGGAAGGTCGGATCATCCTAATCAGGTAAATAATGTTCTGGGGTTCCCTTATATTTTTAGAGGAGCACTTGATGTAAGAGCGACAAAAATTAATGAAGAAATGAAGATGGCAGCTGTAAAAGCGTTAGCTTCTTTAGCAAAAGAGTCTGTTCCTGAGCAGGTAAATGTGGCTTATGGAGAGACGAAATTAATATTTGGTCGTGATTACATTATTCCAAAACCATTTGATCCAAGACTGATTGCTGTAGTTGCCCCTGCAGTTGCAAAAGCAGCAATAGATTCAGGAGTGGCTCAGAATCCGATTACTGACTGGGATAAATATGAAGAGGAGTTGTTGGAAAGACTGGGTAATGATAATAAGATGGTCAGATTATTGACTAATAGAGCAAAAATAGATCCTAAAAGAGTTGTCTTTGCAGAAGCAGATCATTTAGATGTTTTAAAAGCAGCTCAGATTGTTTTGGAAGAAGGAATTGCTCTTCCAATATTATTAGGGAACAGAGAAACTATTTTAGGGTTAAAAGAAGAACTTGGATTTGACACAGAAGTTCTAATTATTGATCCGAAAACACAAGAAGAGGAGAGTAGAAGAAATAAATACGCAGAAAGTTATTGGCAATCAAGTCAAAGAAGAGGGATTACTCTACTTGATGCTCAGAAATGGATGAGAGAGAGGAATTATTTTGCAGCAATGATGGTTAATGAGGGAGAGGCAGATGCTTTGGTTACAGGTTATTCAAGAAGTTATCCTGCTATAGTGAAACCTATGATGCATTTGATCGGGAAAGCACCGGGTGTTTCTAGAATTGCAACAACTAATATGATGATGACTCAGAGAGGACCTATGTTCTTATCTGATACAGCGATTAATCCAAATCCATCAGCAGACGATTTAGCTAAAATTGCTTTAATAACAGCCAGAACAGTAAAAATGTTTGGAATAGAACCTGTTATTGCAATGATCTCGTTTTCTAATTTTGGTTCTTCTAACCATGAAAGTGCTACTAAAGTAAGAGAAGCAGTAGAATATTTACATGAAAATCATCCGGACCTTATTATAGATGGAGAATTGCAGACTGATTTTGCACTGAATGCTGATATGCTGAAAGAAAGATTTCCATTTTCTAAATTGGCAGGAAAAAAGGTAAACACTTTAATTTTTCCAAACCTGGAGTCTGCCAATATCACTTATAAAATGCTAAAAGAATTAAATAAAATAGATTCTATCGGTCCGATAATGATGGGAATGGACAAACCGGTTCATATTTTTCAGTTAAGAGCCAGTGTTGAAGAAATGGTAAATATGGTAGCTGTTGCCGTTGTTGATGCACAGGAAAAAGAAAAAAGAAAAAAGAAATAAACAGGGAGAAATTTTAACTTAAAATTTTATTCTATTTAACTAATGTTTGGGTTAATATATAATTATAATGATTACTGAAAGATTTTTGTTACTTTTGGGAATTCAGATAATTAAATAAATGATTGCACATATACAAGGTAGATTGATAGAGAAAACACCAACCGGAGTCGTAATTGACTGCGGTGGTGTTGGCTATCACATTAATATCTCACTACATACTTATTCATTACTTCCGGAATCTGAAAGTGTAAAACTCTTTACTTATCTTCAGATAAAAGAAGATTCTCATACTCTTTTCGGTTTTGTAGAAAAATCAGAGAGAGAAATTTTCAGATTATTAATATCCGTTTCCGGAATTGGAGCTAATATTGCAAGAACAATGTTGTCTTCCATTGCTCCACAACAAATTATACAGGCTATAGCAGTTGCTGATGTGGCTACAATTCAGTCTATAAAAGGGATTGGAAGTAAAACAGCTCAGCGTGTTATTCTTGATCTGAAAGATAAAGTATTAAAAGTATATGATTTGGATGAGACTTCAGTCCATCAGAATAATACAAATAAAGAAGAAGCATTATCAGCATTAGAAGTTTTAGGTTTCTTAAGAAAATCTGCTGAAAAAGTTATTGAGAAGATTGTTAGAGAAAATCCTAATGCGACAGTCGAAGAAATTATAAAACAAGCATTAAAAAACTTATAGCTTTTGGAAACATTTTATTTAAAAAGAATGAAGGGTATAAGCATTAGCAGTGTTTTTTTATTATCCCTTTTTTTTAATTTCAGTGTATTTGCTCAGGAAGAGGTTCAGGATAGCCTTAAGACCGGTTTTTCTGTTGGTAAATTAAAAGTAGAGAATCCTAAGAGTATACTTGAAGCTTATACCTATGATCCTGTAACGGACAGATATATATATACTAAAACATTTGATGGTTTTAATATCACCTATCCCATTATTCTCACACCAAAAGAATATGAGGAGTTGGCATTAAAAGAATCAATGCGAAATTATTATAAAGAAAAGCTGGACGCTATTGATGGTAAAAAAGAAGGTAGTGAAGAAAATAAGAGAAACTTATTACCGAGATATTATATTAATTCAGGTTTTTTTGAAACCATATTTGGCGGGAATACAATAGACGTTAAACCAACCGGTTCTGTAGAAATGGATCTTGGAGTCCGATTCACTAAACAGGATAATCCTTCATTTTCACCAAGAAATAGGAAGAGTATTACTTTTGATTTTGATCAGAGAATTAGTTTAGGGCTACAGGGTAAAGTAGGAACACGATTAGATGTTAATGCTAATTATGATACAGAGTCTACATTTGCTTTTCAGAATATAATGAAACTGGAATATGAACCAACTGATGATGCTATTGTACGTAAAGTAGAAGTTGGTAATGTAAGCTTACCATTAAATAGTTCATTGATCAGAGGAGTACAGAGTTTATTTGGTGTAAAAGCTCAGTTTCAGTTTGGAAAAACAACTGTTACAGGTGTTTTCTCTGAACAGAAATCGCAAACCAGAACAGTAGCAGCAGAAGGGGGAGGGGCAATTCAAGATTTTGACTTGTTTGCATTGGACTATGATTCAGACAGACACTATTTCCTTTCCCAGTATTTCAGAAACAAATACGATGAAGCATTAGAGAGTTATCCATATTTAAATACAAGAGTACAGATTACGAGAATAGAGGTTTGGATAACTAACAGACAGAATAGAGTCAATACTACGGATAATAGCCTTAGAAATATTGTAGCATTACAAGATTTAGGGGAAGAAAGATCAAGTAAAGTAGATGTATCCCAAATAATTGGTTTGGGAGCTATTCCGGCGGGATTCTTTACCGGACAGGTTGATGCACCTTCAAATAATACTAATAATAAATTTAATCCTGCTCTGATAGGTAATGGTGGTCTGCTGAATAGTAATATCAGACAGATATCTACAGCGAGTACAGGTTTCACAGGAGTTACTGTTAGTGAAGGGATAGATTATGCAAAACTGGAGAATGCTAGAAAACTGGCTTCCAGTGAATACACCTATCATCCACAATTGGGATATATCTCTTTAAATCAGAAATTAGGAAATGATGAAGTTATTGCTGTTGCCTATCAATATACTGTTGGAGGGCAAGTGTATCAGGTGGGGGAATTCGGTACAGATGGTGTTGAAGGTACAGTTGTAGATAATGGAGGTCAGCAGGATCAAACTGTTATTACTCAAAGTCTAGTCTTAAAATTATTGAAGAGTAATTTAACGAATGTAAATAAACCGATATGGAATCTGATGATGAAAAATATTTATCAGATTCCCGGAGGTTATCAATTAGAACAGGAGGGATTCAGATTTAATATTGTTTATTCGGACCCTTCCCCTTTAAATTATATTAATCCGGTTGCAGGAACTCAGTTACCAGATGATGTAGCACAAACACCGTTGTTAAAAGTCTTCAATGTAGATCGATTAAATTATAATAATGATCCTCAAAAAGGAGGAGACGGTTTTTTTGATTTTATTCCGGGAGTAACAGTAGATGTACAAAATGGTAGATTGATCTTTACAACAGTAGAGCCTTTTGGTAAACATTTATTCAAAAAATTATCGCCTCCTAATGCAGTAGGTGAAGATTATGATAATACAGCTTCTTATAACCCAAATCAGAAGAAGTATGTATTCAGGCAAATGTATAGAACTACTCAGACCGCAGCATTACAGGATACGGATAAGAATAAATTTGAATTAAAAGGAAAATTCAAATCTACTAATGGTGATGGTATTGCTATTGGTGCATTCAATGTGCCACAAGGATCAGTAAGAGTAACAGCAGGAGGAAGAGTTTTACTAGAAGGTGTTGATTATACAGTCAATTATCAGTTGGGTAGGGTACAGATCATTGATCCGGCGCTTCAGGGATCAAATACACCAATTGAGATTTCTCTTGAGAATAACTCTGTTTTTGGACAACAAGTCAGAAGATTTGCTGGGATTAATATTGAACATAAATTTTCAGATAAATTTTTAGTAGGAGCTACTTTTCTTAAAATGACTGAAAAACCTCTTACTCAGAAATCAAATTACGGACAAGAATCTGTTAATAATAGTATTTATGGTTTTAATACTAACTTCTCGACGGAAGTACCCTTCTTTACAAGATTGGTAAATAAGCTTCCTAATATGGATACAGATGTTCCTTCTAATTTTTCTTTTAGAGGAGAGATTGCTTATTTAAAACCCGATGTTCCAAAAGCAACCAAGTTTGACGGAGAGGCAACGATTTATGTAGATGATTTTGAAGGTTCACAAACCACTATTGATATGCGTTCTCCTTTTGCCTGGAGTTTAGCAAGTGCACCTATCGGTTTTGGAGGAGAAAAATCAGATGCAGATTTAGAATCCGGTTTTAAAAGAGCAAAATTATCATGGTATACAATTGATCCGACTTTCTATAGTCAGAGACCATCCGGTATTTCCACTGCTGATCTGTCTTATAACAGAACAAGGAGGATTTATAGTGAAGAGTTGTATCCTGTAACTGATATTGCTATTGGACAATCTACAGTAGTTCCTACTTTGGATTTAACGTATTATCCTAAAGAAAGAGGACCTTACAACTTTAATACGCTTGCAAACGGAAATGATTTGCCGACTATTGGTGTTGGTAATAACTGGGGAGGTATTATGAGATCAGTAAACTCAACCAATTTTGAGCAGTCCAATGTTGAGTATATTCAGTTTTGGGTAATGGATCCTTATTATGGAAACGAAAATGATCCTGATAATCCGGCAACTCCGAGCAGTCAGGGTGGTAAACTGGTTTTTAACTTAGGTCAGATATCCGAAGATGTTCTGAAAGACGGTAAGAAATTCTATGAAAACGGATTACCTGTAGACGGAACAAATCAAAATACAATTACAACACAGTGGGGTAAAGTGCCAATGTCTCAGTCTCTGATCTATGCATTTGATACCAATGAAGGTAACAGAGCGGCTCAGGATTTAGGTTTAAACGGACTTACAGACGCTGAAGAAGCACAGCTTTTCCCACAGTTTGCAGGATTAGCAGATCCCGCAGCAGATAATTATGAATATTTTTTAAGCGCTCAGGGAGATGTTATTCAGAGATATAAGAACTATAATGGATTACAGGGGAATTCACCTGTAAATGTTTCTAATAATAACAGAGGATCAACAACCTTGCCTGATGTGGAAGATATTAACAGAGATAATACGATGAATACTATTAATGCGTATTATAAATTTAGTGTTGATATTAAGCCGTCAATGGCAATAGGAGATAAGTATGTGTCCGATATCAGACTAACCTCTGCTAAAGCTCCGAATAGTGAAATTGTGCGTGCACGTTGGATTCAGTTCAAGATTCCGATCATGGATGCAACTGATGAAAATCGCGAAGGGGATATTTCCGATTTCCGATCTATTCAGTTTATGAGAATGTTTATGACTGGTTTTGAAGAACAGACCACTTTGCGTTTTGGTGCTTTAGATCTGGTTCGTGGAGAATGGAGAAGATATACAAATACATTAGATCCTTCAGATCAAAACGTAGCGGATGATAATACCGGTTTTGATGTTCTGTCTGTAAATATTCAAGAGAATGGGAACAGAGTTCCTATACGCTATGTGATGCCTCCGGGAGTTAGAAGAGAACAGTTATATAATAATAACAGCATTATTAATCAGAACGAACAGTCTTTGTCTTTAAGAGTTTACAAAAAAGAAGCAGTATTGCCGGGTCTCGGAGGTCTTGAACCAAATGATTCAAGAGCCGTGTTCAAAAGTCTGAATATGGATATGCGTCAGTTTAACCGTTTAAAGATGTTCCTGCACGCAGAATCTTTACCAATAATGTCTGCATCAAGTCCAAATGGAGAAACTTCTCCTTTACTGAATGATCAGATGATTGCTTTTATTCGATTTGGTAATGATTTTACACAAAACTTTTATCAGGTGGAGATTCCGTTAAAAGTTACTGCAGAAGGCGCAACTATAGATACTGATATATGGCCGGAAGATAATGAGATTGATTTGAAAATGTCTTTATTAACACAGATAAAGATTTTAGCAATGAGTGTTGATCCTACTACTTTACCGGCAGATGGAATTTTTTATAAGTATGAAGATGAATTAGATCGTTCTCTGGCTAATAAATCAAATAAACTGCGAATAGGTGTAAAAGGGAATCCTAATTTTGGCTATGTAAGAACCATGATGCTGGGTTTAAAAAACAATTACACAAAAGAAATTCGTGGAGAAGTCTGGTTTGATGAATTGCGTCTTGCCGGGATGAATAATAAAGGAGGTATGGCTGCAGTGGCGAATATGGATACAAATTTTGCAGATCTTGCAACTATTTCTGCTACCGGAAGAATGAGTACTATCGGTTTTGGTTCCATTGAGCAGGGACCAAATGAAAGAAGCAGGGAAGATGTAAAACAATATAATCTTGTTACAAATCTTAATATAGGGAAATTATTACCTAAAAAATGGGGGATCAACTTACCTTTTAATTATGGAATTGGTGAAGAAACGATAACACCTGAATATGATCCTTTTAATGAAGATATAAAGTTAAACCAGCTGATTAGTGTTACGGCAGATCCTGTAGAGAAAGCAAATCTGAAAGACAGAGCAATTGATTATACAAAAACAAAAAGTATTAACTTTATTGGGGTAAGAAAAGAAAGAGGAGCGGAACAGAAAACAAGAATTTATGACCCGGAAAATCTGACATTATCTTATTCATTCAATGAGATAGAACATCATGATTTTGAAGTAGAAAGCTTAGTAGATCAGCAATTACGTACTACTATTGATTATAGTTACAGTTTTGATCCAAAACCGATTGAGCCTTTTAGTAAGACAAAATTCATGAAGAAAAGTAGTTACTGGAAATTACTAAGTGATTTTAACTTTAATTATCTGCCTTCAAACCTTACATTCAATACGAATATTATAAGACAGTTTAATAAGCAGCAGTTCAGGCAGATTGATGTAGAAGGAATTGGATTAGCACCATTGTACAGAAGAAATTATATGTTCAACTATCAGTATGGATTCAATTATAACTTCTCTAAATCATTACGATTCAATTATACCGCTTCTACAAGCAATATCGTTCGTAATTATCTGGATGGTAATGGAGATCCGATAGATAGTTTTACAATCTGGGATGATTACTGGAACGTAGGAGATCCTAATCAGCATATGCAACAGCTGGTAATGAATTATGATATTCCTATCAATAAGATACCTGCGTTGGCTTTTGTTAAATCAACCTATTCTTATACTTCAGATTATAACTGGCAACGTTCTTCTTTACAAATGTCTAATATTAAGGGGTCAGATGGTATTTTTTATAATTTAGGAAATACAATTCAGAATGCTAATTCTCACAGATTGAATACCTCTTTAAATATGGATATATTCTATAAATACATAGGTTTGATCAAACAAAAGAAATCCCGTAGTTTCCGGAAAGATGCGAATAAAAACGCACAACCTTTACCAGGACAACGAATAGCAAAAAATAATGCTCAGCAGGATACTGAAGGGAATGTATTTTTCAATGGTCTGATCGGAGTAGTAACAAGTATTAAGAATATTCAGGTTAACTATACGGAGAATAACGGTACTGTTTTACCGGGATATTTGCCAAGTATCGGTTTTTTAGGGTCTTCTAAGCCGTCATTAGGTTTCATATTCGGTAGTCAGTCAGATGTTCGATATGAGGCAGCTAAAAAAGGATGGCTGACAAATTATCCGGATTTTAACCAGAACTTTACTAAGGTTACCAACAAATTGCTGAATGTAACTGCTCAGGTGGATTTATTTCCTGATCTAAAAATAGATTTGTCTGCCGACAGAAATTATTCAGAGAGCTTCTCTGAGCAGTATGATATAACAAATGGGGTGTATAACTCAAGAGCTCCTTACACTTCCGGAAATTTCTCTATTTCAACAGTTTTAATAAAAACCTCTTTTAGTAAAAGTGACCAGAATTCTTCCGCTGCTTTTGATGAAATGAGAAGTAACAGACTGACTATCGCAAATCGTTTAGCAACTAATCATTATGGAACAACTGCTTTCCCGGTTGATGCACAGGGATTCCCGGTAGGATTCGGTAAGAACAGTCAGGCGGTTCTGTTACCTTCTTTCTTAGCTGCTTATTCAGGGTCAAGCGCTTCCGGTATTTCATTAGGAGCTTTCAGAAATGTACCGATACCAAACTGGAGTATAAAATATACCGGATTAATGAGGTATCAGTTCTTTAAAGATATTTTTAAACGTTTTTCTTTACAACATGATTACAGAGCATCTTATACAATTAATCAGTTCAGGTCTAATCTGGATTATGATCAGAATCCAAATGGATTAGATGCAGGAGGAAATTTTCTGAATAAAACGATTATTTCAAATATTAATCTGGTAGAACAGTTTAATCCTTTATTAAGAGTGGATTTTGAAATGAAGAATTCCTTTAAATTTTTAGCGGAGCTCAAGAAAGATCGTGCTTTATCAATGAGTTTTGATAATAATCTTTTAACAGAAGTAAAAGGATTTGAATATGTAGTTGGTGTGGGATATCGATTTAAAGATGTAGTTATTAATTCTACATTAGCAGATAATCCGACAAATACGATTAAAAGTGATATTAATATAAGAGGAGATTTGTCATTAAGAAAAAGTGAGACAATAGTAAGGTATTTAGATTATGATAATAATCAGCTAGGAGGCGGACAAAATATATGGTCATTAAAAATAACAGCGGACTATTCATTTAGTAAAAATTTAACTGCAATTTTCTACTATGATCATTCATTCTCTAAAGCTGTAATATCTACTTCGTTTCCGATAACGAATATCAGGGGAGGATTTACACTGAGGTATAACTTTGGAAATTAATCAATAAAGATTTTAGATTTAAGAAAGTAAGATATATATTTGCTAAAATTAAGTAAACAACCAAAAAAATGAATATACCAGCCAATTTAAAATACACAAAAGACCACGAGTGGGTTAGTATTGAAGGAGACATTGCAACTGTCGGAATTACAGATTTCGCACAGAAAGAATTAGGAGATATTGTTTATGTTGAAGTGGAAACACTTGATCAGACATTAGCTAAAGACGAAGTTTTCGGAACAGTAGAAGCTGTAAAAACAGTTTCTGATTTATTCTTACCTCTTTCAGGTGAAATAGTTGAGTTTAATGATAGTCTGGAAAGTGATCCTGAAAAAGTAAATTCAGATGCTTATGGAGAAGGTTGGATGATAAAAGTAAAAATCTCCGAATCTTCAGAACTAGAAGGACTTTTATCTAGTGAAGCTTATAAAGAATTGATTGGTGCTTAAAAAAAGATATTTTTGGATAGCTATATTCTGGACAATTGTTATTACAATTCTAAGTCTAATAAGCTCTAGCGATGTTCCAAGTGTCGGAATTCCAAATATTGATAAATTAGTACATTTTATTTTTTATTTTTTATTTACAATTACCTGGTATTTGTGTTTTAGAACCAGTAATTCAAAAGGATTGAATAAAAAAGCGCTTTTTATTTCATGTATAGCAGCCATTTTTTATGGTATAACGATGGAGTTTTTCCAGTTGTTATGTACAACAAGCAGATCAGGAGATATTAAAGATGTTATTGCAAATACAACAGGCAGCATATGTGCCGTGTTGTTAATAATAGGTTATTATAACTGGAAGAAATCAAAGTAGAAAATTTAAAGTTAAAGAAGTGATCTTTGTGCCCATTTCTTTAACTTTAAAATAAATTCAAAATAAATGGATCCTGCATTCTGTGGGATTTTTAATTTTACAACTATGGAAATAAAACAATATTTAGACTCGACTTATCTAAAGACAGCAGAACAGGCTGGTTTAACTTATGATGAGAATAAGAAAGTAGTAACAGGCTTTATCAAAGAAGCCATAGAAGAGGATTTTAAATTAATTATGATCCGACCGGATATGGTATCTACGGGAAAAAAAATGATAACTGAAGCAAATTCAAAAGTTGTCGTTGGGACGGTTATAGATTTTCCGGAAGGAAAATCAGATGTAAAAGAGAAGATAGCAGAAGCAGAACAAGCGATCAAAGATGGTGTAGATGAGTTAGATTATGTTGTGGACTATGAAGCTTTTAAAAAAGGAGAAATTGATAAGGTAAAAAATGAAGTTTTACTTTGTACACAATTCGGTTTGTCCAATAATAAAGTTGTTAAATGGATTATTGAAGTGGCAGCATTGACTGACCATGAAATTGTTCAGTTAACTTCTCTTATAAAAAATGTAGTTGTTGCAAACTTCAAAGAAGAATCCTATAAAGATGTTTTTGTAAAATCATCAACAGGGTTTTATAAAACAGAAGGAGGTCTGCCAAATGGAGCTACAGTTCCAACAATCGTTCTGATGCTGGAAAATTCTTTTCCTTTACCTGTAAAAGCAGCCGGAGGAGTAAGAACTTATGAAGAAGCAGTAGAAATGATTAAATTAGGAGTAAAAAGAATAGGAACATCTTCAGCTAAAGAGATTGCTAACGGAGGAATTGCTGCCGGAGGTTATTAATTTTTAAAAGTTTAATGTGTGAATTACTTTAAGAGAGTTTTGAAAAAAACTTTTTTAGAGTATCTTTGCACGAGTTTTTAAAAATCTAATGAAAACAGCATTGAATACTTCTGTAAATACTTTTTCTCTAAAAACGATCTTCACTGATTTTAAAGAAATCACTAAGGCCAGACTGGCTGTTAGTGTTGTTTTTTCATCTATTGCAGGTTATTTGCTAGGTGTTTATGATTTGTCAGGCTTAAATTGGAAGATTTTACTGATGCTTGCTATTGGTGGTTATTGTATGGTAGGAGCATCAAATGTATTTAATCAGATTATTGAAAGAGATTTAGATAAATTGATGGATAGAACCAAAAATCGTCCAATCCCTTCAAAAAAAGTATCGCCAACAAATGCATTTATTTTAGCTTGTATATTGACTGTTACAGGTCTTGTTATTTTATATAATATCAATCCTAAAACAGCAATGTTCGGTGCTATTTCGATTTTTTTATATACAAGTGTTTACACGCCTTTAAAAACAGTTACGCCATTATCTGTTTTTGTTGGAGCTATTCCAGGAGCTATTCCATTTATGTTAGGTTGGGTAGCTGCTACCAATGATTTTGGTATTGAGGCAGGAACATTGTTTATGATACAGTTTTTCTGGCAGTTTCCTCACTTTTGGGCTATAGGCTGGTTTCTGTATAATGATTATGAGAAAGCAGGGTTTTTCATGCTACCAACAGGGAAAAAGGATAAAGTAACAGCGTTACAGATCATTCTGTATACTATCTGGTTAATTGTTGTTTCTGTATTTCCTGTATTTGGGTATACAGCAAGGTTATATATTACACCGATTTCTGCAGTAATTGTTTTTTTACTGGGGTTATGGATGCTTTATTACGGTACAAGACTATATAGGTTAAGAACAGCTAAAGCAGCAAGAACACTGATGTTAGTAAGTGTTTCTTATATTACATTATTACAAATAGTATATGTGTTGGATAAATTTTTAAGATAATTATGGAGATGGAAATTAGTGCAGATCAACAGTATAAAGAAAAAACAGAAAGATCATATAAGATGATTCTATTGTTTGCTATGATTAGTATAGCAATGATGTTTGCAGGTTTAACAAGTGCTTATGTTGTGAGTAAATCCAGACCGGATTGGCTGAATGATTTTAAACTACCATCCGCATTTGTTATCAGTACTTTTGTGATTCTTGCTAGTAGTTTTACTTTTCACATGGCAAAAAAAATGATCAGAAAAGATGAAAGAAATAAAACAACTTTGTTTTTATTACTTACATTAGTACTCGGGATAATTTTCGTTGTGTTACAGTTTGTCGGGTTTGGACAGGTTGTAGAACAGAATTATTTTTTTACAGGAAGTGAAAGTACAGTTACAACTTCATTTCTTTATATAGTAGTGTTAATGCACTTAGCCCATCTTTTCGGAGGCTTAATATCTATTCTGATTATAATTTATAATCATTTTAAACAAAAATATAATTCAACACAAAACCTTGGAATTGAGTTAGGTGCGATGTTTTGGCACTTTCTTGATTTTTTATGGGTTTATTTGTTTTTGTTTTTATATTTCTTTAGATAAGAAAAAAACGTAAATTTGAGAACTTTTTAACTAATATACTTTTATGGGAGCTACAGTTACTAATACAGGTACTGAAAATAAGACTTGGGGCGGCGGAACCGAGCCAATGGGAACAAGTTATGGTAAGCTGATGATGTGGATTTTCATCTTGTCAGATGCTCTGACCTTTTCCGGATTTTTAGCTGGTTATGGTTTTTCAAGGTTTAAATTTGCTGAGATTTGGCCAATCGCCGATGAGGTATTTAACCACTTTCCTTTTATGCATGGAGTAGACGCTCCAATGTATTATGTTGCGTTTATGACATTTATTTTGATTTTTTCTTCAGTAACAATGGTATTGGCAGTTGATGCCGGTCATCAGATGAAGAAAAGCAAAGTGACAATCTATTTATTTCTGACAATTTTAGGAGGTTTAATATTCTTGGGTTCTCAGGCTTGGGAGTGGAAAAATTTCATTAAAGGTGAATATGGTGCAGTAGAAACAAAAGGAGGAAGCATTCTTCAGTTTGTTACTACAGACGGGACAAGAGTTGCTTTAGGAGACTTTGCTGCTTCAATCCCTCATGAACGTGTTAATGATTCAAGAAACAAAGGAATCTGGTTTACAAAAACAGCCCCGGTAGCATCTTATACTATTGAAGAAGTAGTAGAAGGTTTCAAAGCTCATCCTGAGGTTTTAGTAAGAACAGAGTTCTTAACAAAAGATAAAACAAAAACAATACTTACAAGAGAAGAATCTCTAAAAAGATTACAGGATGTTACTTATGTTGTAGAAGGGGCAAATCTTGTGAGAAACGAATACGGAAATAAATTATTCGCTGATTTCTTTTTCTTTATTACAGGTTTCCACGGTTTTCACGTAACAATCGGAGTAATATTAAATATTGTCATTTTCTTTAATGTACTTATAGGTACTTATGAAAGAAGAAAAAGTTATGAAATGATTGAAAAAGTAGGGCTATACTGGCACTTTGTCGATTTAGTTTGGGTGTTCGTATTTACATTCTTCTACTTAGTATAATTTATTCTTTTTAAAACATATATTATGGAACATACAGCACATGAATCTAATGCCAAAAGAATTTGGTTTGTTTTTGGACTATTATCAATAATCACTATCGTTGAAGTGATTTTTGGTATATTTAAACCGGATTTTTTATTCTTACACTCATTTTTACATTTGAGTTTATTAAACTGGTTATTTATTATATTGACAATTGTTAAAGCATATTATATTGTATGGGCTTTTATGCACATGGAAGGAGAAAGATCAAGCCTGAAATGGATGATCGTCGCGACATCAGTATTCTTAATTATTTATCTGGTATTTATTTTATTACTAGAAGGTACTTATGTTTTTGATGTATTAAATACTTCAACAATAAAATGGATTTTCTAATTCCATGTTAAAACATCAATAAAAAGACGGTATACTACCGTCTTTTTTTATTTTTGTAATTTATTAAAGACATCTGAAAAAATGAAAAAATTTATTGTTCTTGCTTCGTTATTTATATTGCCTATTGTTGCTTATATTTTCTTTGCTTCAGGAGTGAATCATTTTGTAAGACTGCCTATTGTTACTCCCGATTTAAAAGATATAGATGAATGGACTTCTTTAGATGGTAGGAAAGTAACACTGAATGATAAGATCACTATTCTCGGTTTTATGGGGACTGATTTACTTGAGAATAGAGGGAATGCTTTTAACTTGAATCAGAAGATATATAAAAGATATTATGAATTTAATGATTTTCAGTTTGTAATGATCGCACCATTAGGGACAGAAGAGCAGGCAAGACAGCTTTTAGCTAAATTAGAAGGTTTTACAGATGTTTCCCGTTGGTTGTTTGTGTTTGCTACACCAGAAGAGATACAGGTTTATTATGACGATCTTAAACTAGTAGGTAAGCTGAATGATAGGAAAGCAACTCCTAATGTTTTTATTGTTGATAAAGAACGAAACCTGAGAGGACGAAAAGGAGAGAAACAATATAATGAAGGTTATAATACCACTTCTCCGGCAGATTTGAACAATATAATGATGGATGATGTGAAAATTATTTTAGCAGAATATCGTTTAGCTTTAAAAGGGCATAAAAAGAGAGAAATATAGTTTTTGTTTCTTCTTTTAATTATAAAAACTACAGTAATGAAAAATAAATCATATATAGGAATATCATTTATCGTTTTGATCTTTGGAATATGGGTAGTTCCAAAAATTGTTGTAAAATTTCAGAAATCAGATCTTTTTGAAGTAGGACCTGCACCAAAGTTTGAACTGACCGACCAGAATAATAAAACTATTTCTAATAAAAATTATCTGGGCAAAGTATATGTTGTAGAATTTTTCTTTTCTACCTGTCCTTCTATTTGCCCGATTATGAATAAGAATATGATTCTTCTTCAGAGTCATTTTTATGGAAACCCAAAATTCGGAATAGCTTCCTTTACCATTAATCCGGAGTACGATACTCCTGAGGTATTAAAAAAACACGCGGATGATCTGGGAGTAAAATCTTATAATTGGCATTTTCTGACAGGAGATAAAAATTATATTTATAACCTTGCAATGCAAGGGTTCAATCTGTATGCAGGAGAGAACAGTAAAGCAGAAGGAGGATTTGAACATTCAGGATTATTTGCTTTAGTTGATAAAAAAGGTAATATTCGCTGTCGATTTGATGAGAATGGTAATCCGATAGTATATTACGATGGATTAGAAGATAAAGGAATTGAAATGTTAAAACAGGATATTAAAATTTTATTAGAAGAATAGTTATGGAAAGTAATGCATTAGAAAAAAAATATAATAAATGGATTGTTGTGTTATCCGTTGTGATTCCCTTAGCCGTAGCGGTTTTATTTAAAGTAAAACTAAATGATTTTGGTTTTAATGTTAAACCGTTATCTTTTTTACCTCCAATTTATGCTACAATAAATGGGATTACGGCAGTTCTTCTGATAATGGCATTATGGGCAGTAAAGAACAAAAAGTTAAAGCTACATGAAAATCTAATGAAAACAGCAATCGCACTTTCTGTAGCCTTTTTGGTAATGTATGTTGCCTATCATATGACATCTGATTCTACTACTTTTGGAGGAGAAGGAGTAATACGATATGTTTATTTCTTTATTTTAATTACACATATTGTTTTATCTGTCATAATCATTCCTTTTGTCTTGATTACTTATGTTAAAGCACTTGCGAAAAACTTTGAAAAACATCGTAAAATAGCCAGAATTACTTTTCCTTTATGGCTTTATGTTGCAATAACAGGAGTGATAGTTTATCTTATGATTTCTCCATATTATGTATAAGAAAAGATAAGATGTTATCTTAACTTAAATAAAAATACAATGAAATATTTAGTATCAGTAATAATTTTCCTTGTTACATTAAACGCAAATGCACAGTGTGCGATGTGTCGTGCTGTTCTAGAAACAGAAGAGGGAGGGATTAAAGGAGAAGCAGTTAATGACGGAATCGTTTATTTAATGGCGATCCCTTATATATTAGTTGCAGCTATTGGATATACGATCTACAGAATGAGAAAAAACAAATGATTTCTATAAGCAACTTAATGATAAAGATTCTATCCGGTGAAATTGAACTGCGCGATGACAGAATCAATAAAAAATGGATAGTAAAGATTAATCCTTTCATGATCAGTAGATATCTTGTAACTCAAAAAATCTATTATGAGATAATGAACGAAAACCCAAGTGGGTTTTATGGAGAAAACCTGCCTGTTGAAAATGTAACCTGGAAAGAGTCTGTTCTTTTCTGTAATAAATTATCCAAATTAAATGGATTAGATGAATGCTATTTTTTTGGAGAAGATAAAGATATAACCTTTGATATTACAAAGAACGGTTTTAGATTGCCAACAGAGGCAGAATGGGAATTTGCATGTAAAACAGGAAAAACAGGAATAAGATATGGGGAAATAGATAAAATAGCCTGGTATAAAGTTAATTCAGAACAAAGAACTCATGAAGTCGGAACAAAAGAACCAAATTCTTGGGGACTTTATGATATGTTAGGAAATGTTTGGGAATGGTGTTCAGACGTTTATGATGAAACAGTATATGGCTCTTATCGAATTCTTAGAGGTGGGGGATGGAGTGATGATGAACGGGGTATTATGTCAACGAATAGAAGAAGAAGTCATCCTTTAAATTTTAGAATAGATGATTTGGGTTTTAGAATTGCAAAAAACATCTGAGACTATAGATAAAGTGATTTGTTACATTTTATTGATAACAGCTTATAATAACGTTACCTTTAATCTGAGCATGCCAATATAATCAACTGTTTGCAATGAAGAAGTATAGATTGTGTATAATGTGGGTTTGACCATTATGAATTTATTGACCTGAAAACTCATAAAAACTTCCGTAGCATTTTCAAAATGTTTATTTATACTATTTTTATTCATTTCCTGAAAGTGTAATCGGGTTAACGCTATACCAGTCTTATCTGTCTCCACTTTTAGAAAGAAAACCATTTGCAATTAATCCTAAACTAAAATAATTATATCCTAAGTTTCTGTTTTTCGGAGTAAATGATGCTTGTGCAAATACGCCTGCATTTTTGTTCTGATTTCTGTAAAAATCTTTTTCTCCGTACATATAAAAACAATAGTTTTCACTGTAAGTTCCTTCACCATATATCGCTTTAAAATTCTGACTATGAAAGGCAAAACCCAACCCATAGGTAGCCGATGTTATTTCTTCTTTTTTTGCCGTATATTTTATTTCTGTTATGGATAAAATGCCATCATTACGGGGACTTAATCTCCATTTTAAGTTATGACGATCGTTTTCCAGATTTGAAACTCTACCGTTAAAAACAGAACTCAGTATCGTTAGATTTTTGATGGGTTCATAAGTTATAGATAATCCTAATCCTGCTATCGGATAGTTTGCCAGAGGCTAATTAAGTGATAAAGTAGGGAATAAACCAAAAGAGCTGCTAGAAAAAACATCTGTGAAAGGCTGGTTCATTCATAATCCATTTTTATTATAAATATATTTCCCAAAAGGCAAATATGTTTTGGAAAATAATATATAAACTTAACTGTTTTTATGCAAAATATCTAATAAATAGGGTGCTTGTAAAATCTGAGAAGTAAAAAGTGAAAGGGTTGCTAACAGGTCAAAAGTTTTAAAGTCTTAAAATTGCAAAGGTTCAAAGCAATAAAGGTTCACAGTTATTAGCAGAGTGACTAACTAAGTCGAAAGTCTGAAAGTTAGCGGAGTAATTCAATAATCAACTACCAACAACTATTCTCTGACATCGCATTTTACAAAATACATTTTACTTCTCACACAAACTATTAATTAAATTACAATCCGTCAATAGTAACTTTTACATTTCCTTTTACATTTAAAAAAGCGACAATAGCTCTGTTTGTTAACTGAATTCTCTGAAATTCTATATCTTCTATCGCTCCGTTAATAAATACTCCTGGCATGGGAGAATAATTATTAAGATAAGGAAGCATATTTTGTTTCCCTTCTTCTAAATTTGGTACTATAGAATAGCGGCAGCTTTCCTGTATTTTTCTCAGAATATAACCTTGAGCCAGCCAGTTAGCTGTTTTGATTAGTTTGTTTTTAGTGTCAAGTACATAATCCAGCTGATCGAAATAAATCTCTTTGGTTTCATTATTATACTGAGGAAAACCTGCTAAATAAATAGTTCCGTTCAGACTTCCTGTAAGATCCAGAGCAATGATCATTTTTCCGTCTTTTTGCCATATATCCACCTTTTGAACTGTTACTTTTTTACCTCCGGAACCGAATACCTGCCCCTGAAAATTTTTGTTTATGATTTTAGAAGCATCCGCATAAGTAGAAACGGCTGCAATATTAGCATTAATTTTGTCCGGCATTTTATTTACAGGTTTCAGAAGTATTTTATTCCGGTTAAAGCCGTTTCGGGGTTCTTTTCCGATATAGGTTTCCATACTACATTTTAGCCCCATGTTCATATAGATCATATCTTTTTTAAGTTCTGCATTTGTTGCATACACTTCAATTGGAACAATTCTTAACCAGGTATCATAAGCTTCACTCATCTGAACCGGAGTACTTACTTTTTCTAGAGCATCAAGTACATTTGGTTTAAAGTCCATTGATTTCTTAATGGCATCATCAATACTCTTTTCTATTTTAGATTTGAACAATCGTATTGCAGGGTTAATCAGATACGTAATCATTACATTTTGTCCTGCAATGTTAACGGAAGGGCTCTCCTGCCAGTCAAGAGATTTTAAATTAGTAGTAGTATGTAATTGCCAGTTTGTAAGTCCGATATCGCTTAATAAAGTAACTGTTCCGTTCATTGTTATTTCCCGGGTGTCATACATTGATATTCCTAAAGCAGAGGTTCCGTATCGAACCTTTGCAAGAATTTTAAGAGGTAGTGTTGTTTTTATTTTTCCCTTTTCTTCATTAATAACAACAGGTCCTTGTTTCCAGATTTTCATTTCTATATTATCATCTGTAATATTATTATCCTCATAGATCAAACCATTTAAAATTCGGTTGGTTTGGGTAGCAATATCTTTTAATTTAATAGATATCGGCATACTTATAAAAGATGTTTTTGATTCAAAAGCATAAGGAGTAACATCTTCCGGTTCCGGTTTTAAAGTAGCTATTTTTTGACTTGTAGAACAACTGGATAAGATGATGAACGAACTTATTGTCAGTAGAGTATACTTTAATTTCATTATAATATTAGATAGAATTTTATATAGTAAAAGTAATAAAAATAAGGATTGTTCACTACTATGTATATTCTTTATTAAAAGAGTTTTTCTGATAGTAAGAAGCTAGAAAAATAAGGAAACTTTATAATTAACAGAAACGGAACGTATAAATCATATTAAAATTTAATATAAACTGTAACAAATTGATATATTTAGAGTCTAATTATTAATATGCTGAGAGAAATGCACAAATGAACCTCAGTAATTGATATTTCTGAATGTTATTGTTTTTAAATACTAAAATTATGATAGAAATAAATGATCTGCAAAAATCCTATAAGACAGGGAAAACAGAGTTGAAGGTTCTTAAAGGAATTAATTTTAAGGTAAAAGAAGGAGAATTAGTTTCTATTATGGGATCTTCGGGTTCCGGAAAGTCAACTTTGTTAAACATATTAGGGATATTGGACGAAGCTAATTCCGGAAGTTATATTTTAGATGGAGTACCCATAAAAAATCTAAATGAAACGATCGCTTCCCGTTATCGAAATCAATTTTTAGGATTTATATTCCAGTCATTTAATTTGATTAATTATAAAAGTGCATTAGATAATGTCGGAATGCCTCTTTATTATCAGGGAATAAAAAGAAAAGAACGAAATGAAATCGCAATGCATTATCTTGAAAAAGTAGGATTAGCTCCATGGTCCCACCATTTACCTAATGAGATGTCAGGAGGACAGAAACAGCGTGTAGCAATAGCCAGAGCATTGGCTTCAAATCCTAAAGTATTACTGGCAGATGAGCCAACAGGAGCTCTTGATACTAAAACCTCATATGAGGTAATGGAGCTGATTCAGGGAATTAACGATGAAGGAAAAACAATTTTGATTGTGACTCATGAACCTGATATTGCTGAAATGACAAAACGTATCGTAAATCTGAAAGACGGATTAATCATAGATGACAGAGCTGTAAACCAAGTTAGAGCTTCAGACTATGTTTAATTTAGAAAGATGGCAGGAGATATTTGAAGCGATATCCAAAAATAAACTCCGAACAGTTTTGACCGGGATTTCAGTAGCATCCGGGATTTTTATTCTCGTGATTTTATTAGGAGCAGGAAGAGGTTTGCAAAATGGTATTGAAAATCAGTTTGCGAATGATGCTGCGAATTTAGTCATGGTCTGGACCTCCCCGACAAGCAAAGCCTATAAAGGTTTAAATGCAGGAAGAGAAATTCAGTTTCGTAATCAGGATTATGATAGGTCTGTCAGAATGTTTTCGGACAATTTGGATTTAAAATCGCCTATATATGGCGTGTGGAGTGGAATCACTTCTTATGGTAAAGAAACGGGAACATACAGGGTAGATGGTATTTATCCTGATTATCTGTTTATAGAAAGCGCCAAGCTGGTAGAAGGACGATTTCTTAATTTGTCTGATATACAGAATTTTGAAAAAAGAGCGGTAATAGGGAATAAAGTAAAAATGGATCTTTTTAAACATGGAGAAGATCCAATCGGAAAACTGATTACTGTTGCCGGAGTAATTTATAAAGTAGTAGGGGTATTCTCCGATCCTGGAGGGGAACGGGAGGAAGCAAAGATTTTCCTTCCGATAACAACTACACAAAGAGCGTTTAGTGCCGCAGATAAAGTAAGGACTCTGACCTATACTTTAAAAAAAAGAGAAGCATTTGAGGATGTTGTTGCAGAATCTGAGTATTTTAAAAAAGGATTGGGTGATATGCTCAGACAGACACATACCATTGCTCCGGATGACGAAGGAGGGATCTTTATTTACAATTCTTTAGAAGAGGTAAAAAAGTTCTATGATCTTAATAATATGATCCGGTGGTTTTTCTGGGGTGTTGGGATATGTACTATTATTGCTGGAGTTGTGGGGGTTAGTAACATTATGCTGATCATTGTTAAAGAGCGTACAAAGGAAATTGGAATCCGAAAAGCCTTAGGAGCTCCTCCTATTTCTATTATTACAATGATTTTGCATGAATCTATCTTTGTAACCACTGTTGCCGGATTTTTTGGTCTGATTATGAGTTTATTATTACTTGAACTGATAGGACCGCAGATTCAGAGTGAGTTTTTTACTAATCCGGAAGTTGATTTCAATGTAGCGGTTACTACACTTATTATTTTGATTGTGGCAGGAGCCTTAGCGGGTTTCTTCCCGGCATATCGAGCAGCAAAAATTAAACCTATAATTGCATTAAGAGACGAATAATATGTTGGATAGAGATAAATGGTCAGAAATATTTGAAGCGTTATCAGCAAATCCTTTTAGGACGGCATTAACTGCTTTTGGAGTGTTATGGGGGATTTTTATTCTGGTAATTCTGCTTGCAGCAAGTAGCGGACTGGAGAACGGTGTAAAAAGAGGATTCTCAGGAATGTCGACTAATTCGATGTTTATGTGGACCAGCTCAACATCAAAACCCTATAAAGGATTACCGCAGGGAAGACGATTTAATTTTAGTAATGGAGATGTAGAAGCAATTAGACGAGAAATTCCGAATTTAAAGTATGTATCTCCCCGCAATGAGCTTGAAGGGAATTATCAGGGTACAAATAACATAGTAAGAGGGATTAAAACAGGTGCCTATACTATTTTAGGAGATTATCCGGAATATATATTGCAGCAACCTATGACAATATTGGAAGGGAGGTTTATCAATCATACAGACATAGAGCAGAAGAGAAAAGTAATTGTTATTGGAGAAGGTATTGTTCAGGGATTATATAATAAGAACGAATCCGTATTAGGAACCTATGTAAAAGTAAGTGGAGTAAATTTTATGGTGGTTGGTGTTTTTCGTAATAATTCTAAAATGGGAGGAAACCCCGAAGAGAATAAAAAACAGGCTTACACTCCTTTTACAACTTTTCAGCAGGCTTTCAATTATGGAGAAAAAGTAGGGTGGATGGCAATTACAGCAGCGGACGGTACTTCGATAACTGATATTAAAAAAGATATTGTTGCATTGATGAAACTGAGGAATAATGTACATCCGGAAGATGAGAGAGCAATCGGTAATTTCGATTTGTATGAAGAGTTTAATAAAGTAAATGGATTATTTGCTATACTAAAAGCAATTGCTTATTTCGTAGGTGTTCTCGTTCTGTTATCAGGAATTATCGGTATAACTAATATTATGCTGATTGTAGTAAAAGAACGAACAAACGAAATCGGGATTCGCAGGGCATTAGGAGCCACTCCGTGGGCTATAAGATCACAAATATTAATGGAATCTATTGTACTAACGATAATTGCCGGTATGATCGGAATTGTGTTAGCAACTGGCGTTTTATGGATCGTCAATTATAAATTAGCTAAAATAGATACAGCAGGAGATATGATGTTTGTAAATCCGAGTGTCGATTTGGGAGTAGTGTTTACAGCTTTGTTTATTTTGATATTGTCAGGATTGTTTGCTGGTTTTATACCTGCACAAACCGCTATTAAAATAAAACCGGTTGATGCTTTAAGAACAGAATAATTAAGAACAGAAAAACAGAAATAAATCATTCAATCATAAGTTTATGAAAAAAGGAGTTACTATCACGATTTTGATTTTATTAGTGCTTGTTTTCACAGGCGCTTTATATTATTTGTATAAGAAAAACAAACAATCTCCGATTGTTTATGAAACTGAAAAAGCAGAAATTAAATCTATTACTAAAAATACAGTAGCCACAGGGAGTATTGTACCAAAAGAGGAAGTGTTGATTAAACCGAATATTTCAGGTATTGTAGAAGAAGTATATGTTGAGGCAGGAGGATATGTAAAAGCCGGAGATATGCTGGCGAGGATTAGAGTAGTGCCAAATATATCTAACCTCAGTAATGCTCAGAATCAGGTAGAAAGTGCGCGTATTGAACTGGAGAACCAGAAAAAACTATACAGTCGTCAGAAAACATTATTTGATAAAGGGGTTATTTCTGCCAATGAGTTTGAGGGAACAGAAGTAAAATATAAACAGGCTGTTCAGAGTTATAATTCAGCATTGCAGAACTCTGAGATTGTCAAAACGGGAACTTCCAAGGGGCTTTCCAGTGCTGCGAATACGCTAATAAAGTCCACGGTTTCCGGAATGGTTCTGGATGTTCCGATAAAAGTGGGGAATCAGGTGATTGAAAGTAATAACTTTAATGAAGGTACAACCATTGCTAGTTTAGCCGATGTGAATAAAATGATATTTAAAGGAAAGCTAGATGAGTCAGAAGTTGGTAAAATTAAGTTAAATTTGCCGTTAGAGATTACAGTCGGTGCCATAGAGAATAAAAAATTTGATGCGGTATTAGATTATATTGCTCCAAAAGGAGTTGCAGAGAACGGAGCGGTTCAGTTTGAAATAAAAGGAAGTCTGACAAACAGCGATAATACATTTATTCGTGCTGGACTCAGCGCAAATGCATCTGTTATATTAGCAAAAGTGGATAATGTACTGGCAATAAAAGAAGCACTGATTCAGTTTGATGAAAAAACGCAAAAACCTTTTGTGGAAATTATGAAAGGGGAGCAGCAGTTTGAAAAAAGACCGGTAGAGTTAGGTGTTAGTGATGGAATCTATGTCGAAATAAAGAAAGGAATTTCTAAAGAGGACAAGATTAAGGTGTGGAATCAGGTAAAACCGATTGAAGCTAAAAAATAAAATAATTTTTCACTGATATACCATTAGTGTCTATCAATAATAAGAAACAGCAATGAACAGAATTTATATAGTAAGAACCGTTTTTATACTAACAATGTTAACTGGTTTAGCTTCGTTTGGACAACAAAAAAAATGGACACTTCAGGAATGTGTTAACTATGCATTAGAGAAGAATATTTCAATCAGACAGACAGCTTTAGATAATGAAACGGCAAAAATTGATAAAAGAGGTGCGATAGGCAGTTTTATGCCTTCAGCAACTATAAGTGGTTCCCATTCCTGGAATATCGGTTTGAATCAGGATATTACTACCGGTATTTTAAAAAACGAAACGACTCAATTTACCTCTTTAGGAGGGTCTGCGGGAATTGATATTTATAAAGGACTGCAAAATCAGAATGCTTTGCGAAAAGCAAATTTACAGATTGTTGCTAATCAGTATAAGTTATTGAAAATGGAAGAGGATGTCGCTCTTAACATAGTAAATGCTTTTTTACAAGTATTATTTAATAAAGAGAATTTAAAAGTACAGACGGAACAATTGGCAATTGATAATAAGCAGATTAAACGTACAACCGAATTAGTAAATGCAGGAGTGGTACCAAGAGGTGATCTGTTAGACATAAAAGCGACCGTTGCAGGAGATGAACAGAAAGTTATTAATGCAGAAAACGTATTGTTGATTTCAAAACTAAGTTTAGCGCAGTTATTACAGCTGGATGATTTTAAAGATTTTGATATTATCGATGAGATTCATTCTATAGAACAAAGCCCTGCAATGCAGGAAACACCCTCTTCAATATATGCCAAAGCAAAAGAAGAGCGAACAGAATTAAAAGTAGCAAAATCAAATCTGGAAATAGCGGAAAAAGAAGTTTCAATTTCTAAAGGAGCTTACCAGCCAACTTTACAGGGGTTTTATAATTTCAATAGCCGTATTTCTTATGCGAATGGTTTAGTTCGCAATAATGATGGTTCTTTTACAAATACCGGAGTGACTCCTTTCTGGACACAGTTTAATAATAATAAAGGGCATTCTTTTGGATTACAATTACAAATTCCTATTTTTAACGGATTTAATGTAAGGAACAATGTTGACCGTTCCAAAGTTGCTTTAGAAAGATCCAAAATTGCCTATGAACAGTCAGAGCTGGATTTAGAGCGAAACGTTTATACTGCTTTTACTGATGCAAAAGGAGCTTTAAAAGCGTATGATGCAGCTATATCTGCTGTTGAAGCACGTGGAGAAGCATTTCGTTATGCAAAAGAAAGATATGAAGTAGGAATGATGAATGCATTTGATTATAATCAATCACAGACTTTGTTTGTTAATGCACAGTCAGAAGAATTAAGAACAAAATACGATTACATTTTCAAAGTAAAAATATTAGAGTTTTACTTTGGAATACCAATTATTCAAAAATAATAATTATGTCTAAAAAAACAGTTTATATTTTACTCGGAGTAGCAATAGTTTTAATTGTAGGTTTACTGACTCTTTCTAAAAAAGGAGTAATAGGGAATAAAAATAAAGGCAAAGAAGTTGAAATTGCTACAG
This sequence comes from Flavobacterium sp. AK-301, assembly GCF_058310215.1. Classification (NCBI taxonomy): domain Bacteria; kingdom Pseudomonadati; phylum Bacteroidota; class Flavobacteriia; order Flavobacteriales; family Flavobacteriaceae; genus Flavobacterium; species Flavobacterium sp. AK-301. Next base: position 464,672 of record NZ_JBZEES010000003.1, read on the forward strand.
TTAATGAAATGACGATTATTGAAACGGTTTCTGCTACCGGTAAAATACAGCCTGAAGTTGAGATTAAAATTTCATCGGAAGTTTCAGGAGAAATTATAGAATTACCGATAAAAGAAGGACAAGCTGTTAAAAAAGGAGATTTGCTGGTTCGTGTTAACCCGGATTTATATCAGTCAGGACTAAATCGCTCTATGGCTAGTCTGTCAAATAGTAAAGCGGGTTTAAGTCAGGCAGATGCCCAGTTAAAAGAAGCAAAAGCAAACTATGACCGAAATAAAACACTGTATGACAAAGGTATTATTTCAAAATCAGAATGGGATAAGGTGGTTTCTACTTATGAAGTAGCTGTTGCGGCAAAACAAGCTTCTTATTTTAATGTACAAAGTGCCTCAGCTACCGTAAGTGAAGCTCAGGATAATTTACGAAGAACAACAATCTATGCTCCTGTTGACGGGACGATCTCAAAACTAGATGCAGAATTAGGAGAAAGAGTAGTAGGAACACAACAAATGACCGGTACAGAAATATTAAGAGTTGCCAATCTTAATAATATGGAAGTTGAGGTTGATGTTAATGAAAATGATATCGTAAAAGTACATATAGGCAATGAGGCAATCGTTGAGGTAGATGCTTATTTAAAAAAACAGTTTAAAGGAACAGTAACCAGTATTTCAAATTCTGCTACTAGCCTTACAGCCGATCAGGTAACGAATTTTAAAGTAAAAGTCAGAATTCTGAAAGAATCTTATGAAGATTTGATTCAGGGAAAACCGGCAGATTATTCTCCGTTCAGACCCGGTATGACTGCTACTGTGGATATTATGACAAAAAGAAAAGAGAATGTACTCGCAGTGCCTATTAGTGCTATTGTTATAAAATCAGATACTACTTCAGTAGCAAATAAAAATAGTATTACTGAGGCAGTTGTAAAAGTAAAAAAAGATCAGAAACTGGAATGTGTTTTCCTGAAAGAAGGAGATAAAGTAAAACTCAGAGTCGTTAAAACAGGAATACAGGATGATACTAATATTGAAGTAACAGAAGGGGTTAAAAAAGGAGATGTTATTGTTGTTGGTCCTTATACTACTGTTACAAAAGAATTAAATTCTGATGATGCCGTTTTTGTAAAAAGTGAAAAAGATAAATCAGCTAAAAAATAATGTCCTATATTCTTAATATTGAAACCGCTACAAAAAATTGTTCTGTAACGATTGCTGAGAAGGGAGTGCCGTTACTCTGCAAAGAAATAGCAGAACAGGGATATTCTCATGCTGAAAAATTACATGTTTTTATTGAAGAAGTATTACAGAAATTAAAATTAACCTATAAAGACCTGTCTGCTGTTGCAGTAAGCCAGGGACCGGGATCTTATACAGGACTCCGTATCGGTGTTTCTGCTGCTAAAGGATTATGTTACGCTTTGGATATTCCGCTGATCGCAGTAGATACTCTAGCTGTTCTGGCTGCTCAGGTCAAAGAAGATAAAGGGTTGATTATACCAATGATAGATGCGAGAAGAATGGAGGTGTATAGTGCTGTTTTTACTATTAAACAGGAAAAAATAAGAAACATTCAGGCAGAAGTGATTACTCCGGAATCTTTCTCCGATATTAGTGCAGATGAAATGGTTTATTGTATTGGCGATGGGGCTTCAAAATGTAAAGAAATTTTAAAGAAAGATAATTTCATTTTCTTAGATTCTATAGTTTATCCTTCATCACGCGAAATGAGTCAACTCAGCTATGAACAGTTTAAAAGAAATAACTTTGTAGATGTTGCTTATTTTGAACCATATTATTTAAAAGATTTTATGATAACTACCAAGAAAAAATAAGGGTTTTGTCTAACGTTTCTAATGCCCAAAGTTGAACGATTGCTCTACTCTACGAAGTCAGAGACTTTGCAGAACAGAATAATCGAATAATCCAAAAATCGAATAATCAGTTTTTAAGAAATGCAGCAAGTTTTACGATTTCAGCATCCTCTTTAAAAGTGATTTTTTCTTTTTTGATAAAATCTTTGATTTCTTTCTCTTTTTCAGGATACAGTTTAACCAACTCCTTTATTTTCAGAGGAAAAGGAGTAACGCCTGTTGCAGTAGTTTCAATATAATATTCTGGTTTCTGAGCCTTATACTGAGCCGGTTTAGAAGTTTCATATCCTGTTTTTGCAATTACTTCCGGAATGAGATTTATTCTTTCTTTTTTCAGCAGAGAATAGTTTTCATTTTCGTTTAATACTTCCAGATAACCATTAGTAAAAACGCCTCCGGCATCCGTATAACTATGTATTTTGTATGTTTTTTTAGGGGCAATAAAGTCGATTTGTAAATCTTTAAGACCTTTGTTGATATAATAAACGACACCATTATTTTCTTTATACTCCATTTCATCTTGAGCAGCATTATAACGTATTCCAACTGTATTGCTGTTCAGACTCGTCTTAGCAGGATAAAATTGGATATCAAAATAAGGACTTCCACTTATTGTTTTGTCCATTTCTACCGTTTTAACCAAGTAGCCGGCATGATCGTTAAGTCCTCCATTAGAACTTTGAGAATATCCAATACTGAATACAGTACTTAAGAAAAAAAGTAGCGTGATTTTCATTTTTAGTAAGTTAGTTAGGATAGGCAAATTAGTGAATTTAAATGAAATAGAATTTAATTATTTTAATTTAAAAAAACCACAACCTATTTAGAATATATTCTAAATTTTTTTATTACTTTTAACAAGAGTTAAGTTAAAACTAAACAAAAGGGTTTCTAAAAATAGTATTTTCCTCTTTTTAGAAACCCTTTTTTATTAAATATCTTTATTATAATGAATATTTTCTATTTTAGAAAGTCGATCTTTCAAAAATTATTTTTTTTCAGTTTTCTTTTGATCCATTGGATAGTATCCGCTCAGGTTTATCCGGTTCAGGTTAATGCGTTTATACGTGCACCATACTCAGATCTTATATCTGAATATGGAACAAGCGTGGGGCAGAAGTTTACCGTACAGCTGATTCCTACGGATATAAAACTTTTTAACAGGCAGGTTCAAATTAAAATATATTTAGAAGGTAATTGTATTCAGGCAATGTCTACCTCTTATGTTCCTTCAACGCCAATTTATCTGACCACAGGTATGCCGGTTATATTGACTAATCTTGATCTTGCTAATCATTTCAAATTGCAGAATCTAAAGGGAATTTCACCACAGCAATATGGGGACAATCTACCTAAAGGCATGTATAAACTCTGCTTTGAGGTGTATGATGCAATCACTGATCTGCCATTGTCCCAAAAATCTTGTGCAAATTTCTATCTGATGTTAAATAATTCTCCGATTTTGAATACGCCTGCAAAAAAAGAAAACATAGTGGCTTACGCCTTTCCAAACATACATTTTACCTGGACACCTTGTCAAGCTGGGGAGGAAAATGTATCGTATGTTTTTCAGCTAAGAGAAATTATTGATCCCAATATTGATTCGCAGATCGAATTTCTGATAGCACCTTTATTATATGAAGAAAATCTATACAGCACTACTTTATTGTATGATTTGAGTAAGCCTGCTCTTATTCCGGGTAAACGATATGCCTGGTGTGTAAGAGCAATTTCTAAAAGGGATTTATCCGATAACTCCGTTTTTAAAAATGACGGTTACAGCAAAATCTTTCATTTTAAATATACCAAAGACTGTATTGCTCCTCTTTTTGCCTTTAGCAAAGAGCAGGATACAAAAAAAGTAAAAATAAGCTGGAAGGGAAATCCAAAAAGTTTACGTTATCATCTGCAATATCGTAAGAAAAATGCAAAAAAAGCCTATTGGTTTGATCTGTATACAAAAAATAATCAGATTTTACTCTATCTGTTGGAAGCAGGGGTTCCCTATGAATTTCGTTTAGGTACTACCTGCGATAATAAGTTGTCCGATATGCAGGAGTATACCTATACCGGGATCAAGTATTTTACCATGTCTGAGGAAAATGCCAACCCAGTGTCAGTTGTAAAATCATATCCTAAAATTAAAATCCTAAAAAAAAATTAATTTTGAACTTAGAGATAGGCGAAATCTTTGTTACAAGTGATTTTCTGGTTACTATTCCGGAATTATAAGGTAGTGTCTTTAGTTGTTTTTAATACGAATTTCTGATTGAGGAAATGGAATATCGATTCCTGCAGCATCATAAGCCATTTTAATTTCCTGGAGAACATCCGAAGACATTGTTCCAAAGTCTGAAGTTTTAGACCAGGGTCTGATACCAAGATTAATAGAGCTGTCAGCCAGTTCTGTAACTACTACAACCGGTTCGGGAGTATCCAGTACCAGAGGGCTGTCTTTCATTACTTTTAGAGCAATTTCCTTTGCCTGTTGTATATTAGAATCATAGCCTATACCAACTGTTAAATCGGCTCTTCTTTTATCTTCTACAGAAAAATTGATTATAGTTCCGTTGGACAGAGGACCATTAGGAATAAATACAATCTGATTATTTCCTGTTCGGAGTTTTGTAGCGAATACATCAATATCAATAACAGTTCCTGTAATATTTTGTGTCTGTATAGTATCACCGATTCGGAAGGGTTTAAAGAAAACGATAAGGATTCTTCCTGTAATATTAGACAATGAATTCTGAAGTGATAAACCGATAGCCAGACCAGCAGCTCCCAAAATGGCTACAAAGGAAGTTGTTTCGATACCTAATTTTGAAATAAACGTAACAAATAGCAGTATTCTTAATGCCCAGACAACAATGTCCATTAAAAAATTAGCAACTGTAATTTCTACATTACGTTTTACCAGTATTTTAGAGACAATTTTTTTAATGAATCGTGTAAGCCATAAGCCAATAAATAAAGTTACAAAGGCAGATATTACTTTAGGGGAATATTCTATAATATCAATTAAGAATCGGTTGATATAATTATCCAATTTATTCATGAGATAGTTAGTTTATTAGTTGAATTAAAGCTTCATCAAAAGTAGTAACGGGCAAATTACAGTTTCTGTTCTGACAAACGAAAAACAGTGTTTTATCTTTAGTAAATCGATTTTTTAAGAACGGTAATGCTGATTCTTTATTGCTTCCGGATAGTACTACATGAGGTAAATACTGTTTGTTAAGTAAGTTGATATATTTCAGGCTTTCTTTACCACAGACCGCAATTTCTTTATTTTGTTCTGATAGATTTAAAAAGACAACAAGCCAGTTTGAAAAAGCAGAAGGATAATCCATTTCCGGAATACAGAGCCGGAGCATTCTGGTAAAAACAGTTTCATAAAATGAATTATGGAAATAAATACTTAATTTAAATAAGTTGTTTGCCATAACAGAATTAGAAGCCGGGATTACATTATCTTCAATTTCAAAATGTTTTGTAATCAGCGCGGTATCTAAATTAGAAGTAAAAGAAAAAAAGAGGTTTCTTTCATCATAAAAATGTTCAAAACAATAATCCGTTAACTGTTTTGCCTGCTGTAGCCATTTCTCGTCAAGTGTCACTTCATATAGGGCAATAAAAGCATCAATAGTAAAGGCATAATCTTCCAGATAACCGTTAATAGTGCTTTTTCCGTCTTTATAATTATGTAGTAAATTACCGTTATCGGTCCATAAATTATCTAGTATAAAATGTGCATTTTTTAAGGCTGTTTCCAGATACTTTTTATCTTCCAAAGCTTTATAAGCATCTACATAACCTTTCAGCATAATTGTATTCCAGGAAGTCAGGCATTTATCGTCCAGTCTTGGGCGTTTTCTTTTTTCCCTTTCTTTGAAAAGAATTGCTTCCCAGTTTTTCTTTCTGGATTCTAATTCAGCTATAGAAATATCATTAGTATGGCTTATAATTTCTAATGATTTGTTTTGTATCAGTACGTAGTTGTCATCTTCCCAGTGACCAAAGGAATTGATGCTGAATAGCTCAGAGAAAAGAGGATAGTCCTCTTTCAGTATATCTTTTAGCTCATCAGAAGTCCAGACGTAAAAAGCTCCTTCTTCCAGATGGTCTTTCGTATTTAAACTATCAGCATCTAAGGCACTGTAAAATCCACCTTTATCATTCGTTAATTCTCCGGAAACAAAAGAAAGTGTTTTCTCAATGATGGTTTTGTATAATGGGTTTTTGGTGCGTTTATAAGCTTCGGAATACAGGCTGACCAGTTGTCCGTTATCATAAAGCATTTTTTCAAAGTGAGGGATATGCCATTTCATGTCTACAGAATATCTTGAAAAACCACCGCCTACTGTATCAAAGATTCCGCCATATGCCATTTTTGTTAACGTTAGATCCACAAAATCCAGTATCTTTTTATTCTGTTTCTGGAAACCATAACGCATTAAAAAAAGATAATTATTAGGCATCATAAATTTTGGCGCTCTGGCAGATCCTCCATATTCCCAGTCAAAACTTTTAGACCATTTTTCAACAAGTATATCAATTTTTTTCTGATTCAGGCTCTCTTCTATACCATTGGTGTTTACTAAAGCTATTCCTTTAAGTCCTTCATGGAGTTTTTCAGCATAGTCATATATCTTTTCGGGATTAGTGCTGTATAGTTCCTGAAGCTGTGTTAAAGAATCTATCCAGTCTGTTTTTCTGAAATAGGTACCGCCCCAAATTGGTCTTCCATCAGGCAGGGTCACAATATTAAGAGGCCAGCCTCCTTGTTTTGTCATTATCTGGACTGCTTTCATATAAACGGCATCGACATCTGGTCGCTCCTCCCGGTCTACTTTAATATTGATGAAATGTTCATTCATAACTTCAGCAACAGTAGTATCCTCAAAACTTTCATGTTCCATAACGTGACACCAGTGACAGGCAGAGTAGCCAATGCTGATAATAATCAGTTTGTTTTCTTTCCTTGCTTCTACCAGTGAATTTTCGTTCCATGCCTGCCAGTGTACTGGATTTTTTGCATGTTGAAGTAGGTAAGGACTAGTTTCTAAATGAAGTTTATTTTCTGTTGCCATAGTGTAAAAATAGAGAAAAGCGATTTAACTTAAAAATCGGATAAAAATAAAGATAAATTTATCAGGGCTTTTTAAAAGAATTTGATTTTTTTGGTAAAAAACAGGAAAAGAAAAAAAACAGAAAATATAGTAAATTGGGATAAATACTTAGTATTTATGTAATTTCGTTATCACTATTTGCAAACACAAAACAAACTATTTGTAAGATAAGTCTCTGTAATTCAAGTCTTAAAATACAAAAATTCCCACAGTTTATAACTTTTTCACACTCTTAACACAAGCAAATATTAATTATTTACTTTGTTAAAAATAAGAGAAAACATATTAAAAAAAGAAAAGTATTTATGTAATCTATAATCATAAATAAAATGCTTTGTAATACTTGAATTTTTTAACAATACTGTTTTGTGTTTAAGTTAAAAATAACGTTTTTTTGTTGAGAAATAGTTTATAAATTTGCCGAATTGTTGTGATAAACTAAATAAACAACAATAATTAGTTTAATAATCTTATACAATAAATCTTGTATAATTGAGTTTATTCTGAAGACTGGGGGATATGGTCATTAGAGTAAATAGTAATTAAACTAGTAGTATGGAGTTGATGGCAGATGGCTTATTTAGAGCAATTATGTATGAAGATAAAATTACCACTTATTATTATCAGATAAGTTAAGTAGATTTCCTATTCCTGAAATTTTAATTCCCCCCTATTTTTTTGATCTTTTTAAGAAGTATTCTTAAAAGGAACAATAATGTATGCAATATAGAAATTGTTATACAACAATTTCCGGATTGTATATGAAAAACAGAATTAGTTCAAAATGAGATTATATTTTAAATAAATTGCTTTACAAATGAATAAAAATACTTTGCTGATTTTTAATAAGATGATGATCAGACGTGGGTTACAGATAATGTTATTATTTTGTTTATTTCCTTTAGCAGCATTTGGGCAAATAACAATCAGTGCGGAAACGACACCTTCGGATTGTTTGAATACCGGAACGCTGGAGATTAAAATTAATGGTACAGGTATCCCTAATCCAATTATTTATGGTATTGTAGAGGCTCCTTATGATGAGGGGCGTATTCATAGTCAGAACGGAAATCCTTTGTTTGAGAACTTACATCCAGGGGATTATTTCTATGGCTATTATCAGGGTAATACATTTATCAAATCTGATAAAAGTATTGAAATTAAAACGTCATCGAATTTTCCTGTATTTGATTTAGAAAATTCAGGAGGGGTAATTTGTGATGCAACAGCAACAGGAAATATTATTGTTATCGTTAATAATACAACTGATACCAAAACTTATTTTATTAAAAAAAGTACAGAAGCTAATTTTCCGGCTAAAGGACAAGTGGATCCTATTTTTACAAGATTAGAAGAGGGTTCTTATGATATAAAAGTGGTTGCCGGCTGTCATGAAGCAGTACAGACTTTTCAGTTGAACCGTGCTGAAAATTTGGATAATATTATTGTAGGGGAGACTCATTTTTGCGTCGGAGAGACTTTGGATTTATCCTTAATATCTTTAGGTCCGTTAGTCAGAGTAAAATGGTTTTTACCAGGTGGTTCTGAATTTATCGGACCTCGTCTAAAGAATGAAAGTTTAACTACGTCAGATAATGGAAATTATCGGGTTGAGATAATTACAGCAACAGGATGTTTTATAAAAGGAGATATTAATATTAAAGTAAATAAGGCTGCAGAAGAACAGGTTTCTGTAGAATTATGTAGTAATAGTGTTGTTTTAGAGGCAGATAAGAAGTACGATTTTTTTTCATGGACAAGAACTCCGGGCGGTCCTGTATTAAGCACTGCTAATTCTTTTAAAGCTACTGCTCCCGGAACTTATATTGTGGTTTGTAAGTCAGCCAAAGATTGTTCAAGACTCACAAGGACATTTACGGTTATCAATTTTAAGAATGAACTTGAAAATCCATTAAAACCATTTGCTAATCAGATAGTAACATGTCCTAATGATGGAGAAGAACTAGCGGAAATTATTTTATGTGGAGCAAATGCAGAAAAAAGAATTTCAATAAAAATACAGGGAATATTATCATTGGTCTGGGAAAAGCTGGATGAGTCCAGTTGTGTTGCTCAGGATCAGGAAAGTTGTGCTAATAAAAACGCTAAGTGTGTTTGGAATACGGTTAGAACTGGGTCACGTTTTACTGCGAAAGATGAGGGGCAGTATCGTTTGACAATTAATTATCCAGGTGGATGCTTCAGACATTTTTATTTTAATGTTTACAAAAATGTATTAAATGCAGTCGTTAATAAAAAAAATATAATATGTAATACTCCGGGAGAGATTAGAATTACTGGAGTACCTACTTCCGGATATGAATTCAGTTTGGATAATATTGCGGGACCTTATACAAAAAACCCGGTTTTTCCTATTACAGCTTTAGGAAATTATACTGTTTATGTAAAACGAACTACAGGAATAGTGGGTGATTGTATTTTTGAAATACCAAATATTGTAATTTTAGAAGAAGACCTGAAAGTTAAAGTTTCTGAGGGAAATATTTCCTGTTTAGATGGTAAAGGAGATATTATTGTAGATATTACAGGAGTAACAACTTCAGATTTACAATATAAGTATGATTTGTATCAGAATAATATCCTTATCAGCTCTTCAGGAATAGTATCAGGGACAGGTAGTAACAGATGGATTTTCCCTAAACAAAATGTAGGGAAATATGAAGTAAGAGTTTCTGTTGATAATGGAGTTTGTAGTTTTACAGAACAAGCAGAACTGGTGGCTTTAGAACCTTTAAGTATCAGTCTGGATGTAGAGCCGTTAATGTGTAACAAAGGTAGTATTGAGATAACAGCAAAAGGCGGTTCACAACAATATACTTACTATGTAAATGGAATAAAACAACTTAGTAATATTGTTTCAATTACCACTTCCGGATTATACAAAATCGAAGTAAAAGATTCAAATGGATGTACTGTTACAACAGAAAGAACTGTTTTTCCTGAAGTATTTCCTACTTATACTGTAAAAAAATATGATATTAATTGTTATGGAGACAAAGGGTCAATTGAAATAGAGAATATTGACTCTAAAGGATATACATTAAGTTACAGTATTAACGGAACAAATTATCAGACCTCTCCTATTTTTACAGGACTATTTGGAGATTCTTATACACTTAGAGTGCGTTATAGTTTAACCATGATTTCAGGGAAGATTATAGAATGTGATATGGCACCACAAACCATCATTCTGGAACAACCTGATGAGGCGCTTGAAGCTTCTGTAGGTATTGCCGAAGATGTAAGTTGTGACCCTACAGGAGCAAACAGAGCAAGGGTACGGGTAACAAATACTGTTGGAGGAACTGCTCCATATGTGTATAGTTTCAATGGAGGAGCTTATACGGATAATATGGAAGCGTATCTGTTAGCAGGTGTAGATCTACCAATAAGTATAAAGGATGCTAAAGGTTGTATTTTTAATATGAAGGTTACAATAAATCCGCCTCCTCCGGTTCCTGTTGTAACACCCGGCATTAAATATTTATGTGCAGGTAATGCAGATATTACTGTAGGTACAAGTATTTCGGATTATGATTATACCTATACACTGACAGATAAAAATGGTACTGTTACAGGGCCACAAGCCTCTAATGTTTTTAAAAACACCCCTCCGGGAGATTATATAGTGGGATCATATTATAATTCTATGGCCCATATGACACCAAGTATTTTATTACAGGATGATTTTGGAGCAGGAGAAGATGCGTCCAGTCCTGAAATTAAAGGTTATAAATTTATTGATCAGAAAAAAAATCCTTATCACTCCCTTGCAGATGGGGAATATACTATAACTAAAAGAATAGAATATCCTCATCCGACATGGTTACAGATTCCTGATCATACAGGGAATTTTGAGGGAAGAATGTTAGTTGTTAATGTAGGAAACAGAACGGGGCAGGATAATCTTATTTATGAAAAAGTAATTAAAGATATTATCCCTAACCAGGATTTAAATATTACAATGTGGGGATTAAATTTATTTAAAGCAACCCATGTTGGAGATGCAGACCCTAATATTACGGTTGAATTAGTTTCTACTATAGATGACCAGGTAATTGCAACACAAAATACCGGAAATATTAAAAGAACCGGTCGCTGGAATTTAATTTCACTTAAACTGAACCCAAAGAATAATGACAAATTGTATCTGAGAATTCGTACAATATCATTAGCATTAGAGGGGAATGATTTAGGACTGGATGATATACAGGTATCTCAGATTCCAATAATTTGTGCTTTTAAGGTTGAAGTGCCAATTGTTGTAAATGACAGGAAATTTACAGCTGTTTTAGATTCCAAAACAAATGTAACTTGTTTCAGTTCAGATGGTAGCGCTACTATTAGAGTAAATGATTTTGCTCCCTATCAGTACAGTATTAATAATGGTGTTTCATGGATAAATGCTGTAGTAAATGCTGCTTCCCAATTTACAGTAAATGGTCTTTCACCTGGTAAACATACTATTCTGGTGAGAAGTTCAAATGGTTCTTGCACAATTTCTGTTGAAGTAACTATTGATAAGGCTGAAGAATTAAAACTTTCTGTATTGAAACAGACTTTGATCAGTTGTAACGTTGTTACTGTAGAGTTGAAAGCAGAAGGTGGATCAGGTCAGAATAAATATGAATTAGAACTTCCTGACGGTACTAAATTACCAGCTCAGACCAGTCCTGTATTTGCTAATCTGAGCCAAAAAGGAAAATATAAAGCCACAGTTACTGATATTAATGGTTGTCCGGCTGTTGTTTCATTTAATCTTATAGAATCAGCACCAATAGTTGCAACGATTGATCCTGCTTCAAATCTTTGTTATACAGGGGCTAATAAAGCAAAGATCGTTCTTGCTATATCAGGAGGTAAAGCACCATATTCATATAGTCTGAATAATGGAGTGACCTGGTCTTCAACAGCCTCTTCACCTTTGTTTACAATATCTAATGCAGTACCGGGAACTTATAATTTTCTGGTTCGTGATCAGTTAGGTTGTACCACAACCATAAGTCAGATAATAAACAAAGAGTTAATTGCTTCAGCAGTAGTAGAAAAAGAACTGGACTGTACAACAAGTCCTAAAGCAAATATAAAAATAACTGTACAAGGAGGTATTGCTCCTTTTCAATACCAGGCATACAAAAACGGAGCGCCTATAGGTGGTTCAGTTAATCTGATAGGATCTTCAGCAGATTTTATAACCGCAGATGCGGGGAATTATACGTTTAAAATTACAGATGGCAAAGGTTGTGAGTTAATCACAGCTGTAGCTATAATTGAACCATTAGTGCCTCCTGTTGTAACAGCAACTCCAGCAGCAGTTATTAATTGTCACGGTTCAGAAACCGGAGTGATTAATGTAAAAGTTACCCAGGGGAAAGCTCCTTATGTAATTACAGTTGTTAATACAGATACTAGTAAAGATTATGGAACTCAGACTACAGGTTTACCTGCCGGGAATTATAAAGTAACTGTTGTTGACGATAATAAGTGTAGTGCTTTTGTAACCGTAAAAATAAACGAAAAAGATCCGGTTCATTTCTCTCATACTGAAGAAAATATCTTATGTGGACCAGGAGGAGTAGAACCTACCATTAAAGGTAAGATTCATATCCATGCAGTTACAGGAGGAACCGCACCTTATACATATTATTTAAGAAGTAATAATGGTGTTTTACTTGAAACATATGGTCCTGTTACAGATGTAAATTATACTTTTGATATTCTGGAATTCGGGTTTTATGAAGTTCAGGTTATCGACGCAAATGGTTGTCTGTTTTTTGAACGTAACATTAAGATTGCTTCACCACCGGATGATCTGGATATTACTGTATTGCCGGCAGCCGGAGATTGTACAACTCCTGGTTCAGCTATAATTACTGTTGATGGAGATTTGTTAGGTTCAGGACCCTATTTTTTCGCCATTTATTATAAAGATATTCCACCTTATACTCCGGGGCATCCCGATTATCAGTCGGCAGACAGCGTAGATGGTTTGTCTACCACTTTTAATAATCTTATTCCCGGTATTACGTATAGTTTTATTGTTTATGATGGTACCACACGTTGTTATTATTATAAAACGGCAGATTCAGCTATTCCTACGTTATCGACTCTGACTTCTGTAATTACGCCTAAAAATGTAACCTGTACAGGAGCAAAAGATGGAAAAGTAAGTTTTAGTTTTGATAATTATAAAGCAGGTACGACTTCAGTAACCTATCAGGTTTATAGTGCTCTAAATAATTCACCTATAGGAATAGAAGGAAGTATTGCTGTAACCGGAGGATCTGTTACAGTAAACGATTTGGGACCTTTAGTTCCCGGTAACTATTTTATTCTGTTTACAGAAAAAACAGGAACGGTTAACGGTTGTACTCAGGTTTCTAAAGATTTTGTTATTTCTGAGGCTATAAGAATGTTGAGTGTTTCTGCAAAGGTTACTAAAAATGAGAATTGTAATGCGAAAGGGCAGATTACAGTAACAGCAACAGACGGAACCGGTAAATATCAGTATTTTATTCAGCCAGATACCGGAGCAACAGTTCCTCCTGCAGCAAATGCAGCAGGTTGGGTTAAAAACTCTGTTCTTTTCAGTGCAGCAGGTAATTTTATTGTTTATGCCAAAGATGAGAATGACTGTATCAAAGAAGTTAAAATTACTTTACCAAAAGATCCGAAACCTAAATTTACTGCAGCTCTTGTTGATGCTTGTGCGGCAGAAGGTAAATTTAGTATTAAAGTAGACAGAACCGTTATTACTAATGAAGTAGGTCCGTTTACCTATAGTCTGAACGGAAGTGCGTTTGTTTCAAAAACAGATCATTTTACCTATTCAAATTTAAATTCGATAAAACAGACCCTTATAATTAAAGATGGTAACGGTTGTACATTCGAACATATAATCACGATATTAAAACCACTGGATCTGACTGCAATCGTTGTGAAACAACCGATGTGTGATACTAATAATGGAGAGGTTGAGGCAACCGCTTCAGAAGGTTCCGGAAATTATACTTATAGTTTATTAAATAATACAGGAACCGAAATACGTCCGTCACAACCTTTATCCATATTTACCGGATTAGGGCATGGAGACTATATTATTCGTGTCAAAGATGCTGGGACACTTTGTTCTAAGGATTTCCCAATAACATTAGACAAGCCGAGCCCTGTAGTTTTTGATGCTATACCAACTCCTGCTACTTGTTTTAATGGGAATGATGGTATGATTACCGTTACTTTAGATGCAACGAATATCAATCCTCCGTATCAGTATAGTATTGATGGCGGTACTCTTCAGAGTTCAAATATTTTTAGAAATCTGACTGCAGGAAGTTATCTTATTAAAGTAGTTTCGGAAAGAGGCTGTGATCTTGAAAAAACGGTTATAGTAGGTCAGCCTGCTATTATTGATGTAACCGGGATTCCGGTTGTAAAACAGTTTGGCTGTACTATGGGTAATGCTACAAATAGCGCTGTTATTACTGTTGATCCTTCAAAAGTTAAAGGTGGAAACGGGAAGTATCTTTTTGAATTAAAAAATGCTGCCGGAAATAGTATAACTTCTATTGATAATACAATACAACCGGTTAAACCAGTACGTTGGAACATTATCAATACAGCAGGAGGTACTTATACAGTGAATGTATATGATACTAATGGCTGTATAGGGTCAACAACCGTTACCATAGCTCCTTTTTATGAATTAGTGAGTGCCACGGTTAAGGTTACCGAAAAAATAAGCTGTATCAATGCAGGAGAAGACGTTGAGATCATAGTAATGACCTCAGAGAGTACCGTTATTCCGGCTGATCCGAATGCATTTGAATACAGTATTGATAGTGGAAAAACATGGCAAAACACACCGATCTTTACAGATCTTCCGGTAGGTTCTTATATTTTTACAATAAAGAATAAAACCACTGGTTGTGTAATTCGTACGCCTCATACTGTGGTAGAACCAAATGACATAAAGGTTGCTCTTTCTAAAACAAATGAGGTGGTTTGTAAGGGAACCACAACAGGCACGGTTACTTTTTCAATAAAGAGTGCCGGTTATTCAGGAGCATTTAAGTGGGATATCTTGGTTTTTGGTACCACAACTTCGGTTATGTCAGGTACGTATACGACCGGACAAACAAATCCGATTGTTAATTTAGGTTCTGGGAAATATACCCTTACAGTAGAGCAACAGAATTTTCCAAACTGTCCAAAATCAATAGATTTTGAGGTTTTTGAACCAGAAGCTGCTCTGGCATTAAGCGTAAAAGAAACTGCTGGTGTAACTTGTGATCTTAACAAAGGAGAGATCAGAGCAACAGCAACAGGAGGTTGGGGGCAATATCAATATCAGTTGTTTAATAAATCGACTAACAGTATAGTTAAAGCTTTCTCAGGAATATGGATCTTTAATAATTTATCTCCGGGAGATTATGAAATTACAGTAAAAGACCGTAATGGTTGCGAAGTAACAGAGAAGATCAAACTAAAGGAGCCTGTTCCAATAACAGGAACTATTGTTACAGATAAAACAGAACTATCCTGCTTTGGAGACAAAAACGCTGCTATTACAGTAGCTGCTGCAGGTGGAAAGGGTGTTTATACCTATGTTTTACATTATGAGAACGGTACAACATCAGTACCTCAGTTAAGCAATGTATTTTCAGGTTTAGGAGCCGGAAAATATTATGTAACGATTCGAGATAACTGGAACTGTAAAGAAGTGACCAATACTATTGAAATTAAACAACCAAATCCTGTTATTGCTACTTTATCTGTTGTAAGTACACTTACCTGTGAAGACGGAGCTGTACTGGAAATGACAGTAACAGGAGGAACTGCACCGTATCAGTATAGTACAGACGGAACGAATTTTTTCCCGCTTGTCAAAATAGAGGTACAGGCAGGTTCTTATAAATATTATGTAAGAGATGCTAACGACTGTAAAGCGGTAGTGACTAATACAGTTGATATCACTGCAATTATACCGTTAACAGTAGATTTAGACCTTTCAGGTGATTTCGTAGGCTGTAATATAGGGAATACCGATGCCGAAATAATAGCAATAGCTAAAGGAGGTTTAGGGAATTATAAATATACATTAGTAGATGCAGGAGGAGCAATGGTTCGTCCGGAACAAGATTCAGGTATTTTCAGTAACCTTGGACCGGGTACTTATAAAGTAAAAGTAAAAAGTGGGGATTGTTATGGAGTTTCCAAAGAGATTATTATAAAAGAACCGAGTCCTCTTGTTGTAGACAAAACTCCAACAGAAGTGAGTTGTTATGAAAAAACAGATGGAAAAATCAGTCTTTCGGTTACCGGAGGCTCAGGAGAGTATCAATATGCGATATCCCCTGATCTGAATAAATTCAGTTCAAAAAGCACTTTTGATAATTTAGGTGCAGGTACATATGATATTATTGTTCAGGATAAGGAGACTGGATGTTATGAACTGTTGTCTGTTACAATCACAGAACCGGAGGAATTAAAAGCAACCGGTATTACAACCCAGGAGTTATGTAAAGGAGATGGTAAAGGAAGTATAACAGTAACTCCAACAGGAGGAACCGCACCGTATTTTACCAGTTTAAATAATATAAAAGGACCCTATGTTGAAGGACAGGTTGAATTCACGGATTTAGAAGGAGGTAAAGATTATTCTATTTATGTAAAAGATGCCAAAGGTTGCTTTACCGAAACGTATTTCTTTTTAGATAAACCGGTAGACTTTCAGGGAAGTTATAAATTAAAACCGGTATGTGACAATAATGTACCGACTAATACAGTGGTGGTAACGATAAATCCGGAGCTTGATCCTGCTGATGTTACCTATTCAATGGACGGAATAGCATATCAGTCCAGTAATACTTTTACCGGAATTACGAACGGACAACATATTGTCTGGATGAAGCATACTAACGGTTGTATTCAAACAATAGAGGAATTCACAACAGATAATCAGCCGATCGTTGCTACTGCGATATCAAATGTAATACTCTGCGGAGGTCAGTCAACAGGAGTTATTGATATAACCGCAACGGGTGGTACAGGAATATTGCAATATGCAATTTCAACTGATCCGGATGTATTTCAATTGGCACCGAAATTTGAAAAATTACCAGCAGGTTCTTATACCGTTTATGTAAAAGATGAAATAGGCTGTATTGTAGCAATTTCGATTGATGTAGTAGAAATACCAAAACTTGAAATAACCGCAGAAAAAGTAGTTGAACTTTGTTACGGAGATAAAGACGGTATAATTGAGGTTAAGATTAAAAATGGAACAGCACCTTATTCTACGAGTATCAATTCTGGTAGAGACATAGATTTTGTTCCGAATCGTGTTGTATTCGAGAATTTGATAAGTGGTGTGACATATACGATTTATGTAAAAGACGCTAATGGATGTATTGTTTCTGAGGATGTAGATATGCCAGCTGCGATCAATATTAATCCTGTGGCAGAGGTTACCTACAATTGCGATCAGCAGAACGTAAGAGGAAATCAGGTAATAATACATGTAAATGCTGAAGCAGAAAATGAGGTCTTGTATTCTCTTGACGGAGGTACCCCGCAACTGTCAAATACCTTTACTAATCTGAGTCTTGGAACACATAAAGTAGAAGTGTCACATGATAGCGGCTGTAGTAAAGAGACGACTCCATTTGAAGTTGTTACCATAGTCCCGTTAGATCTGACCCTTTCAGTAGGCGGACTAAATGAAATAATAGCAAAAGGAAGCGGTGGAACAGGTACATATCGTTATTATTTTAATGCGAAGGATTATGGAAGTCGTAATACATATAAAGTAAAAACAACAGGTATTCATACCGTTACCCTTGTTGACGAAGGTGGTTGTCAGGTAACAAGAGATATATATATGGAGTTTCTGGATATAAAGATACCGAATTTCTTTACGCCGAATACTGATGGACATAATGATACCTGGACACCAAAAAACATTGATGATTTCCCGAATATCAAAACCTATATTTTTGACCGTTACGGAAGAGAAATGGAAAGGTTAAAACTAGGAGATTCATGGGACGGAAAATATAAAGGGACTTCATTACCGGCAGGAGATTACTGGTACGTTATTAAGTTAAACGGAGATGAGGACAGTAGAGAATTTGTTGGAAATTTCACTCTTTACAGATAAACGAAAAGGTATTCAGTCAGTTATTCACAATAACTGACTGAATACTATTTTCTTCCAATTCCCTTTCGATAAATTAAAATTTTTTTGATAAAAAATAATAATGAAAAAAATAATAATGCATTTTATAGTCGCATCCGGCTTTATAACAAATCTATATTCACAGGAATTAACGATTCCCGCCCAGACACAATATCTGGCGGATAATCCATTTAGCATAGCAGCGACTTACGCCGGTATCGGCGATAATGCAAAAGTCAGAATAAACGGATTAACACAATGGGTAGGAATTAAAGATGCTCCGGAAAATCAGTCGCTGGCAGCAGATTTCAGAGTTGCTAATCGTTCCGGTCTGGGATTGTTTCTGTACAATGATAAAAATGGATATACAAAACAACAAGGAGGTAAAATAGCCTTTGCACATCATCTTATATTAGATAAATATACAGAGAAGTATCTGTCCTTCGGATTGTCGTATAATTTCAATCAGTTTAAAATTGATATTGATAAATTTGATCCTAATATTACTGATCCGGGGGTATACGATAATCGTGCGATTACGAATCATAACTTTGATGTGAGTATGCTGTACAGAGAGAAGAGTTTCTATGCCAATTTTAGTATTGCTAATATTCTGAATAAAAATATAGATGATTTTACAGGGATTGAACCGATTGCATTAAGAACCTATCAGCTTTATACCGGTTATGTATGGAAAGAAGATCGATTAAGTAATTTTGAGATTGAGCCTTCCGCTTTCTTTCAGTATTATGAAAGTGACGGACGTTCAAGTACAGATTTAAATTTAAAGTTTCGTTTTTTAGAATATGAAGATTATTTCTGGGCAGGAATCACCTATCGTTTTTTAAACGATCAGATGTTAAAGCCTTTAACTATCGGACCGATGGCAGGACTGAAGAAGTCAAATTTCTATTTTGCTTATTCATATCAAGTAACTACTAATGGTATTATGGGCTATAACTCAGGAACACATATGGTCACTCTGGGACTTGACCTGTTCCAGGGAATAAGCGATTGTCCTTGTATGGTGACAGCTCTTCCTTAAAAATGTAAGAGGTTTTTTGTGAAATGTAATTAAAGTAAAATGTTTTTTGTAAAAAGTTAGCAGAGCTATGAATAACCTCTCACTTTTTACAAAAAACATTTTTTTTACAAAAAGAGTAGTATCGTAATCATATACTTTTTAATTTCCTACAGAATATCCAAAGACATTATTCTGAAATCTAAAGTTTTAGATCCACTATTAAACTTACTCTTCCCGTATTCTCTATAGAAAATTGATTATACTGCAACTTCAGATACCACAATAAAAGAAGAAGTTTTAATACCTGATTTTCAAATAAAAGTATCAATAGTAAAAGCACAATCTTTCGGATAGCCGTTAGTTGTGCTTTTTTGTTATTATAATTATATAATAGAATATCGTTTTTAGCTCATAACTTGTTAATTAATAAGGTAAAAACAGATTGACATTCAGTTTTGTATTTTTATTTGATTCTTCTGTGTTAAATAAACATATTTAAACCTTGTTTTTTACGGGATATTTAATTTATTATCTATATTTCAAACAGTTTTTTGATGATAAAGCCACATAAGCACAATATTTAAACATATACACAATATTAATGTTTATAATTATAAATATAGTTTATAAATTTGCCAATTAATTATAATAGTTTTATAAATTTATAAAAAACGAAAAAAATCAATTGATTTCATTTTGACGCATAGAGAAGTCTTAGTTATGGATTAGGTTTATGTTTCAATCAAGGTTGATATATTCGATAGTGTAAATGTTTAATTAAAATAGGTAGCAGGAAGTTTCTTTTTCTGTATGAATTTATAGATTTTTCTATTCTTAAATTTTTAGGTTCTTCCCTGTTTTTATTTTTTAAATAAATTGATTCATGATGAATAAAAATACTTTTTTTATTTTCAATAGTGTGGCAAATAGTAGACTGTTTATTTTTTTATTATTTTTTTGTTTGTTTCCTTTAATAGGGTTTGGACAAGTAACTATTAAAGCAAAAGCAACACCTTCAGACTGTTTAAGTACTGGAATGCTTGAAATTGAGATTATCGGTACCGATATTCCTAATCCTATTGTTTATGGTATTGTAGAAGCCCCTTATGATGAATTGAATATTCAGATTCAGAGAGGTAATCCTTCGTTTAAAAATTTAAAGCCTGGAGACTATTTTTATGGCTATTATCAGGGAGCTACATTTATTAAATCTGATGAAAGTATAGAAGTTATAAATAATTATGATCCATCTTCTCCGACTTTATCCGGATCTACTTATCATTATGCTTATTGTAAAGGTGTAACAAATCCTTTAGGAATGGTGAATGCTAGTTGGTCAGGAGGAAATAAACCGTATGTTATTTCTTTACTGGATCAAAATGGAGGTGTGGTTCAGGAAGTAGCAGGGGATTATAAATTTGCTAGTTTTCAAAATGTTCCGGCAGGGAAATATAAATTAAGAGGTGTAGATGCTTGCGGAACAGTTTTTTATGGTATTACTTTAGATAAAGAAGATTACTATATTGTAAAACCAAATGTTATTTATAAAGATTTTACATTAAGCCTCCCCCCCTTTAATCCGGGTACAAGTGGTTTTCACGTAGAGTATAATGAAATAGATGATGTTTGTTCCGGTATTAAAAAGGCAAGTATAATAAACCCATGGTCGGTGGTATTTAGTGGTAATTCTGCTGATGCTATAAAGGATATTACTAGTGTTACCGGAGGACCTCTTTTTTATGGAGATAAACTCAAACAGGCAGTGTTCAAACTGGAGATTCAAAATGAATCAGGAGGTTTTGATGTGTATGATAATCTGAAGTATAGTGATGTAACATCAGGAAATGATTATCCATTACCTACAGACAGAGCTAAATGGGGGATTGTAAAATTAACGGTTACGATTTGTGATATCACAAAATCGAATACATTTGATTTAGCAAACTTCACTGCTTTTAGACAAACTCTTCCGGAACGGAAAAGCATTACTATTAGTGATGATCCGGACGGATCCAGTTGTGAGGTTACTAAAAAGGTATTGGCAGTTTTTGACAGCATGTCGGATTATCCGGCACTAAGTGGCTGTTATCCTTTTGTTATTGAAGTTACAGAAAAAGGAACGCAAAATGTACAAAGAGATACTGTCTCCAGGGAAAGACGCACCGCAAAATATTTATTAGATATAGGAAAAACATATACTTTTAAAATTGTTGATGGTAATGGTAATGAACTAAAAAAATATCACTTTCTAAACCAGACTTCGTCTACTTCATCAAAACCAAGACAAGACGATCCGTTAAACGTGTATATTGACCCACAGTATTTTGAGCCTAAATTTGATAAGTTAAATTTTGTCGATGGTCCCGCTTTACATAATATAGGAAAGTCAGCTCTTATAATAGAAGGAGTATTAAGTTCTTCAGGATTAGTTTTTCCGTTGAAAATTACAGCAACAGAAGGACCTTCTCCAATTAATGTAACGGCACGTGCAACTCCTAGTGGATTCGTAGGTTTAGGAAATAATTTAGAACCGGGAACGTATAAAATAAGAGTTAAAGATGCCGGTTGTTTTGATCGGGAATATACGGTTGTTTTAGCAAGTTATATTTCGAATATTAGTTTAGATGAAGTACGTTATAAATCAAGCCCAAGCAGTTGTAATCGTTTTATTATTTACGGAAAGATTAAAGTAGTTGCTGTTGGGAAAGGAGTAAGTACACAAATTAATTTTATTTATGGTAATGCATATGCTTATCCTCGCCTTATTTCCGGACCATCAGGTTTAGATTATTTTAATGCGAACGGGATCAAAATTTCAGGAAATGGACTTTTCTCATTTTCTTTTTCCGCTAATATTCCCGGTGAGTATAAAGTGGCTTTAAGCGGAAAGGACGGACCTAATAAATTTGTGACTCAAGAAGAGCTTCTTAAGGGCACAAATATTATTTCGACAACAGTATTGACAAGCTTCCCTTCGTTTGATTTAGCAAATTCAGGAGGCGTTATCTGTGGTAAAGATACAAAAGAAGGAAATATCTCTGTTGTTGTTAATAACGTATCCGGTATTAAAGAGTATTTTATTAAAAAAAGTTCAGAAGCAAATTTTCCGGCTAAAGGACAAACAGTACCTGTTTTTACAGGATTAGAAGAAGGTTCTTATGATGTAAAAGTAGTAGCGAATTGTTATGAGATAGTACATACTTTTAAGCTGGGACGTGTTGAAGTTTTGGATAATATTATTAGAGGAGAAACCCAATTTTGCATTGGAGAGACTTTAAGTTTAAACTTAATCCCTTTAGGACCGTTAGCCAGAGTAAAATGGATTTTACCAGATGGTTCTGAATTTACCGGACTTCGTTTAGCTAAAGAAAATTTAACTCCTGCAGATAGTGGGGAGTATCGGGTTGAGGTAATCACAGCAGGAGGATGTTATATAAAAAACTCGGTTAATGTTAAGGTAAATCAGGCTGTAGAAGAAAAGGTCTCTGTAGAATTATGTGGAGACAATGTTCTATTAGAGGC